>NZ_VBUM01000019.1 GCF_005774735.1 Microbacterium sp. 5K110 | reverse complement strand
CATCACACCCCCACCCCGAACGCCACCGCCTCCTCCTCGGTCAACATCCGCGACCGGATGAGGAACCGCATCCCCGTCGGCCCTTCGACTGAGAACCCCGCACCCCGCCCCGGCACGACGTCGATCGTGAGGTGCGTGAACTTCCAGTACTCGAACTGCGACTCCGACATGTAGACCTCGATCGGATCGTCGAGGCCGACGTCGATGTTGCCGAGGTGCACGTCGCTGGGGCCGGTGAGGAACATCCCCACCGGGTAACACATGGGGGAGCTGCCGTCGCAGCAGCCGCCTGACTGGTGGAACATCAGCGGGCCGTGCTTCGCCGTCAGGTCGCGCAGCAGCGCGGCCGCGGCATCCGTCACGTCCACGCGGGAGAGTTCTGGCATCCGTTCTTCTCCATTCCTCGAGAGCGCGTCCCACTACGTGCGGGAGATCGGCGCTCGATCTGCACCAAGTGGGACACGCCACCGACGTCACCCACAGGCATGTCCCACTAAGTGCGGATTCAGCCGGTGCAACTCGCACAAAGTGGGACACGCCACCACCGAAACCACACGCGCGTCCCACAATGTGCCGATTCAGCCCGCCGAACCCGCACCAAGTGGGACACGCACAGCCTCAACACCAACCAAAAGGGTGTGACCCCCGGGGAGAGCATCCCGGGGGTCACCGAGCGTCGGCGACCCGCCGCCCCGACGCTCCGTCCACGACGGCGCCAAGACGCTGCAGCCCACGGCGCCGGCTTAGAAGAAACCCATCGCGCCTTCGGCGTACGACACGAGCAGGTTCTTCGTCTGCTGGTAGTGGTCGAGCATCTTGAGGTGGTTCTCGCGGCCGATGCCCGACTGCTTGTACCCGCCGAACGCGGCGTGCGCCGGGTACTGGTGGTACGTGTTGGTCCAGACGCGTCCGGCCTCGATGGCCCGACCGGCGCGGTAGGCGGTGTCGCCGCTGCGGCTCCACACACCGGCGCCCAGGCCGTAGAGGGTGTCGTTCGCGATCGAGATCGCGTCGTCGAAGTCGTCGAACGACGTGACCGAGAGCACCGGGCCGAAGATCTCCTCCTGGAAGATCCGCATGTCGTTCGTGCCTTCGAACACCGTCGGCTGGACGTAGTAGCCGCCCGACAGCTCGCCGCCGAGGTCGACCCGTTCGCCACCGGTGAGCAGCTTCGCGCCGCCGGCCTTGCCGATCTCGATGTACGACAGGATCTTCTCGAGCTGGTCGTTCGAGGCCTGCGCGCCGATCATCGTCTCGGGGTCGAGCGGGTTGCCCTGCTTCACCTTGCCGACGCGGGCGAGGCCGTCGCCGAGGAACTGGTCGTAGATCGACCGCTGGATCAGCGCCCGCGACGGGCACGTGCACACCTCGCCCTGGTTGAGGGCGAAGAGCGTGAAGCCCTCAAGCGCCTTGTCGTAGTAGGGGTCGTCGGTGGCGCGCGCGACGTCTTCGAAGAAGAGGTTCGGGCTCTTGCCTCCGAGCTCGAGCGTCACCGGAATGAGGTTCTGCGACGCGTACTGCATGATCAGGCGGCCCGTGGTGGTCTCACCCGTGAACGCGACCTTGCGGACGCGCTTGTGCTGCGCGAGCGGCGCCCCCGCCTCGATGCCAAAACCGTTGACGATGTTCACGACACCGGCCGGCAGCAGGTCGCCGATGATGTCGAACAGGAACAGAAGGGATGCCGGCGTCTGCTCGGCCGGCTTGATCACGACGCAGTTTCCCGCGGCGAGCGCGGGAGCGAGCTTCCACGCGGCCATGAGGATCGGGAAATTCCACGGGATGATCTGGGCCACCACTCCGAGCGGCTCGTTGAAGTGGTACGCGACGGTGTTCTCGTCGAGCTGGCTGAGCGAGCCCTCCTGCGCCCGCAGCACCCCCGCGAAGTAGCGGAAGTGATCGACGGTCAGGGGAATGTCGGCCGCGAGCGTCTCGCGCACCGGCTTGCCGTTCTCCCACGTCTCGGCGACGGCGATCTTCTCGAGGTTCTCCTCGATGCGGTCGGCGATCTTGTTCAGGATGACGCTGCGCTCGGCGGCCGTGGTCTTCTTCCAGGATGCGAACGCCTTCCAGGCGGCATCCACGGCCCGGTCGATGTCGGCGGCGTCACCGCGACCGACCTCGCAGAAGGGCTTGCCCGTGACGGGGGTGATGTCTTCGAAGTACTCACCGCTGTGCGGCTCGACCCACTCCCCGCCGATGTAGTGCCCGTACCGCTCGCGATACTCGGCGACGGCCCCGCGCGAACCGGGGGCGGCGTAGACGCTGGAAACGCCTTCTTCGACGATGGTCATGCGTGTCTCCTTCGACGGTCATGAACGCCGCAACGGCCTTGGGGCGGCGATGCGCCGACGGTACGCCGAGGGACGTTGCATCGGGTTGCACGGGGGCCGGGCCGGACCGCGCCACACGGCCGCTGCACCCCGCGCCACCGCACGACTACGCCAGCCGCCCGGCCGCGGCCGACCCCGCGGGGCGCAGAACGACGGATGCCGCGACCCTGAGGCCGCGGCATCCCTTCTGTCGTGCGATTACGCGTCGGCGTCGGCCAGAACCGATCGCAGCGGCGGGACGTTGACCTCGTGCAGGTCGACGTTGTCGAGACGCTCGATGCTCTGCACGCGCGGGGCGATGGCGCGGTCGTCGGCGACGATCCAGCTGCCGACGAGGAGGAAGCGGTCGTTGCCCGCGGTGATCGGACCGGTGACGGCGAAGGTCTGGTGCGTGGGCGTGAGGAACGTCACGCGCACGGGCGTGCCGTGGGGGAGCGTCGAGGGGTCGACGACGTCGGCCGACAAGGCCGGCTCGGGGGCGGGGATGCCGAGGTCGATGCGCTGGATCTCGGCGCTCGTGGCGAGGATCACGTCGCCGACGAGCGGCTGACCACCGACACCGATGCGTACCGTGCCCTCGAGGGCGTACAGCCCGTAGCGAGGGGAGCGGACGATGACACGAGCGATGTCGCCGGCCTTGACCTCGGCGAGGGCCTCGCGGATGCGCCCCACGTCACGTCGCGCGCGAGCAGCCGAGAAGATGTCGAGCGTCTGTTCGTCCATGCAGCCAGCGTAGCCAGGGCCTCCGACATCAGTCCCCTTCGAGGCGCTCGATCCGGGTCACGAGTCCAGCACGCTTCGGCGAGCGGGCCGGCAGCATCCCGAGGCACAACCGCAGCAGCTCGACGTCCTCGCGCGCGTCGGCGGTCTCGGCGTACGCGAGCAGCACGTCGATCCCCGCTTCCTCGATCAGGGCTTCGCGCAGCGCCGAGCGCACCGACTCGCGCACCTCGACCACCCCGGGCGCGACGGAGTCGGGCAGCACCGGCCCGCGGTAGGCGGCGAGGGCCACGCGGTGCGCCCCGCGGTCGAGCAGCGACAGCACCTGCTGCGCGTCGGTCTCGAGGCCGTCGAGCAGCCGATACGGGCGGGATGCCGGCACCAGACCGGGCGCGAGGGGCGCGAGCACGCGGCGCAGCCGCACCATCTCGGGCCGCAGCGTCTCGGTCGCCGGGTGCCCGTAGACGGCCTCGCTCAGCACCTCAGCGGACATGCCCTCGCGGTGCACGGCCAGGAGCAGCAGGATCTCGGCGTGCCGCGCGCCGAGCTCGATCACCGTCTCGCCGGTCTCGCCCGACACCTCCAGCAGCGCGCGGTCGCGGCCCAGGATCCGCAGCACCGCCCGCGTCCCGGGGGAACGGCGCGGGGACCGCGGCGGAGGAGTCTGCTGCGCCCGGAGCCGTGCGACGAGGATCTCGCTCTCGATCGCCCGGGCCGTGGCATCCACCAGCAATTGGGCCTGCGGGGTGACGGCCTCGGGCCCTCCCGTGACGTCGATCATCCCCAACAGCTGCCGCGTCTCGGGATCGTGCACCGGTGCCGCGGTGCACGACCACGCCTGCACGAGCCGGTTGAAGTGCTCGGCCCCACGGATCTGCACCGACCGGTCGAGGGTCAGCGCCGTCCCCGGGGCCGAGGTGCCCACGGTATCCTCCGACCAGTTCGCGCCGGCCACGAAACCCATGTCTCCCGTGAGCGTGCGGACGCGCTGATCGCCCTCGACCCAGAGCAGCCGCCCGGCCGCGTCGCCCACGGCCACGACGACGCCGGAATCCTCGGCCGACCCGGGCAGCAGCAGCGCGCGGACCATGTCCATGACCCCGGCCAGCGGATGAGCCCGGCGGTACGCCTCGAGCTCGTCGCTCGCGAACTCGAGCGTCGGCAGGCCTTCGGGTCCGACGAGGGATGCCAGCGACCGCCGCCACGAGTCCTGCACCAGGGGCCTCACGTCGTCGAGACGGCGATCGTCGTTGCCCGCGAGGAGTTCGTCGTGCGCACGCGCGATGAGCAATCCCGAGGTCTCGGGGGAGATGGTCGGTCGCGACCATGGAGAAGGCACGGGACTCCCATCGACGGTGACGGAGGTGGCACCAGTGTAGGTCGGCGCGTGCCACCGCGGCAGGGTTCACGGCGGGATGCCAGGCACCTGGCGCTGCGGGCCGCGTGCGGAAGCAGCCTCGGTGGCCCCGGGGCCACGCACAACGCCCCGGGGCCACGTTCCGCGCCCCGAACCGGCGGGGCGCGACACAAGCGGAGCCGACCTCGCGGCACCAGCGCGCTCGCGTCGGCGTGTCGCTCCCGGCATCCGCCAGTCCATTCACGTGCATTGATGAGTTCCGTTCTCAAGCGCGGAAAACGCCGCCACCCCCCTCGACACGCCCCCGCGACGGGAGGACGGTGGAAGTACCCGAACCACCGACAGAAAGGGATGCCATGAAGGCAGTGCAGTACCGGGAGATCGGTAGAGGACCCGAGGTCGTCGAGATCGACGATCCCCACCCCGGCCCCGGTCAGGTGCGCCTGAAGGTGACCGCTGCGGGCCTGTGCCACTCGGACTGGTTCGTCATGGACCTGCCCGAGGAGCAGTACACCTACGGCCTGCCCCTGACCCTGGGCCACGAGGGCGCGGGCGTCGTCGACGAGCTCGGCGAGGGTGTCGAGGGCGTCGAGATCGGCGCCGCGTACGCCATCTACGGCCCCTGGGGCTGCGGTCGCTGCCACGCGTGCGCCAGCGGCGCCGAGAACTACTGCCCCTACGCCGCCGCGATGGGCATCACCCCTCCCGGACTCGGCAGCCCGGGCGCCATGGCCGAGTACGTCATCGTCGACGACCCGCGCCACCTCGTGCCGCTCGGCGACCTCGACCCCGTCGAGACGGTCTCGCTGACGGATGCCGGACTCACCCCGTACCACGCGATCGTCGCCGCGAAAGAGAAGCTGTACCCCGGTGCGACGGCCGTTGTGATCGGCGTCGGCGGCCTCGGACACGTGGGCGTGCAGATCCTCCGCGCGATCACGCAGGCCACCGTCATCGCGGTCGACGTCAGCGAAGACAAGCTCGCCCTCGCCCGCGAGGTCGGCGCCCACCACACGGTGACCTCCGACGAGCACGCCGCCGAGCGGATCCGCGAGCTCACCGGCGGCCTCGGCGCGTCGGCGGTGTTCGACTTCGTCGGCGCGCAGCCGACGATCGACCTGGCCCGCGAGGTCGCGGCGATCAACAGCTTCATCCACATCGTCGGCATCGGTGGTGGCATCCTGCCCGCCGGCTTCTTCTCGACGCCGATGGGCGCCGCCGTGCGCGCGCCGTACTGGGGCACCCGCAGCGAGCTGATCGAGGTGCTCGACCTCGCCCGCAGCGGCGCCGTGGGCGTGCACGTCGAGAAGTACGACATCGACTCCGCCGTCGAGGCCTACCAGCGCCTGCACCACGGCGAGGTGCGCGGCCGCGCGGTCGTCGTTCCGTAAGCGGGCGTCGCGCTCCGGGGCGTTCGATGCCGGGCGTTCGGGGCGTGATCCGTGCAGTGGGGCGCGCAATGGACCGCCCCATCTGCCGTTTCGCGGCCCCAGACCGGCCAGAGCGTCGAGGGGGTGGCATCCGGGAGTGGATGCCACCCCCTCGGTAGTCGTGGTGGCGACACTCACCCGACCGAGGTCAGCTGGCGCGTGACTGCGACGGCGATTCGATGAGTCCGCCGGCGTCGCGAATGTCTCGGGGCGTCTTTCCGAGGTGGCGCAGGCAGGCTCGCCGCAACGAGTCGACCGATCCGAAGCCACTCCGCTCGGCGACCTCCTCCAAACTGTGGGGAGGCTCCTCGCGCAAGAGCTGAAGCGCTGCCTCCACCCGCACCTCTCTCAGGGTCTGAGCGAACGTACGACCGTGTGCAGAGAAGATCCTCTCCAGGCTTCGTCGCGACATCCCCAACACCTCGCTCACCTGGTCGGGACCGAAACTCGGTGCGTGCGCGTTGCGCTTGAGGATGAGGATGATGCGGTCGAACTCGTCATCCGCCTGCTCCGCGACGCCCGATGCCTCCTGCACGAGTGCGCGCGCCATGCCGCGAGTCAGCTCCCGCAGAACCGAGACGTTCCCCTCGTCGTCCGCGGTTCTGCTGTCCACCAACCCGCACATGAATGTGCAGGCTGAGCGGAGCACAGGCGACGTCATCGACATCGGCTCGGGCGACAGCGGACCCTCGCTCAGTCCACCGACCTCGTCCCGATCGAACGTGAACACGACAACCTCGGAGGGGACCAGAAACTCGGTCACGATCCGGTCGCTCCCCGGGCGAACCACGAAGACGCCATTGTTCTCTACGACCGTTCGCGGCACGTCGGTGGTCACTGCGACGGCGCCGGACATCACGAACAGGGCAAGGAACCGCCGACTAGAGCGCGGCCGCGCACGAGTCCACTCCATCGCGAGAGATCGCGTGGTGAATCGCGCGACCAAGAACGAGTCGAACCGTAGTGCCGCGAGGTCCATATCGACGGGTCTGATCGGTGGAAGGAGGCTCGCCCCCGCGTCACTGAAGACCTTCCGCAGCACCTCGACGTCTGTCGTCCTGGCCGTGATGCGCTGAAACCCGATCGATCCGAGCCATCCGACACCATCGTGAAACCTGAGGGAGCCGAGTGCGGAGTGGTCATTCTTCATGGGCGCACCTCGAGGAAATAGTAAGACGCATCTAGCTCGAGCGCATTTCAGTCACCGAAATCGAACATTGTAATCCCGGCGACGGGAGACCTCGAAGCTCAATCAGCGTCGAGATCCCCCGCCACCACCGCCCCGTCGGGGCGGTCAATTCCCTTGATCCGCCGTCAGACCGCGCAGGTGGTGGTCGTCTTGATCCACAGGGCGTCACCCGTCGTGCCATTCGAGTAATTCACGTACCCGGACTGGTTGGTCTCCGTCGACCCGCCATCGCCGACCTTGACCCACGGGCGCTCTGCCGAGGTCGTACGCCAGACCTCACCGTTCGCCTTCACGGCAACCGCACCGTTATCCGACGCCGACAGACGCACGAAACCGGAATTACTCGCCGCAGCGATATTCGCCGCCGTCGAGCCATACCGCAACGCGCCATCCTTTACCCACAGCGCATCCCCGGACTCACCGTTCCCGAAAGCCACATAGCCGGACTGATTCGCCTCCGTCGACCCGCCATCGCCGACCTTCACCCACTCCGGCGCATCCGACGTGGTACGCCAGACCTCACCGTTCGCCTTCACCGCGACCGCACCGTTATCCGACGCCGACAGACGCACGAAACCGGAATTACTCGCCGCAGCGATATTCGCCGCCTTCGAGCCGTACTGCAAGGCACCCGTCGTCCGGACGGGGAAAGCGGTCTGGATATTCGCACCAGAAACGGTCGCGGAGATCACACCCGTTTTCGGACCGGCGAGGATGTCTCCCGCTGGAACCGTAACGACGCCGTCCGACCCGCTGATGTAGGTACCGGTCACGCCGGAACGGAAGCGCGCGCCATCGGGCAACGTGACCGTCACGGCACGCCCCGCTGCGGGGGCACCGTTCTCGGTGACCGTGAAACGAATGGGGGTGACCGTCGCGCTGCACGCCGTGGTCTGGGTGGGCGGCTCAGTGACGACGATGGCGAGAGTGGTCGACGCAGAGGCGGATGGAGCGGCGACAGCGACGGTGATGGCGGGGACGGACCATGCGCCCGCAACGACGATCGACCGGCGCGAGATACCCCGCTGGCTCCGGGAGGCGTCGCCGACGGGCTCAGGGGATGTGGGCGTGGGTGTCATAAGTGCTCCGATCGGTCAACGCAAGGACGGCAGGCCACTGCCCCCGCGCCAAGCTATGCAGCCGAGTCCTCTCCACGTCATGGCCTCAAGCCACTGACGGATATTGCAGTCCCAGGTGACGTCGATTGCGTTCTACGGCCCGATCACCCCTCATGCGAGGGGCATTTCGAACATCGCGCACGGCACGCCACACCGGTGGCATCCGCACCGCGCACTACTGCGCATCGCGTGGTACTGTCCCTCACAGACAAGCGAAAGGGGGCGCGCGTGGATACGACGCAGCTGCTCAAGGGGGTGCTGGATGCCGCCGTGCTCGCGGTCGTGCAGCACGACGACGGGTACGGCTACGACATCGTGCGACGCCTGCGCGATGCGGGCCTCGGTGGGGTGGGGGATGCCTCGGTGTACGGCACGCTGCGTCGGCTCTACTCGGCCGGCGCGCTGTCGAGCTACGTCGTTCCGTCGGACGGCGGACCGCACCGCAAGTACTACGCGATCAACACCCAGGGCCGGGAGCTGCTCGACGCGCAGCGCACCACCTGGGCTCACTTCTCGTCGGCGATGACCGACCTGCTCGACGACACCGCCCGCCCGAAGACCCTGCGCACGATCGGAGACGCCCGATGATCACCACGCCCGCTCGCGAAGACATCCGTACGTTCGCCGCCTCCGTGCGCGCGCAGCTCGACGACCTTCCCGCCGACGAGATCGACGACCTGCTCGACGGTCTCGAAGCCGATCTCTCCGACCAGGCCACCGAGGCCGGCGACGACTTCGAACTCCCGGATGCCACGACCTACGCCGCCGAACTGCGCGCGGCCGCAGGACTCCCGGAACGCAGCGATGCGGTTGCGGCGACGCGGAAGTCGCTGGCTCAGCAGGTCCGCGAGGGATGGCGCGAACTCGGTGCGAGCCTGACGGCGAACCCCGCGGGCGCATGGACGCTCGATCTGCTGCGGTCGCTCCGGCCGGTGTGGTGGCTCGTGCGCGGATTCGTCTGGTACCTCATGGCCTACTTCGTCATGCTCGTGCTGGTCCCCAGCGCACCCTCGGGCGGTCTTCTGGGCGCCGTCTTCTTCGTCACCGGCAACCCCCTCACCTGGGTCATCCTGCTCGGTGCGGTGCTGCTGAGCGTCCAATGGGGTCGCGGCCGCTGGCTCCCGCGACCGTGGGTACGCGTGCTCCGCACCGTCATGAGCGTCGGCGCGGTGCTCGCGCTCCCCGTTCTCGCCCTCGCGATCTCGACTGCCCTCTCGCAGGCACTGACGCGCGACTCCTACATCCCCGACGCCACGTACGTCCCCGGGCTCTCGGTCGACGGCCAGCGCGTGCGCAACATCTTCGCGTTCGACGCCGAGGGGAATGCCCTCCCGGCGGTGCAGCTCTTCGACCAGGACGGCACTCCGCTCACCACCGTCGGCCGCGAGATGGGACAACAGCCGTACGACTCGTACTTCTACGGCGGGGGAGGGCCTGTCCCGGTGCCGTACACCGCACCCGGAGCCAGCGACGCGTGGAACATCTATCCGCTGCGTGAGATCCCGGCCGACGCCATCAACTGGGACGACGTCGACGACGTCGCGAAGGCGAAGCCGACGACGTTCCCGTTCCTGCGGGTTCAGCCCATTCCCACCGATGCGGTCCCCTCGCCGGAACCGTCCCCGACGGCACCCGTCGCGACGCCCAGTCCCGGCGCGGAGGCGGCGGCGCCGTGAGCGACCAGCCCAGGATCGTGAGCATCGATCTCACGCACCTCGTGGTCGCGGCCCTGGCCGAGGCTCACGACGAGGACGACTGAACATCAAGATTTCGGGGCGTGATCCGGCGGATTGGGGGCGCCGGATCACGCCCCGCTGCGCTTGCGGTTGGGCATGGGGCGCGATCCATGCACCGGGACGCACAGTGACCGCCCCGCTGCACGATCAAACCCGTCACGGCCCGAAACGTGCGGACCAAACTCAGCCCCGCGCAGCCCACCACTCGCGCAGCCGCTTCTCGGCCTCGTCCTCGCCAAGGACGCCCTCGTCGAGGCGCAGCTCGAGGAGGAAGCGGTACGCCTCGCCGACCTCGCGACCGGGCTTCAGCCCCAGGATCTGCTGGATGCGATTGCCGTCGATCTCGGGGCGGATCGCGTCGATCTCCTCCTGCTCGCGCAGGGCGGCGATCCGGGTCTCGATGTCGTCGTAGGCGGATGCCAAGCGCTGGGCCTTGCGCTTGTTGCGCGTGGTCACGTCGGCCCGCGTGAGGATGTGCAGGCGTTCCAGCTCGTCGCCGGCGTCGCGGACGTAGCGGCGGACGGCGGCATCCGTCCACGCCCCCTCGGCGTAGCCGAAGAAGCGCAGGTGCAACTCCACGAGGCGCGACACCACGGTCGTCGTGTGGGCGTCGAACCGCAGCGCCTGCAGGCGCTTGCGCGTCATGCGCGCGCCCTTGATGTCGTGGTGGTGGAACGTGACGCCGCCGCCCGGTTCGAGACGCCGGGTCGCGGGCTTGCCGATGTCGTGCAGAAGCGCGGCGAGGCGCAGCGGCACGTCGGGGCCGGCATCCGGATGCCGCTCCTTCTCGAGCGCGATCGCCTGGCGCAGCACGGTCAGGGAGTGCTCGTACACGTCCTTGTGGTGGTGGTGCTCGTCGACCTCGAGGCGCAGCGCCGGGATCTCGGGCAGGAACTCGTCGATCAGCCCCGTTTCGACGAGGACCCGGATGCCGCGCACCGGGTCATCGGTCTGGAGCAGCCGCACGAGCTCGGACTGCACGCGTTCGGGGCTCACGATCTCGAGCGTTCCGCGCAGCTCGGCGATGGCATCCAGGGTGTCGGGGTCGACCGTGAACTCGAGCTGGGACGCGAACCGGGCCGCCCGCAGCATGCGCAGCGGGTCGTCGCCGAAGCTGACGGCCGGGTCGATGGGGGTGCGCAAACGCTGCGCGAGGAGGTCTTCGACACCGCCGGTCGGATCGACGAGCGTGCGGGCGGGGACGCGCAGCGCCATCGCATTGACGGTGAAGTCGCGGCGGCTGAGGTCGGCCTCGAGGGTGTCGCCGAACTCGACTGTGGGCTTGCGCGTGACGCCGTCGTAGCTGTCGGCGCGGTACGTCGTGATCTCGACCTGTTCGCCGCGCACCTTGGCGCCGATCGTGCCGAAGGCCCGCCCGACGTCCCACTGCACCGACGACACGGGCTTCACGAGCGCCAGGATCTCGTCGGGGCGCGCGTCGGTCGTGAAATCGAAGTCGTGGGTCGTGCGGCCGAGCAGCGCGTCGCGCACCGGACCGCCGACGATCGCGAGGTCGCGACCGGCGTCGGCGAACACGCGAGCGAGCGTCGAGACGACGGGGTGCTCGGCGAGCTCACCGAGGCGCGCGACACCCTCGGCCATGTTCAGCATGCCTTCGAGCCTAACGGGGGCCGCGAGACTGCATCCGGCTGACAATTCCCCTGCAAACTGCATCGCAGATGTCAGTGAGATGCGGTCTCGGCGATCAACGCGCAACGCGCGCCCGAACTCACGCGTCCGTGAACGTCAGGAATCCGGTGACGATGAGCTCGCGCACCCGGGGCAGGATGTCGGCGCGGAGCTCGTCGGCATCCACTTCCAGCAGCTGCGCGATCGCGTCGACGAGCGGACCGACGGCGAGGTCGCCGTCGCACGCGCCCACGAGCGCGGCGAGCGCCGAGTCGACCTCGAGCGTGCGACCGAAGCCGCCGCCCTGGCGCAGCTCGATCACCGACGGCGACTCCTCGCCCGGGCGGTGGTGGCGGGCCTCGGTGACGTCGGGCGCGACGCGGAGGATCGCGGATGCCAGCCCCTCGTCGTCGAGCAGGGCGGCGCGGTCGTGGTTCTCGAGGCATGCCGCGAGGTGCGGCCCGAACGTGGACTCGCCTCCGCCGGCAACGCGCTCGTACCGCGCGAGGGTCGGGGCTCCCGCGAGCGGACGCCGCAGCAGCACGTATCCGAACCCGATGCCGGTCACGCCCCGCTGCGCGAAGTCGTCGAGCCACGCGTCGATCAGCCGGGCGTACGCGGGGGTTCCGGGCACCGTGCCGCCGTCGCGCACCCACAGCTCGGCGTACGCGAGCGGGTCGAGCACCTCGCGCTCGATGACCCAGGCGTCCAGCGAGGGATCGACCCACTCTCGGATCCGATCCAGACCCGAGTGCCCGTGGCGGTACTCCCAGTTGCCGAGCGACTGCGCGACCCCGCCCGGCGACAGGTGCGCGGCGACCCCCGCGACGACCGAGGCCACGAGCGCGTCCCCCTCGAGCCCGCCGTCGCGGTACTCGTACGCCGGGACCCCCGCGACGCGCGGAGTGATCACGAACGGGGGATTGGATGCCACCCGCTCGAATGTCTCACCCTCGACGGGGTCGAAGAGCGAGCCGAGGCGCGTCTCGATGCCGTCCACGTCGTTGAGCAGGGCGTTCAGGCGCGTGAAGCGCAGAGCCCGTTCGGAGATGTCGGTCGCGACGACGTGCGGAACGAGGCGCCGCAGCCGCAGGGCCTGGATGCCGCACCCCGTGCCGAGGTCGAGAGCCGTTCCGCCACGCCACGTGAGCTGCAGGCGTGCGAGGGTCTGCGAGGCCCCGCCGACGCCGAGCACGTGGTCCTCGGGGAGCGGTCCGCCCAGGGCCGCCTCGTCGAGGTCGCTCGCGATCCACCACTCCACGCTGCCGTCCGCGTCGCCGAACGGCTGCGGGCGCACGAGGACCGCGGGGACCACGCGGTCGCCGTCGATCCCGACGAGCCCGAGCGACACGGCCCCCGCCACACCGAGGTTCGGCAGTGCCGCGGCCGCGGCCTCGACGTCGACGGCGAACCCGAGGCACCACAGCCGGCCGAGCGTCGCGAGCGCGTCGCGCCGATCGCCCAGGGCGCGCAGGGCCGGCTGACGCAGACCGCGGGACACGGCGTCATCCGCCTGCTCGCCCCACGCGTCGCGCAGAGCCGCCCCCGAGAAGCCCGCGGAGCGCAGGTCGTCGGCGAGAGCACGGCACAGGATCGGGTCGGGTTCGGGGAGCACCGGTCCATTCAATCGTCTGCGCGAGGCTATCGGGGGGCTCCGAGGTGCGCGGGCCTAGACTCGTCGCGGTGCGAGGCCGCCTCGCCCACCGACGCTCGTATGACCGTGACCTCCCTGCCCTCGGGCTCACCCGTGCTGCGGCGCCCCTTCACGCGCCGATTGCTGGCGACCCTCGCCGCGGCCGCGCTCGCGGTCGGTTTGGCGGTCCCGGCGGCGGCGACGGCGGCCGCGACGCCGTCGCCCAGCCCGTCCGCGAGCGCGGCGCCCCCGACCCTGGCGGCGGCCCCGAGCGGCAACGGCATCCTGCGCCCGGGCGACACTCTCGCCGTGCTCGCGACCCTCGCCGCTCCCGCCGGCACGAGTGCCACGGCGAGTTCGGCGGCGCTGTCGATCGGTACCTCCGCGCTCGGCGACGACGCCGCGCTCACGCGGTGGCTGAGCGGGGACGCGTCCGGCGTCGCACTGCAGCAGATCGCGACGGGCACCCTGGATGCCACCGCCTCCGGCACACAGACCTCGGTGTCGTTCACCGTTCCCGGCACCGACCCGGCGCTCGTCGGCCGCGCGCCGGGGGTGTACCCCGTGCTCGTGCGCACCGACGGAGGAACGTCGCTCCAGGCCCCCACGGTCGTCGTCATCCCCGCCGACGGCGCGGCCACTCCTCTCGCCGTCGTCGTGCCGATCACGGCCGCTCCGCGCATCCGTGGCCTTCTCACCGCGAGCGAACTGGCCGAGTTGACCGCGGTCGACGGCGCGTTGTCGGCCCAGCTCGATGCGGTGGCCGGCACGCTCGCCACCCTCGCGATCGATCCGGCCCTCCCGGCCTCGATCCGTGTGCTCGGGTCGTCCGCGCCGCCGACCGCGACCGCCTGGCTGCAGCGCCTGCTCTCGCTACCGAACGACCGCTTCGCCCTGCAGTTCGGTGACGCCGATCTGTCGTCGCAGATTCGGGCGGGCGTGACGACGCCGTTGCACCCCACGTCGCTGCAGGCCTACATGGCCGCGGCCGACTTCACCCAGCCCGGATCCGCCGTCGCGCCGAGCCCGGGCGCGACCCCGGCGCCCGGACAGCCCTCGTTTCCCGACCTCGCGGCGCTGCTCGACATCGGAAGCGCGACGGCGAACGTCTTCTGGCCCGCCACCGGCTCGGTCGACCCCGGCGTCGTGACCGCCCTCGGCGCGCTCGGCACCGACGCGGCTCCCGCCCGGGTCCTCGTCGGCTCGAGCAACCTCGGCGCTGCGCCCGGCACTGCGAGCGCGACCGTGGGCGGGGTGTCCACCCCCGTCTACGACACCGAGGTCTCACGCGCCCTCACCGCCGCCGCCGCCGAGAATGACAGCGCCCGGCGGGGATCTGCTCTGGCGGCCGCGGCCGGCCACCTCGCGTTCGCCCGCACCGGCACCGCCGACCGTCCCGTGCTCGCCGTGCTGGACCGCGGCACCGACCGTTCGCGCGGCAGTCTGCGCGCGACCCTGGGCGCCCTGGCATCCGCCCCCGGTTACACGCCGTCGACGTTCGCCGCGGTCGGCGCGGCACCCGCGACGGAGGTCGCGCTCGGGAATTCCGAACCGGATGCCGCCCGCGCCGCCGACGTCGCCGACCTCCTCTCGGACGAGCAGGTGATCGACCGTTTCGCGACGATCCTCGACCAGCCCGAGCTCCTCACCGGGCGCGAGCGCGCGGAGGTCCTGCAGACGTTGAGCGTCGCCTGGACCGGGGATGCCGCCCGCCAGGCCGTCACCGACCACCGCGCCGCGACGCAGACGACGCTCGACTCCGTCGGCATCCTCTCGTCGGACTTCCGTCTCGTCAGCTCCAGCGCGCCCCTGCGCCCCTGGGTGCGCAACGACCTGCCCTGGCCGATCTCGGTGGTGTTGCGCTCACAACCCGACGACGCCCGCCTGCGCGTGCAGGCGACCACACCGATCGAGGCCCAGGCGTCCGCGAACACCCGCATCGAGGTGCCCGTCGAAGCCCGCATCGCCAACGGCGAGGTCGACGTCGCGATGCAGCTGTACAGCCCGACGGGCGAGCTCATCGGCAGCCGGCAGAACGTGCAGGTCGAAGTCCGTGCCGAGTGGGAGAGCATCGGGCTCATCGTCATCATCGGACTCGTCGTCGTGTTCCTCGGCGTCGGCATCCTCCGCACCATCGCGCGTCGACGGCGCACCCAGACCGAGGATGCCGCGGCATCCGAGGACGCATCGGATGCCCCCACCCCCTCGGACACCCCACAGGAGAAGAGCCCGTGAGCAGTATCGGACGGGCCAGTGTGCTCATCGGGGCGGGGACGATCGTCTCGCGCGTGAGCGGACTGGTCCGCACGATCGTCCTGGTCGCCGCGATCGGTTCCATCAGCGGCGCCGGCGACGCGTTCGCCGTCGCGAATCAGCTGCCGAACAACATCTACGCGATCATCTCGACGGGCCTGCTGACCGCGGTCGTCGTCCCGCAGATCGTCAAGGCGGCCGCGCACGCCGATGGGGGCCAGGCCTTCATCTCGAAGCTGTTCACCCTCGGCACGGTGGGGCTGCTCGGCGCGACGGCGCTCGCCATGATCGCCGCGCCGCTGCTCGTCCAGGTGTACGCGAGCAAGTTCACCCCCGACCAGCTCGCTCTGTCGACGGCGTTCGCGTACTGGTGCCTCCCGCAG
Organism: Microbacterium sp. 5K110; assembly: GCF_005774735.1. Lineage (GTDB taxonomy): Bacteria > Actinomycetota > Actinomycetes > Actinomycetales > Microbacteriaceae > Microbacterium. The sequence continues at coordinate 30,376 of NZ_VBUM01000019.1, read as the reverse complement.
ATCTTCTTCTACGGCCTGTATGCCCTCCTCGGCGAGATCCTCAACGCCCGGCGCGTCTTCGGCCCGTACACGTGGGCGCCGATCGTCAACAACATCGTGTCCATCGCGGGCTTCGGGGCGTTCATCCTCGTGTTCGGCGGGCCTCAGACCGTCGTGCAGGACTGGACCCCGGGGATGATCGCGGTCCTCGCCGGGACCGCCACCATCGGAATCGTCGTGCAGACGCTCGTGCTGCTGTTCTTCTGGCGACGCGCCGGGCTCGCCCTGCGACCCGACTTCCAGTGGAAGGGTGTGGGGCTGCGGCACATCGGCCGTCTCGCGGGCTGGACGTTCCTCATGGTCGTCGCCGGTCAGCTGGCCGGCATCGTGCAGTCGAACGTGCTCTCGGGGGCGTCGGGAGAGGATCCCGCCATCTTCGCCTCGCAGAACGCGTGGCTGCTCTTCATGCTCCCGTACTCGATCATCGTGCTGTCGATCGGGACGCCGTACTTCACGCAGCTCAGCGAGCACGCCGCGGCCGGGCGTCACGACGAAGTCCGCGCCGACATCTCCCGCAGCATCCGCACCCTCGGGTTCTTCATCGTCGCCGCCACGGCGGCCCTCGCCGTCGCCGCGGTCCCGGCGAGCCGCATCTTCACCAACGGCCCGGAACAGGCCGCGGCCGCCGCTCCCGTGCTGCTGTGCTTCCTCGTGTGCCTCGTGCCCCTCGCCGTCCTCTTCGTCGTCCAGCGCACGTTCTACGCCTACAACGACACCCGCACGCCGTTCTTCTTCACGCTCCTGCAGTGCGTGCTCGTCGCCGGGGGAGCCCTGGCCGCCGGAGCGATCCTCGACCGGGGAGAACTGGCCGCGGGGGTGGCGCTGACGCAGTCGTTCGCGAGCATCGTGCAGGTCGTCGTCGCCACCGTGCTGCTGCACCGGCGTCTCTCGGGCATCGGCACGGCCTCGTGGCTCCTCGCCCTGCTGAAGTTCACCCTGGCCGCGATCCCCGCCGCCGCCGCGGGCTTCGGCGTCTCGCTGCTGCTGGGCGGACCGGCGGGCTGGACCACGAACAGCGCCCTCGCCGGGGCCGCCGGAGCCGCGATCATCGGCACGGTCGTGCTCGCGGTGTATCTCGGCATCCTCGCTCTGCTGCGCACCCCCGAACTCGCGCCCGCGCTCGCTCTCGGGCGGCGTTTCCTGCCCAATCGCTAGCCCCCGGACGGCGGAATACCGCCGGGCTAGCATGTGTTTCATCCGACGGAATCAACGAAGGGAACGCGCCACCGTGCGTCACGTCATCATCATCGGATCGGGCCCGGCCGGCTACACGGCCGCGATCTACGCTGCCCGAGCCAACCTCGAGCCCCTCGTCGTCGCGAGCTCCGTCGAAGCCGGCGGCGACCTCATGACGACGACCGACGTCGAGAACTTCCCCGGCTTCCCCGACGGCATCCTCGGACCCGACCTCATGGCCAAGATGCAGGCCCAGGCCGAGCGTTTCGGCGCCGAGGTCCTGTACGACGACGTCGTGTCGCTCGACCTCGAGGGCCCGGTCAAGACCGTCACCCTCGGCAGCGGCAAGGTGCACGAGGCTGCGTCGATCATCTACGCCACCGGTTCGGCCTACCGCAAGCTCGGCCTCGAGGGCGAAGAGCGCCTGTCCGGCCGCGGTGTGTCGTGGTGCGCCACGTGCGACGGCTTCTTCTTCCGCGAGCGGACCATCGCCGTCGTCGGCGGCGGCGACTCGGCGATGGAAGAGGCGAACTTCCTCACGAAGTTCGCGTCGAAGGTCTACATCATCCACCGCAAGGACGCGCTCCGCGCTTCGAAGATCATGCAGGAGCGCGCGTTCGCGAACCCGAAGATCGAGTTCGTCTGGAACAGCGAAGTCGCCGAGATCCTGGGCGACGAGGCCGTGAACGGTGTGCGTCTGCGGTCGACGGTCGACGGTTCCGAGCGCGACCTCGAGATCGAGGGTCTGTTCGTCGCGATCGGCAACGACCCGCGCACCCACCTGGTGCACGACAAGCTGCAGCTCACCGACCAGGGCACCATCTGGGTCGACGGTCGGTCGTCGCGTACGTCGGTCGACGGCGTGTTCGCCGCCGGCGACGTGATCGACCCGACCTACCGCCAGGCCATCACGGCCGCCGGCAGCGGCACCGTGGCCGCGCTCGACGTGGAGCACTTCCTCGCCGCGCGTGGTGAAGCGGGCGAGCCCGCCGTCGCCGAGAGCCCGATCGAGGGCCTCCCCGACGCCGCTGTCGTCTGAGGAACAAAACCGCGCCCACCGGGGTTTCCCCCGGTAACGCTTTCATCTAAGGAGATATGCACATGACCGCCAAGGCGACGACCAGCGCGACCTTCGAGCAGGACGTCCTGCAGGCCGAGGGTCCCGTTCTCGTGGACTTCTGGGCCGAGTGGTGCGGACCGTGTCGTATGGTCGCCCCCGTCCTCGACGAGATCCAGTCCGAGAACGCGGACAAGATCACCGTCCTGAAGCTCAACGTCGACGAGAACCCCGATCTCGCGATGAAGTACCAGATCACCTCCATCCCCGCGATGAAGGTCTTCCACGGTGGTGAGGTCAAGACGACCATCATCGGCGCGAAGCCCAAGTACGCCCTCGAGCAGGACCTCGCAGCCTTCCTCGGCTGAGTCCTCCGCTCGTCGACAGCCCCCGGCATCCTCGTGATGGCGGGGGCTTCGTCGTTTCCGGGGGCTTCGCCCGGTCCGGCGCGGACGGATGCCGGGATACAGGATGCCGGGCACGGAGCGCTCGGTTCGAGACGGGATGCCGTGAGCCTGGGGTGGCCGCCAGCCGCGCCAAGCCGCACGACGGCCATGGCATCCGGTCGTCGTCGGGTTCGGCCGTCAGGCGGCCGTCAGGAGGCGTCGAGGCGCACGGAGGTGTCCCACCGCCGGTGCGGCTCGTCGTCGCCGAGAATGCGCCACACAGCGCGCGTCAGCGGGGGATACTCGAGCGCGATCTGCCGCAGCACACGGTAGTTCCGCGACGAGTTCGGGCGAGCCCCACCGTTCTCGGCGATGTTCTCGGCCCTCAGCGTGAGCACCACCAGCTCGTCGACGCTGGGAAGGTCTTCCATGAACTCCCACGGGTCTTCACCGCCACGGAGGCGTTCGTGGATCAGGACGGCCAGTTCATCCGAGGCTTCAGCGCGCAGCAGCTCGAGACTGGCGCGGCGGCGAGGGCTCTGGTCGTTCGCGGTCACCAATCCAGCGTACGTCGCCGGTCCGACATGAGGTTCGTCGTCTCGCAGGTTGAGCATATGCCCAGCCGGGAATAAGGCGGTGATCAGCCCGCGTATCCCTCTTCGCCGAGAACAGCCAAGATGCGATTGAGATCCTGAATCGTGGCGAAATCAATGTTGATCTGGCCTTTTCTTGCCGTCAACGAGACGCGGACCTTCGTGTCGAATCGATCGCCCAACCGTTCGGCCACGTCGTCGAGGCCAGAACGACGAGAACCTGCCTTGGGCTTCTGCCGAACGGGTGCCACCCCCGGCATCTTCGCCGCGGCCTCGGCCGCGCGCACTGAGAGATCCTCGTTGACGATCTTGTCGGCGAGCTTCTGCATCTCACGTGGGTCCTCGAGCGAGAGGATCGCTCGCGCATGACCGGCGCTCAGGACACCCGCGGCGACTCGCTGCTGGACAGGCACAGGGAGCTTCAACAGACGGATCGTGTTGCTGATCTGAGGCCGCGACCGGCCGATGCGGGTCGCGAGTTCCTCCTGAGTGATGCCGAAATCCTCGAGCAGCTGCTGGTAGGCGGACGCCTCTTCGAGCGGGTTGAGCTGTGAACGGTGCAGGTTCTCGAGCAGGGCGTCACGGAGGAGGTACTCGTCCTCGGTCTCGCGGACCACCGCCGGGATGGACGTCAGACCGGCCTCGCGGGAGGCGCGCGTACGACGCTCACCCATGATGAGCTCGTAGGTTCCGTCACCCTTGTCGCGGACGACGACCGGCTGCAGCACGCCGAACTCGCGAACGGAGTGGACGAGTTCCGCCAGGTCCTCGGGGTCGAAGTGCGTGCGCGGCTGACGGGGGTTCGGGACGATCGACCTCGGGTCGACGTGCACCAGCCGTGCGCCGGGAACGGTGACCAGCTCGGGCTCAGCGACGTCGGTCGAGTTCGAGTCCTTCTTCGCCGTCTCGGATGCCGAAGCCCCGGGGAAGAAGACGTCCACCGGACGTGACTCCGACGATTCCGCCGTGGGGATGAGGGCACCGATACCGCGGCCCAGTCCGGTTCTCTTGGCCATCAGTCTTCCTTCGGGGTGGTGTCGCGTCCGACAATCTCGACCGCTGCTTCGCGGTAGGCGATCGCGCCCGCTGACTGGCCATCGTACGCGATGACCGTCTGGCCGAAGCTCGGTGCTTCGGACACGCGGACGGATCGGGGGATGACCGTGTGGAGAACTTCGTCAGAGAAGTGCTCGCGCACTTCGTCCGCCACTTGCTGCGCGAGGCGGGTCCGCCCGTCGTACATAGTGAGCAGAATCGTCGACACGTGCAGCGACGGGTTGAGGTGCTTCTGGATCATCTGCACGCTGCCGAGCAGCTGACTCAAGCCCTCGAGCGCGTAGTACTCGCACTGGATCGGGATGAGAACCTCATCCGCCGCGGTGAACGCATTGATCGTGAGGAGTCCCAGCGACGGCGGGCAGTCGATGATCACGAAATCGAGGTGGTTGTCCTCAATCGCGAGGTAGTCGCGAAGCGCGCCGCGCAGGCGGTGCTCGCGAGCCACTTGGGACACGAGCTCGATCTCCGCACCCGCGAGATGGATCGTGCTCGGCGCGCACAGAAGGTTGGGCGACTCCGGGCTCGTCTGAATGATGTCAGCGAGCGGGAACTCGTCGATGAGGACGTCGTAGATGCTGGCCGTATCGGCGTTGTGGGGCACACCGAGTGCGGTCGATGCGTTCCCCTGTGGATCGAGGTCGATGACCAGGACTTTCGCGCCGAGTGATGCGAGCGCCGCGGAGATGTTCACGGCGGTCGTCGTCTTTCCGACCCCGCCCTTTTGGTTGGAGACCGTGAACACACGAGTACGACCGGACAACGTCACCTCGGTAGCCTCCAGCGCTCGGCGTCGCGCCGACAGATCGGCGATCTCACGGGCAATCGGGGAGTCTTCGAAGGAGGGGGAGCCTGACGACTCACCGGACTGTTTCACGTGAAACGCGCTCCTTCATCTCCGGGGACAACATCCCAAGTCTACCGGCGGGACGGTCGCTACGTCGGGGTGATCCGAGGCGGATGCGCGAGTGTGTGCGATTCTTCGCTGGAGAGATGGCCACTGCCCGCGAGCGCTGGCCGACGGACACACTCTCAACGGCGTTCTTGGGCACTTGGCATCCGCGTTCTGATGTCCGTCTCGGTGACGCAACCCGCGGGGGAGTGCCCCGCACCTGTTCGCGTTGTTGCTTGCTTGGTGGATGCCGTGACCGGCAGTGTTCCCTTGGTGGGCTCGGCGATCACAACTGAGTCATCGCCGTACTGATCCGTCCAGATGCTCCGCGAGCGGGCTGGCACGTCGTTCAACGTTTCACGTGAAACATCCCCCTCGGGCAAGATGCCCGAAGCCGGCCTATGGGGTCACATTCCCTGAAGCGCCGCGGCTCTTCGACGTGTGTGTGCCACGGCATACGTCCTCGTCACGCGCGAAGATCCGGTTACGCCATGGGCCGCGCATGCCCCGTGCATGCAGCGGATGGGCGGGCAACAGCCGACAGCCTTTCGCGCCGCATCGGTGCGACCGATGCGAGGTCTCGCGGGTGGCAGCATGCGGGGGAGGGCGCGGGTGGCCATGAAGGATCCCGGTTTCCCCCACCCGGGGTGCTTCGGCCATCCGGTCGACTAGTGGTCGTCCATTCACTACCGCCAGTCAGAGATGCCGGACGGGCTCCGCCCAAGCGCATACCCAGCGCCGCTATAGACCGCGCGGGGCTGGGAGCGTCCAGCTTGCGCGCCTGAGCCTGGCGATGGGTGGCGGCTCTCTTACGGGCCAGGGCCGCCCCTGCCGCGGGGCTACCCTGTTTCGCGTGGAATACGGCTGCCACGCTCAACCGGACATGGGGGACGACCTCAATCCCAGTACCCGCCGCACCTCATGAGCCAGGGCGAGAAAGCTGGTTGGCGCCACGAGGTACCCGCATCCATGGCACACCCCGCCATGGCGCCGCCCTGTTTCACGTGAAACACCTGGAGATCTGCGTAAACGCGGCGCGGACGAGCAGCCGCGGCTGTCGCATCTCAAGTGGAGATCTGTGACGATCCCAGTACCCGCCGCGCCTCATGCGGCAGGAGGAGGGATTGGGCTGGCACGGTGAGGCAGCCGCGCACCGATCGCACACCCCACCACGGCGCCACCATGTTTCACGTGAAACACCTATCTAAAGACGCAGCCCTGACGCGCACCTGCGGCTCGCGCACTCAACCGGACAGGGGGAACCATCCCACTACCCGCCGCACCTCATGAGCCAGCTCGAAGAACCCGGTTGGCACCACGAGGCACCCGCACCAGTGGCGCATCCCATCACCCCGGCGTCATGTTTCACGTGAAACACCTGAGGATCCAAAGACGCAGCCCGTGCACCTGCGGCTCGCACGCTCAACCGGATAGCGGCGACCATCCCACTAACCCGCCGCACCTCATGAGCCAGCAAGAAGGATCCCGGGGACGCCGCGGGCAGCTGCGCACCAATGGCGCACCACAGCACGGCGCCGCCATGTTCCACGTGAAACACCTGGGGATCTGAAGACGCAGCCCGGACGCGCACCTGCGGATCGCACACTCAACCAGACAGGGGTGACCATCCCACTACCCGCCGCACCTCATGAGGCAGCAGGGAGGATCCCGCGGGTACCGCGGGCAACTGCGCACCAATGGCGCACCCCACGGCGCAGCCATGTTTCACGTGTGCCACTCGGAGATCCGCTGTGAGTCAGAGCGGAGGTGCACCGCGCCTCGCCCGCTCGACCGGACATCCGTGACCATCCCAGTACCCGCCACACCTCTTAAGCCAGGGGAGAGACTCGGCTGGCGCCGTCAGGCAGCCGAGCACCGATGGCGCACTACAGCACGGCGCAGCCATGTTTCACGTGAAACACTCTGAGGCCTGCTGCGGTATAGCCCGGACGTGCACCCGCGGCGATCACACTCAACCGGGCAGAGGCGACTACCCCTACCCGCCGTACCTCATGAGCCAGGAAGAAGGATGCGGCTGGCGCCGCGGGGCAGCCGCACGCCATTGGCGCTCACGGGGATGCCGCCCTCTCCGTCAGGTGCGCAATCAACTCTGCGCACACCCTCGGTCGCGACTGTCTGGCGGGCTCCGGGAGAGAGCGGATCAGGGCGTCCATCTCGACGTACCCCGACCTCCGTCGTCCATCGACCGAGGGGCCTGAACAGTCCCGCGCTCGAAGGATGGCCGTGTCTCGGTGCGGGTGGGACATGGGCCGTCCAGTGATACTGGTGCCAGTCGTTCCCCGAGGAACATCGCAGCCATCTCCGTATCCCAGTTCCGCACGGCGTGCTCGATGTGCCGGAGAGGGTGACTTCGGGCCGGTAACGACGGGCCGCGACCCGCCCGGCGCGGGGGAGGGCGTGTGCGTCAGTGCCCGTGTTTCACGTGAAACATCCCGCCCCGCGCGCACATCCAGACGAAACGACGGAGCCGCCGTCGCACCCCACGTCCACTCACCGACGCGTCTGCACGGCTGTGCGACGGTTGCCACGGGTTCATGTCACGTTCGCAACGGTTCACGGTGCTTACCCGAGTGGAGCGTTCGCGGGCCCTTCGACGTCACACCAGCTCATGCGACGGCGTCTGCCCAACGTGACGATGTGGCCTCGAGTTCCCTCGACTCCGCGCAATGGGAACGAGATCGATTGGCACGGCTGACGAGCACCCCGGGCATCCTCTGTGCACCCTGAGATCTCGGGTGTCCTCACGGTGTGCCTACCGAAGCAAGGGGCCACTGATCTGCGCACGACGTTGTCTCACCTCACGCGGAGACATCCCCCGCCACTCCGCCCTGATCGGCGTGCCTCTGACACCTGCATCCACACGCCCGGCGCGCGGTCGTCGCGGCGGGGAACGCATCGCGCGGGGGGAGGACTCATAGCCCGAAGACGGATCACGAAAAACGGATAGTAGACAAGCCCGTCCTCAGCTCGCGCATCCCCATCGCCCCACGCTCCGGTTGTCACTCGACCGGTCGACGAGCGGGTCCGCCAAGGATGGTCGGACGGGTATCAGACGGCGACCCCGCATTCACACGCTTCGCCTCACCATGGCACGGGTCGACGACCGGAAGACGGGCGGCTGTGCATCCGGTCTGCCGCCCGTTGCTTGTCATCCGTCGACTTGGGAGCCACCCCCATCGCCAGTTGCGACAGGTCGGAGAACGTCATCGTCACCAGCTCCTGTGACTCGGTAGCCCGCGTGCGTGTGGGTCACGCCCCCTCACAGACGACCTCCTTCGCAGCGCGGCACTCCACGGGCAGCTCTCTCATCTCATCGCCGGTGTGACCTGGATCCTTGTCGGACGGCCACCACCGCGCAACAGACGTCTCGCGGAGCGTCCGCAGATCCTCCGCCGGGACACGTCCCTGATGCGCAGTACGCGGGGGAACGCTGCGAAACCAGAGACCGCGTGGGATACCCACATGGCAACCGCATGTGGCCCCGAACGTGTTCGGTGATGTGGACCAGCCGCGCCTAAGCGTTGGGGCAGTGGCAGCGCCCGGGTTCAACTCACCCGCGACCCCGGGTCTCACGGCGCAGCAAGGGGGGAGGGTTTCACGTGAAACACCGGGCAACCCTTGGTCTCGGTGCCATCGCGATGGCCGGCAGGCCCCCGGCCACTCAGCGCGTCCACGCGCCTCGCCTCCCCTTGGTCTTCGCCGACCTCCGCTCCACAGGGACGAATCCGCCGTTCCTCATGCCCCTCGCAGACGCGCACCCACAGACAGCCACCCTGCAGCGAACAGCGCACCCTTCGCGGCGTACAGGGGCACCGCGGTCGTCGGACTCCACTCCGCAGCTGCCGCGCCATCTCTACCGTTTCACGTGAAACATCGCGACCACGTTGAGAAGTACAACGCGCACGACGCCGCCCACGGCCGCGGGGTCGCATGAACAGACGAACCGCAGGGGAGTGGGTCCCGGCGCTACACCACTCGCGCACACCCGAACACCACACACCAGGCGCACGCGGGACCGTGCAGGAGCGAACGCGCCCGAGGCGCACGTCATCCACTGCCAAAGTGACTCCCGTGCGCTGTTCCTCTGGCCTCGCTCCCGCTCCATATTTCCCGATCGAGATGAGTGCCCGCACGTGTGCGCGTCCGCCCTCGTGACACAACCACCCAGCCACAGCGCGCGCACCCCGAGACGAGGGGCCGACCCGCCCGCACATTGATGTCGGACTCCCGCGCGATACTCGATGCGTTGCACGCTCAGACGCCACCGCCCTTCCTCCGCATACCCGTCGGACCACGGATGTCGACGACGACTTCTCGGCGGGGGTCCTGCGAGACACGTGGATTCCTCACTACCTGCCACACTGGACGACCCCCAGATCGCTCACGGGCGCGTACGGGCTTCACCGACGCCGGAATCGACCTGCGCATCGATGCCGATCGTCGGAACCGAACACCTCGATCCCGGTGATTCGGGAGAGATCGGCGTCGCCGAGATCGAGGCGGATGCGATCAGCCGAAGGACCCGCGTGCGTTGCGGGATCAGGGCCGACCACGACGACCGCCTCCGCGACGACATGATCACGGTCGTCGTCGACGAAGACAGCCGCGACGTCCTCACCTCGACCGTCATATGGAGGTGGCGAGACGAGCGCGATCGGATGCCAGGGGCGCGTCGTCCACACCTTCGATCAGGCGCCGACGTACCCGATCCCGCTCATGATCGACGTCTTCGAGATGTCACCGGGGCGAGGAACATGCCCCAAGCCGCCACTGTACGCCGCGTTCAGGCGTGGTAAGGATAATCCCATTGAATGGGAACTGATCAGCGGGAAACCGTCGCGGTGAGCACACGCGTCGGCTCCTCGACGATGCCCTCACCGACGATGTGGATCTCGACGTCGGTCACGCCGAAGCGACGGATCTGCTTCTCGGCGGCGTCGACCTCGGCCGCGACGTTCGCGCCCTTCAGGTACGCCAGGCGACCACCCACCCGCGCCAGTGGGGCCGTCCACGGGATCAGCGTCCGCAGCGCGCTCACGGCGCGCGCCGTGACCACATCGAACACCCGACCTTTCGCCCACTCCTCGGCTCGGAGACGCTCCACGGTGACGTTCTCGAGCCCGAGCGCACCCACCTGCTCGGTGAGCCAGACGGTCCGGCGCTCCATCGGCTCGATCAGCGTGAACTCGACGTCGGGTCGAGCGATTGCCAAGACGATTCCCGGAAGCCCCGCGCCCGAACCGACGTCCGCCACACGTCCCGAAAAGAACGGTGCGGCGACCGCGCTGTTCAGGATGTGCCGTGACCACAGCCGCGGAACCTCGAGAGGTCCGATCAGTCCGCGCTGCTCTCCGTGCTCCGCGAGTGCCGCGGTGAACCGGCGCGCGAGGTCGATGCGGTCACCGAACACCGCGACCGCGGCATCCGGTTCCGCTTCGAGGTGGTTCTCCACGTCGTGCAGATCAGCCGCGGCGCAGGACCGTGTGCCGGTCTGCGCCCTCGCCGAACGACTCCGAGGAGTAGCCGCGGTCGGCAGCGATGTCGTGCACCAGCTTGCGCTCGTAGCTCGACATGGCCGGCAGGGAGGCCTGCGAGGCGCCCTCATCGAGGCGCTGGATCGCGCGGTCCACGAGCGTCTCGAGCTGGCGCTGACGCGCGTCCCGTGAGCCACCGATGTCGAGGATCAGCCGGGAGAAACGGCCCGTGGAGTTCTGCACGGCCAGCCGCGTCAGCTCTTGCAGCGCCTGCACGGTATCGGGGTGCGACAGCGTCGACAACGCCGCCACATCGTCGGCCTCAACGGACACGTACGCGCGGCCCGCGCGCACATCCAGGGCGAGATCCCCATCGATGTCGGCGATATCGAGAAGCCCTTCCAGGAAGTCGGCGGCGACGTCGCCCTCCTGCTCGAGCTGCTCCTCAGTAGCGGCGGTCGGTTCAGTCGCGATCTGCTCGGACATCGTCATCATGTGCTCCGGATGCTCAGGAGGGGGTCTCGGTGCCGGGCTTCGCCGGCGTGCGCGGCGTCGGGTTGGCGCCCTTCGGGGATTGCTGCTTCTTCGCGCGCTGCTTGCCCACGGGCTGCTGACGCTTGGGCTGAGCCGCACGGGCACGCTCGGCCTCTTCGAAGAGCCGCCGCTGCTCGGCCTCGTACTTCTCGATCGGCACGACCTTACCGCTGGAGTCGATCGCCTTGCCCTTGCGCGCCAGGCGCTCCTCGCGGGCCTTCGCCGCGTCGGAACCGGGAGTCGGCATCTCGCGGATGACGATGAACTGCTGAACCATCGTCCACAGGTTGCTGACGAACCAGTAGATGACGACGCCGAGTGGGAAGAAGACACCCGAGAAGATGAAGGCGAGCGGCAGGATGTAGAGCATGATCTTCTGCATCTGGTACGCCTGACCGGTCTTGGCCTCGGGCGACAGGTTCTTCGAGATGATCTGCAGCTGAGTGAAGAACTGCGACGCGATCATCAGCACGACCAGCGTCAGCAGGATCGCAACGGTGATCTGACCGTCGGACTGGCCCCACGCGGTGACGAGGTTGACGTGCATGGATGCCACGTCGAACAGGCGCGCGTCGTAGAACTCGCGCGTCAACTCGGGCGTCAGCAGCCCCACACCACCCTGATTGCTGGTGGCGTGCTTGGCGACGTCGTTCAGCACGCTGAAGAGGGCGAAGAAGATCGGCATCTGCACCAGGAGGGGCAGGCAGCTCGAAACCGGCGTCGTGCCGTGCTTCTTGTAAAGCGCCATCGTCTCGCGGCTCATGGCCTCACGAGACAGCTGATCCTTCTTGCCCCGGTACTTCTCCTGTACCTTGCGCAGCTCGGGAGCGATCTCCATCATCTTGCGCTGACTCTTGATCTGCTTCACGAACAGCGGGATCAGAGCAGCGCGCACGATGAGCACGAGGCCCACGATCGACAGCACCCAGGTGATGCCCGCAGCCGGCGCCATCCCGATAGCGGTGAAGAGCGTGTGCCAACCGACCAGCACGAGCTCGACGGCCCATTTCAATGGCCAGAGGACGATTCCAATGAGATCCGGCACGGATCAGTCCTTTCGGGAGGGCACGACGAAACCGTGCGGAGTGAGTTCGTGGCGGAAGGCGTGGTGCGGACGGACGTCGTCGATGCCACCCTGGGCCCAGGGATGACAGCGGGCGAGGCGGGCCGCGGTCAACGCGACGCCTTTGACGAGTCCGTGCTGCTGCACGGCGCCCACCGAATAGGCGGAACAGGACGGGTAGTACTTGCACACGTCGCCGTAGACGTGCGAAATCGTGGCCCGGTACGCGTGCAGAAGCGCGAGACCGGCGTTCCGGGGGAGAAGCGGAACGGATGCCGCGACGGAGCTCCACTCGAGGTGTCCGGCGCCCGTCGACGAGGTGGGCAGCGTCGAGGTGCTCACGCGGCGGCCTTACGTTCCAGGCACCGGACGACGTCGGCGCGAAGAGTTGCGTAGTCAGCGGTCGCCGCCGAGGGCAGCGCACGAATGACGACCGAGGCGCCCCCGCGAACCAGCGGGAGCGCCTCGGCGCACACCGCCTTGAGACGGCGGCGCACGGTGTTGCGTGTGACGGCAGAGCCGACCTGACGGCTCACGATGAAACCGAAGCGTGCCGGACCCTCGTCCGGCACGCCGCCGACGTACGTCACGGTGTGCGCTCCGGCACACCGAGAACCCCGACGGACGGTGGTCTTATAGTCCGATCCGCGGGTGAGTCGGTTCGGCTTCGCGAGCACTAGGTGGGTCAGGCCGAGAGCTCGGTGCGACCCTTGGCGCGACGCGCCGCCAGGATCGAGCGGCCGGCGCGCGTGCGCATGCGGGCACGGAAACCGTGCTTCTTGGCGCGGCGGCGGTTGTTGGGCTGGAAGGTGCGCTTGCTCATGGGTCACTCCGGAGGTGATGTCGCCCGATGCTCTTCTGCCGGGGACGTGGTCGGGACTGCCGTTTAGGCATAAGTCAACCGACTAAGGCTACGTCGCGCGCGACGTTAACTCAAACCGAGAAGCCGACCGCTCATTATCCCCAACCCCCGTCCACACCCGTGGCAAAGACACGCGAGCGCGTTCTACAGTTGATTTGGCTCCGTGCGGACCGCGAACTAGCGTGTCCCCGGAAGTTATCCACAGGTTCGGCGCGTCGCACGTCGACAGCCGCGCGCCGAGATCCCGGAGGGGATATGTCACTGCACCAAGTACCGGATGTCCCCGTCTGGTCCGCCGTGCTCGACCATCTCCTCACCGACGACCGCGTCACCCCGCAGCTTCACGGCTTCCTCAATCTCGCCGTGCCGCAGGGTGTGATGGGCGGGACGCTCTATCTCGACGTTCCCAACGACCTGACCGCCGCGCAGATGAACAAGCGCATGCGCGCGCCCATCCTCGAGGCCCTCACTCACGTGCAGGGCATCGACCCCGAGGTCAGCAATTTCCGGGTGGTCGTGAACCCCGATCTCATCGAGTCGCACCGCTCGGCTCCCTCGGCCGAAGAACGTCCGAACTCGGCTCCCACCGCGCCGACGACGAGTTCGTCGATCACCGAGCAGACCCCCGACCCGATCGTCCCGGCATCCCGCAACGACACCCGGCTCAACCCGAAGTACACGTTCGACAACTTCGTCATCGGGCAGTCCAACCGCTTCGCGCATGCCGCCGCCGTCGCCGTGGCCGAAGCCCCCGCAAAGGCGTACAACCCTCTCTTCATCTACGGCGACTCGGGACTCGGCAAGACCCACCTCCTCCACGCCATCGGCGATTACGCCGCGAGCATGTACGCCGGCATCCGCGTGCGGTACGTCTCGAGCGAGGAGTTCACGAACGACTTCATCAACTCGATCGCGAACAACCGCGGCTCTGCCTTCCAGGCCCGGTACCGCGACGTCGACATCCTCCTCATTGACGACATCCAGTTCCTGCAGGGGCGCGCCGAGACCCAGGAAGCCTTCTTCCACACCTTCAACACGCTGCACGATCACGACAAGCAAGTCGTGATCACGAGCGACCTGCCTCCGAAACAGCTGACCGGCTTCGAAGACCGCATGCGCAGCCGCTTTGAGTGGGGCCTGATCACCGACGTGCAGGCGCCCGATCTCGAGACCCGCATCGCGATCCTCCGCAAGAAGGCACAGAGCGAGCGTCTGCTGATCCCGGACGACGTGCTCGAGTACATCGCCACCGTGGTCTCGTCGAACATCCGCGAGCTCGAAGGCGCGCTGATCCGCGTGTCCGCGTTCGCCAGCCTGAATCGCTCGACCCTCGATATGTCGCTGGCCCAGACCGTCCTGCGCGACATCATCGACCAGGATGACGCGAACGTCGTCTCGCCGACCGACATCATCACGGCCACCGCGCAGTACTTCAAGCTGTCGGTCGACGACCTGTATGGATCGAGCCGTTCGCAGGCGGTCGCCACGGCCCGGCAGATCGCGATGTACCTCTGTCGAGAGCGCACGAGTCTGTCGTTGCCCAAGATCGGCCAGCTTTTCGGCAACCGCGATCACACGACCGTGATGTACGCCTACAAGAAGATCAGCGACCTCATGAAGGAGCGACGCTCGATCTACAACCAGGTCTCCGAGATCACGACCCAGTTGGGGCGCATGCGCTGAGCGCCCACCAGAACCGAGGGGTTCGTCCGCATCCGCGGGCGAACCCCTTCGTCGTTCTGCGCCGCGAGCGAGGCTCCTAAAGCCGTTCGCGGCACATAGTTCAGTCGGTTCTACACAGTGTGGAAAACCTGTGGATAACTCGGATTCTCTGCGGATGAGATGTGAACGACACGCGTCCGCCTGTGGAGGAGCCTCAGAACCGACGACCTCTCGATCGTGTTAACTGCCCAGGCTCTCCGCAGTGCGTCCACAGGTCACACGCGTGTAGTCCCCTTCTGTTAACACGCATCGCGCAAGTTATCCACACTCTCCACAGCTGTTAACAAGATGAAGATCCCATTCATGAGTTAACAGAGATTCGATGACCTTGTGGTGCGGCCGGGCGCCCGACATGTGCGGACGCAGTCGGGGACTAGCATGGGTAAGCCATACCGCCGTCAAGGGAGCGCCCGTGAAGTTTCACGTCAATCGCGATGTCTTCAGCGAAGCCGTTTCGTTCGTGGTCAAGCTCCTGCCGCAGCGCAACCCGCAGCCGATCCTCGCCGGTGTGCTGATCGAGGCCGGCGACCAGGGGCTCACCCTCGCGGCGTTCGACTACGAGGCCTCCGCGCGCACGACGATCGAGGCGACCGTCGACGAGCCGGGCACGATCCTCGTCCACGGCCGGTTGCTCTCGGACATCGCGAGCCGACTCCCCAACGCACCGATCCAGATCACCGTCGACGACGACGGAGGGATCCTCCTGACCTGCGGCTCCGCCCGCTTCACGCTCGCGTCGATGCCCGTCCAGGAATACCCCGCGATCCCCGAGGTCACGGGCGAGTCCGGACTCGTGCCGGCCGACGACTTCGCCACCGCGATCGCGCAGGTCGCGTTCGCCGCCTCGCGCGACGACGTCACCCCGGTGCTCACCGGCGTGCAGCTCGAGGTGACGGGAACGCGACTGAGCCTCGTCGCCACCGACCGCTACCGCGTCGCTCTGCGCGAGATCCCGTGGGACGGCGGTGCTGCGGCATCCGACGAGCCCACCGCAGCCCTCGTGCCCGCCCGTACGCTCCAAGAGGTCGGCAAGACCTTCGCGCACGGCGGCGACATCTCGATCGCGTTCTCGGGCTCGGGCGATCGCGAGATCATCGCCTTCACCGCGGGCAACAAGACCGTGACGTCCCTGCTCATCAAGGGCAACTTCCCGCCGGTCCGCCGGTTGTTCCCCGAGCAGACCGAACACCACAGCGTCGTCAACACGGCCGAGCTCGCGGAAGCGGTCCGCCGTGTCGCGCTCGTGCTCGACCGCTCCGCGCCCCTGCGGTTCACCTTCGGGCCCGACGGGGTGTCCATGGATGCCTCGGGCACCGAGCAGGCGCGCGCCACCGAGTCCGTCGACGCGACGCTCCTCGGCGACGAGGTCACGCTGGGTCTGAACCCCCAGTACCTCCTCGAGTCCCTGGGTGCCGTTCGTAGCGAATTCACGCGGATCACGTTCACCTCGAGCGACAACGCGAACAAGCTGAGCCCCGTGCTCATCACCCCGCAGACCTCGGTCGACAAGGGTGGCGAGGGCTCGTTCAAGTACCTCCTGCAGCCGAACCTGCTGCTGCGCTGAGCCAGAGGCGGGCCGTCCGATGTCGGGGGCGGCGGGTAGTCTGACCCGGTGATCGTGGAGCAGCTCGAACTGACGGACTTCCGCAATTACGCGGCGGCCGGCGTCTCGCTCTCCCCGGGAGCCAATCTCTTCGTCGGGCGTAACGGGCAGGGCAAGACCAACCTCGTCGAGGCCGTCGCCTACCTTGCGACGCTGGGCTCGCACCGCGTCTCGAGCGACGCGCCGATGGTGCGCGATGGAGCGGATGCCGCGATCGTCCGCGCCCGTCTGGCGCACGGTGACCGCAGCGTCCTGCTCGAGCTGCAGCTCAACCGCCAGGGGTCGAACAAAGCGCGGGTCAACGGCGTGAACGTCCGCACCGCCGAGCTGCCCCGGTACGCCCAGGTCGTGCTGTTCGCCCCGGAAGACCTGCAGATCGTGCGCGGTGACCCGTCGTCCCGCCGTCGCTTCGCGGATCAGCTCATCGTGCAGCGGACGCCGCGATTGGCCGGTGTGCTCGCCGACTACGACCGCGTTCTGCGCCAGCGCACCGCGCTGTTGAAGTCCGCCCGCGCGCGGGGGATCCGCGGCGACGCTCTCGGCACCCTCGACGTGTGGGACGACAAGCTCGTCACCCTCGGCACCGAGGTCATCGAGGCCCGGTCGGCGTTGGCATCCGACCTCTCCGCCCCGGTCGCCGAGGCGTACACCGCGATCGCCGGAGCCGATCACGACCCGCGTCTGCGCTGGGCGCTGTCGGTCGGCGGTTCCGACCCGGAAGAGGGCGACGAGGTGACGGTCGGAGCATCGTCCGGTTCGCTCGCCGAGCAGTTCCGGGCCGCACTGGCGGCTCGACGGTCGGCCGAGCTCGAGCGCGGGCTCACGCTCGTGGGACCGCACCGCGACGATCTTGTCCTCGAGGTACGCGGCCTTCCCGTCAAGGGGTACGCCTCGCACGGTGAGTCCTGGTCGGTCGCCCTCGCCCTCCGCCTCGCATCGGCCGAGCTGCTGCGCGCCGAGTCGCGCCTCGGAGACCCCGTGCTCATCCTCGACGACGTCTTCGCCGAGCTCGACGCCGGTCGGCGCACCCGCTTGGCGGAACTCGTCGCCGGCTACGAGCAGGTCATCGTGACGTCGGCCGTCGAAGAAGACGTCCCCGACGGGCTGCGCGCCCACATCGTTCGGGTCGACGCGGGACGGATCCTGGATGCCGATGGCTGACGAATCCGATCTCCCCGAGACGATGGCCACGTATTTGCGCCTGCGAGGTCTCGAGCCCTCGCCGTACCGCAAGAAGAAGCGCCGACGCCGCGCCGACGACGGCGAGAACGCACCATTCACCCCCGGTCGGGATCCCCGCGGTCTCGGCGACGTGCTGTCGGCCTTGACCCATTCGGCCGGGTGGGAGCCGCAGCTCGCCCGTGAAGACTTGGTTCGCACGTGGCACGACGTGGCCGGCGCCGATACGGCCGCGCACACGCGCCCGGTGGCGATGGACGGCGGGACGCTCACCGTCCAGGCCGACTCGACCGCGTGGGCAAAGCAGCTGCAGTTGATGCGCGCGCACATCCTGTCGGAGATCATCCGACGATTCCCCGAGGCGGGGGTCGAGTCGATCCGCTTCATCGGGCCGGACGTCCCCTCTTGGAAATGGGGGACGAGAGCCGTTCCAGGCCGCGGCCCGCGCGATACCTACGGCTAGGCCATGGTCTGTGTCGGCGCGACGCGATTTCTCCCCGCATATGGGCGTACACACCGCGAGAAGAAGCCCCGCGCGGTAAGATGGACGTTCCGACGAATCGATCTGGAGCTCGCGAAGTCATGACGTCCGAAAACCCCGACAGCGTTTCCGAGGAACCCGAGAAGACCAGCCCCAAGGTGACCAACGAGTACGGGGCCGACGCCATCCAGGTGCTCGAGGGTCTCGAAGCGGTCCGCAAGCGTCCCGGCATGTACATCGGCTCGACCGGTGAGCGGGGTCTGCACCACCTCGTGCAAGAGATCGTCGACAACTCCGTCGACGAGGCGCTCGCCGGCTACTGCGACACGATCGATGTCACGATCCTCTCGGACGGCGCCGTCCGCGTGATCGACAACGGTCGTGGCATCCCGGTCGACATGCACCGCACCGAGGGCAAGTCGACCGTCGAGGTCGTCCTGACCGTCCTGCACGCCGGTGGAAAGTTCGGCGGCGGCGGGTACGCCGTCTCGGGTGGTCTGCACGGTGTCGGCTCGTCCGTCGTCAACGCCCTCTCGACGCGCCTCGAGGTCGAGGTCAAGCGTCAGGGCCACGCGTGGCGCCAGTCCTTCCGTGACGGTGGCGTCCCTCTCGCTCCGCTCGAGCAGGCCGAAGAGACCGAAGAGACCGGCACGTCGATCACCTTCTGGCCGGATGCCACGATCTTCGACACCGTCGACTTCGACTACGACACGCTCCGCACGCGCTTCCAGCAGATGGCGTTCCTCAACAAGGGACTTCGCATCAGCCTGCGCGACGAGCGTCCCCAGTCGGTGGTGACCGAGGGCGAGCCCGGCGAAGAGGTCACGCAGGGGCGGCACGACAGCTTCCTCTACGAGCGCGGTCTCGTCGACTACGTCGAACACCTCAACCGCGTACGCAAGGCCGACGTCGTCAACGACGAGGTCATCGAGGTCGAGTCCGAGGACACCGACCGCAAGATCGCGCTCGAGCTCGCGATGCAGTGGACGACGGCGTACACCGAGAACGTCTTCACGTACGCGAACACGATCAACACGCACGAGGGCGGCACGCACGAAGAGGGCTTCCGCGCCGCGCTGACCACGCTCGTCAACCGCTATGCGCGCGCGAACAATCTCCTGAAGGAGAAGGACGACAACCTCACGGGCGAGGACATCCGCGAGGGGCTCACGGCCGTCATCTCGGTCAAGCTGTCGGAGCCGCAGTTCGAGGGCCAGACCAAGACCAAGCTGGGCAACACCGAGGCCCGCGCGTTCGTGCAGAAGGTCGTCGGAGACAAGCTGGGCGACTGGTTCGACCGCAACCCGGGCCAGGCGAAGAACATCATCCGCAAGGCGATCGACGCCGCGACGGCCCGCCTGGCCGCCCGCAAGGCGCGCGAGACCGCTCGTCGCAAGAGCGTGTTCGAGTCCGCCGCGATGCCCGACAAGCTCAAGGACTGCACGTCGAAGGACCCCTCGATCAGCGAGATCTTCCTCGTCGAGGGTGACTCCGCCGGCGGTTCCGCGGTGCAGGGACGCGATCCGCACACGCAGGCGATCCTGGCGCTGCGCGGCAAGATCCTCAACGTCGAGCGCGCGCGTCTCGACCGCGCCCTGGGCAACAAAGAAGTCCAGGCGATGATCCAGGCCTTCGGCACGGGCATCGGCGAGGACTTCGACATGGCCAAGGCGCGGTATCACAAGATCGTGCTGATGGCCGATGCCGACGTCGACGGCCAGCACATCACGACGCTGCTGCTGACGCTGCTGTTCCGCTACATGCGCGGACTCATCGAGGCCGGGTACGTCTACCTCGCGCAGCCGCCGCTGTACCGCTTGAAGTGGTCGAACCACCCCCACGAGTACGCCTACAGCGACCGGGAGCGCGACGCGATGCTGGTCGATGGGCAGGCCTCGGGCCGTCGTATCCCCAAAGACAATGGCATCCAGCGCTACAAGGGTCTCGGCGAGATGAACGACCACGAACTGTGGGAGACCACGATGGACCCCGAGACCCGCACGCTCAAGCAGGTCACGATCGACGACGCGGCCGCGGCCGACGAGATCTTCTCGGTCCTCATGGGCGAAGACGTCGAGTCGCGTCGCAGCTTCATCCAGCGCAACGCCAAAGACGTCCGCTTCCTCGACATCTGATCCGGTCGACTCGATACGAAACTGAGAATCCATGGCTGACGACACCACTCCCGAGCCCGCCGACGCGCGCGAGGACGCCGCACACAACCACGGCAAGATCGACCAGGTCGACCTCCAGCTCGAGATGCAGCGGAGCTACCTCGACTACGCGATGAGCGTCATCGTCGGGCGCGCGCTGCCCGACGTGCGCGACGGACTCAAGCCCGTCCACCGCCGAGTGATCTACGGCATGTACGACGGCGGCTTCCGCCCCGACAAGTCGTTCTCGAAGTGCGCGCGCGTCGTCGGCGAGGTCATGGGGCACTACCACCCGCACGGTGACGCCCCGATCTACGACGCCCTCGTGCGTCTTGTGCAGCCGTGGTCGCTGCGCTACCCGTTGGCTCTCGGCCAGGGCAACTTCGGTTCGCCCGGCAACCAGGGCGCCGCCGCCCCGCGGTACACCGAGACGAAGATGGCTCCCCTCGCGCTCGAGATGGTGCGCGACATCGAAGAAGAGACCGTCGACTTCGAGGACAACTACGACGGCCAGACGCAGGAGCCCACGGTCCTGCCGTCGCGCTTCCCGAACCTCCTCGTCAACGGCTCCGTCGGTATCGCGGTCGGTATGGCGACCAACATCCCGCCGCACAACCTGCGCGAGGTCTCCGCCGGCGCCCTGTGGGCCCTCGAGAACCCGGATGCCACCCGCGAAGAGCTGCTCGAGGCGCTCATGGAGCGCATCCCCGGGCCCGACTTTCCGACCCACGCCCAGATCCTCGGCACGCGGGGCATCAAGGAGGCCTACCGGACCGGTCGTGGATCCATCACGATGCGGGCCGTGGTCAACATCGAAGAGATCCAGGGCCGCACGTGCCTCGTGATCACCGAGCTGCCGTACCAGGTCAACCCCGACAACGTCGCGGTGAAGATCGGTGATCTCGCCCGTGAGGGCAAGATCACCGGCATCGCCGACATCCGTGACGAGACCTCGGGCCGCACCGGCCAGCGCCTCGTCATCGTGCTCAAGCGCGACGCGGTCGCCAAGGTCGTCCTGAACAACCTGTACAAGCACACGCAGCTGCAGGAGAACTTCGGCGCCAACATGCTGGCCATCGTCGACGGTGTGCCGCGCACGCTCTCGCTCGACGGCTTCATCAGCCTGTGGATCGACCACCAGGTCGAGGTCATCGTCCGGCGTACGCGCTACCGTCTGCGCAAGGCCGAAGAGCGCATGCACATCCTGCGCGGATACCTCAAGGCGCTCGACGCCCTCGACGAGGTCATCGCCCTCATCCGTCGCTCGCCGACGGCCCAGGATGCCAATGAGGGCCTGCAGAAGCTCCTCGACATCGACGACATCCAGGCGCAGGCCATCCTCGACATGCAGCTGCGTCGCCTGGCGGCCCTCGAGCGGCAGAAGATCGTCGACGAGGCGCAGGAGCTCGAAGCCCGCATCGCCGACTACAACGACATCCTCGCCACCCCCGGCCGCCAGCGCACGATCATCCGCGACGAGCTCACGGCGATCGTCGACCGCTTCGGCGACGACCGGCGCACCGAGATCCTGCACGGCTTCGACGGCGACGTGTCGATCGAAGACCTCATCGCCGAAGAAGAGATGGTCATCACGGTCACCCGCGACGGCTACATCAAGCGCACGCGCAGCGACAACTACCGTTCGCAGCACCGCGGCGGCAAGGGCGTGAAGGGTGCGCAGCTGCGCGCCGACGACGTCGTCGAGCACTTCTTCGTCACGACGACGCACCACTGGCTGTTGTTCTTCACGAACAAGGGTCGCGTCTACCGCTCGAAGGCCTATGAGGTCCCCGAGGCGGGTCGGGATGCCAAGGGCCAGCACGTCGCGAACCTC
Organism: Microbacterium sp. 5K110; assembly: GCF_005774735.1. Classification (GTDB taxonomy): domain Bacteria; phylum Actinomycetota; class Actinomycetes; order Actinomycetales; family Microbacteriaceae; genus Microbacterium. Next base: position 8,251 of record NZ_VBUM01000019.1, on the reverse strand, counting down.
CTCGCGCTGCAGCCGGACGAAGAGATCGCCCAGATCCTCGACATCCGCGACTACACCGTCGCGACGTACCTCGTCCTGGCCACGCGTGCGGGACTGGTGAAGAAGACGCGCCTCACCGAGTACGACACCAACCGTCAGGGCGGTGTCATCGCGATCAAGCTGCGCGGTCAGGCCTCGGACGACGGTGACGACACCGAGCCCGGTGCCGCGGACGAGCTCGTGAGCGCTCTGCTGGTGGACGAGGGCGACGACATCCTCCTCATCAGCCGCCTCGGCATGTCCCTGCGCTTCTCGGCCACCGACAGCGCGCTGCGCCCGATGGGCCGGTCGACGTCGGGTGTGAAGGGCATGGACTTCCGTGCCGGCGACAGCTTGCTCTCGGCATCCGTTGCCAAGGACGACGAGTTCGTCTTCATCGTGACCGAGGGCGGGTACGCCAAGCGCACGTCCGTCACCGAATACCGCATGCAGAACCGTGGTGGACTGGGCATCAAGGTGGCCCGTCTGACCGAGGATCGCGGTGTTCTCGCGGGCGGAATGATGGTCTCCGAGGGTGATGAGGTCCTTGTGGTTCTTGCCAGCGGCAAGGTGGTACGCTCCTCCGTGGCCGAGGTGCCCGCTAAGGGACGCGACACCATGGGCGTCGTGTTCGCTCGCGCCGGAGGCGATGACCGCATCATCGCGATCGCGAGGAACAGCGAGCGGAACCTGGCCGAGACGACGGAGACGACAACCGATCCGGCAGCAGACGACGCCGCCGAGACCGCCTCCTCTTCCGAGACCCCCGAGGAAAGTACTGACGCATGAGCACGGTAGCCGACAAGCTGGCCAAGAAGTCGACGCACAAGACCTCCGCGAAGCAGGTGCGCCTGCGCCTGGTGTACATCGACTTCTGGTCGGCCGTGAAGCTGTCGTTCCTGGCTGCTGTGGCAATCGCCGTGGTCACGGTCGTGTCGTATTTCCTGATCTACCTCGTCGTGAGCGCGACCGGACTCATCGTCAAGGCCGACGAGTTCTTCGCGAGCTTCACGGACGGCAGCGCGACGCTGTCGCAGTACGTCGGACTGCCGCAGGTGATGGCGTTCGCCGCGATCGTGGCGATCCTCAACCTCATCGTCGTGACCGTGATGGGCGCCGTCGTCGCCGGCATCTACAACCTCGCGGTCAAGGTCACGGGCGGCTTGCTCGTGGGCTTCACCTCCAACTGACGCCGATTCGGAAAAACCTCGGGATTCAGGTAAAGTCTTCGAGGTTGACGACGTTACGTCAGCGAGACGGGGCTATAGCTCAGGCGGTTAGAGCGCTTCACTGATAATGAAGAGGTCCCAGGTTCAAGTCCTGGTAGCCCCACCCGTTCCCTTCCCGGGGCCTTAGCTCAGCTGGTAGAGCGCCTGCTTTGCAAGCAGGATGTCAGGAGTTCGAATCTCCTAGGCTCCACAATTTCTCCCCGAAGAGTCGGCCTCGGCCGATTCTTTCGCTTTTCGGCCCACGGCGTCGCAGTCGGCGCGGCTAGGGTGATCGCAATGGACATGCGAGTCGCCGCCTACGCCGTCGTCACCGACGCCGACGACCGTGTCCTGCTCGCCCACTGGGTCGAGGGGCGTCGCGCCGCCTGGACCCTGCCCGGCGGTGGCCTGGAGGCGGGCGAGGACCCGGAGCGCGCGGTGCGCCGTGAGGTGCGCGAAGAGACCGGATTCCGTGTCATGGTCGACGAGCTTCTCGGCATCCACTCGCGGGTGATCCCGGCCGAGGCGCGCCTCTCCGACGACCGGAGCGGGCCGTTGCACGCCCTCCGTATCGTCTACCGCGCCCATGTCGTCGGCGGACGCCTCCGCAACGAGGTCGACGGGTCGACCGATCGAGCGGAGTGGTTCTCGCTCACGGCCGTGCGCAAACTGCGTCGCGTCCAGCTGGTGGACATCGCCTTCAAGATGGCGGGGCTGCAGCGAACCTGAGGAAGCTCAGTCCCGGGTCGAGGTGATGTCGGCCACGGTCGCGTCGTAGGCCCGGATGAGTTCGTCGGCGTCGACGAAGAGGCTGTAGCCGTGTGCGCCGGCGCCCATCGCGATGCGGCGTCCGACGATGCTCTCGTCGGCATACACGGGCCAGTCCGTCGAGCTGCCGATGGGGACGATCGTGCCGCGCTCGTACCCGGTGGCGGCCAGGGCCAGCTCGGGCTCGGGGAGCCGCAGCTTGTTGACGCCGACCACCGCCCGTAGCTTCGGCCACGAGATGACGCGGTCACCGGGCACGAGGGCGAAGAGGAACGTGTCGTCGGAACGCTTCACGACGAGCGTCTTGACGATGTCGTCGGGACGGATGCCGAGCAGGGCCGCCGCGTCGTCGAGCGAGGCCGCGGCGGGGCGCTCCCGCACATCGACAGAGAGGCCGCGCTCGCGCGCGGCCTCTCGGACTCTGATGGTGGGATCGCTCACGCGTCGGGAGCGCGGAGCGGGTCGTCGGCCACCCACAGCTCGTCGTCGGCGCGCAGGGTCTGCCAGGCGGCGTACGCGACGCCCACGGCAGCGGCGACGCCGAGGAGGATGGCGATGACGCCACCGGCACCGATGCCGTCGTTCTGCTTCGGGAGCTTGGCGGCGAGCTTCTTGCTGGCCTTCTTGCCGTATTTCTCGGCGCGCTTGGCGTACTTGTGCGTGTCGAGTTCGAACCCGCGCCCCTTGGCCAGGCGGTCGCGGGTGTCGCCCGCGGCATCCCAGACCGACATCGCTCCACCGACGACGGCACCCGCTGCGGGGATCACCTTGCCGCTGAGGAAGCGGTTGGCGGAGGTCACGCTCTTGTCGACGTACGGCGCAGCGTACTTCTCGTATCCGTCCTGGACGGTGGGAACGAGGTCTTCACGGCTGAAGCGACCGAGCTGGCGACCGGCTTCGCGGGCCACCTTTCCGCTCTCGCCCAGCAGAACCTGCTGGGACTCCCACACCTTCGCGGCGTGTTTCTGGAGCTTGCGCAGTTCCTTCTTGCTCTTGCGGCTGAGGCCCACGGCTTCATCCTCCCTGTCGATGGGATGTACGCCCTTCATCTTGCCAGAACAGGGCTCTCCGTCCGCCGACCCTTGCAGATAACTCTGAGAGAATGTACCTATGGCTTCCCACACCGCCGTCGCGACCCTGCACACCAACCACGGCGACATCGTCGTCAACCTGTTCGGCGACCACGCTCCCCGGACCGTCCGCAACTTCGTCGGCCTCGCCGACGGGTCCCAGGAATGGACCAACCCCGCCACCGGCGCCAAGGGTGAGGGTCCGCTCTACTCGAACGTCGTGTTCCACCGCATCATCCCCGGCTTCATGATCCAGGGTGGCGACCCGCTCGGCCAGGGCGTCGGCGGTCCCGGCTACACGTTCAACGACGAGATCCACCCCGAGCTCGACTTCTCGGCGCCCTACAAGCTCGCGATGGCGAACGCGGGCCTGCGTCGCAACGCGATCACCGGTCAGCCCGAGGGCACGAACGGCTCGCAGTTCTTCATCACCACCGACCCGACTCCCTGGCTGCAGGGCAAGCACACGATCTTCGGCGAGGTCGCCGATGACGCCTCCAAGAAGGTCGTCGACGCTCTCAGCAAGGTTCCCACGGCCGCCGGCGACCGTCCCATCGAGCCGGTCGTGCTCGAGTCGGTCGACATCGTCGCCGTCTGACCCTCGGGCGGCGGCGGGTGTCTACGACCGAGGAGTTCCGTCGCAACGGCGATAACTTCTGTTACCGGCATCCCGACCGGCAGAGCTTCGTCCTCTGCCAGCGGTGTCTGCGCACGGTTTGCCCTGACTGTCGGACACCCGCTGCCGTCGGTGTCATCTGCCCGGAGTGCCTGGCCCAGCAGCGGGCCTCCGAGACCCCGGCCCAGAAGAAGGCCCAGCGGCGATGGTCGCGATCGCGGCCGGTCGCGGTCGTGGCCTCGGGTCGCCCCACGGCGACGCTGGCCATCATCGCGATCACGGGCCTGGCCTACATCATCGGGCTGATCCCGGGCGTCGGGGGCATCCTCACGAACGCGCTGGGGTTCTCCGCGCTCTATCTGGTCCCCCAGTTCGGGCCCATCGAGCCCTGGCGGCTTCTCACCGCCGCCCTCGTGCACTCGGGGTTCTTCCACGTCGGCCTGAACATGCTGGTGTTGTGGTTGATCGGCCGAAACCTCGAGCCGCTGCTCGGACGCTGGCGGTTCGTCGCGCTTTATGTTCTGGGAGCGCTGGGCGGGTCCGTCGCCGTGGCGCTGCTCGCACCGTCCACGTTCGTGGTCGGCGCCTCGGGAGCGATCTTCGCGCTCTTCGGTGCGCTGCTCGTGATCGGCCGCCACATCGGAGCCGACATCCGGGTCATCGCGATCCTCATCGGGATCAACTTCGCCTGGCCGTTCGTCGTCGCCCTCGTCACGTCGCTCGCTACCGGCAACTTCATCGCCGCGCTCAACAACGTGGGCGTCTCGTGGCAGGCGCACCTCGGCGGACTGGTCGTGGGAGCGCTGGTCGGGCTGATCTACGCTCGCACGCGACTCGCTCGCCAGCGGTCGGTGCAGATCGGCTTGCTCGTGGTGCTCACCGTCGCACTGTTCGCGCTTCTGGCGATCCCGGCCCTGGTCTACTACTAAGAGTTATCCACAGGTTCATCCACAGGTGGGGATGAATTACACGAGTGTAAGTCGGGTGATCTCAGCGCCAGCGCGTGGTCATCAGGAAGCCGACGAAGGCGATTCCGAAACCGATCACGAGGTTCCACGCCCCGATACCGGGGATGGGGAACTGCGAGTTGCTCAGGTAGAAGACGAGGACCCATACCAAGCCGATGAGCATGAGGCCGATCATGATCGGCAGGAACCACACCGGGTTGGGCGTGGATCCGCTCTCGTTGCGCTCAGCGATCGGGTCTTCGCCGTTGCCAGTACGTGCCATGCCGGTCAGTCTAACGGGCCGGTCGTGCTCCACCCGCGGAACTAGACTCGGCTCGTGTCCACCGCTGACCAGCCCCTCACACGACGCGGCTCTCGCCGGCGTCCGCCGCGCCGGCGTCGTGTCACGGTGCTGGGGGTGCTCGGCGATCTGCTGCTCACCGCCGGGGTCCTCGTGCTGTTGTTCGTCGCGTGGCAACTGTGGATCGGCGACGCCATCATCGGTGCGAAGTTCAAGAGCGAGGCCGACTCGCTGACGCAGGAATGGGCGTCCGCCCCGGCGACGCCCGCTCCCACTCCGGATGCCGATGCCCCCGGCCCCGAGGAGCCCCCTGCCCTTGCGCAGCCCGGGAACGGCGAGGTCTTCGGCGTTCTGCGCATTCCGCGGCTCGGACCCGATTACCAGTTCAAGCTCGCCGGCGGGGTCAGCGCGGCGGTCACCCTCGATCCCATCGGAATCGGCCACTACCCCGACACGGCCATGCCCGGTCAGACGGGGAACTTCGCGATCGCGGGCCACCGCGGCAGTCACGGGGCTCCGTTCGCCGACCTCCCCTCCCTTCGCGTCGGCGACTCCGTCGTCGTGGAGACGCCCGACGGCTGGTACACGTACCGCTTCCGCAACCTCGAGTACGTGCGTCCCGACGGAGTGCAGGTCCTGCTGCCGGTTCCGCAGGCACCGGAAGTCCTTGCCACTGACAAGGTGATCACGATGACCACATGCAGCCCGCGATACGGCTTCTCGGAGCGCGCCATCGCGTACGGCGTCTTCGACTCGTTCACTCCTCGCGCGGATGGACCGCCCGCGTCACTCACCGAGGGAGCAGCCTGATGTACGGAGCCCTCTGGCGCATTCTCCCCGGACCCTGGTGGGTGCGCCTGCTGATCGTGCTCGTGCTGGCCGCGGCGGTGCTCTACGGGCTCTTCTTCTACGTCTTCCCGTGGGTGAGTGACATCGTCTATCCACAGGAGGTCACGGTCGAGTGAGCTTCCGGGTGGTCGTCGTCGACAACCGCGACAGCTTCGTCCACATCCTCGCCGGCTATCTCACCGACCTGGGGGCCGAGGTCGCTCTACGACCGGCCGTCGGACTCGATCCCGCGACCGAGGTGGGGAGCGCTGACGCGATCCTGGTCTCACCCGGACCCGGCCACCCCCGGGATGCCGGCGCTTCGGTCGATGTGATCCTCGAGGCGCACGCGCGTGGCATCCCTCTCCTCGGCGTGTGTCTCGGGCACCAGGCCCTCGCGGTCGCGTTCGGTGCACGCGTGTCGCGCGCACCCGAACTGCTGCACGGGATCACCAGCCGGATCCACCACGACGGGAACGGGGTGTTCGCGGGTCTGGCCGACGGGTTCGAGGCCACGCGCTATCACTCGCTCGCCGTCGACCCCGACACCGTTCCGGACGATCTGGCCGTGACCGCCCGCAGTGAATCCGGTGTCATCATGGGCCTCGCGCATCGCACGGCGCCCTTGACGGGCGTGCAGTTCCACCCCGAGAGCGTGCTCACCGACGGTGGTCACACGCTGCTGGGGACGTGGCTCGAGGATGCCGGGCTGCGCGGGGCGGCGGAGACGGGGCGCCGCCTCCACCCCCGCCGGAATCAGGAGCCGGTGCAGTAGGTCAGCGTGATCTCGCTGTGCACGGGCACCTCGCCCGGAGCAAGCGACTGCGTGGTGACGAGCGACGGCGTCGTGGCGCGGCATCCCGGGTCCTCCTGGGTGCGCACGGTCAGCTGCTTCTCCGTCGACTCGAGCTCGCGCTTGGCAACGTCGACGGGATAGTCCTTGTAGTTGACGATCACCACGGTGCCGCTGGCGACCACGAGGTTCACCGTCGTGCCCTTGGCCACCTCGGTCTCGGATGCCACGCTCGCCGACATCACGACGCCCGAGGCCAGCGCCGGATCCGGTTTGCGCTGCACGAGACCGAGCGAGAGTCCCGCCGATTCCAGGGCGGCACGCGCCTCGGACTCGGTGATGCCCTCGAGGGTGGGCACGGTGGCGGTGTCGGCCCCCGAGGACACGTACACCGTCACCTGCTGGCCTGCCGCCACCGACGTATCGGCACTCGGCGTCGTCCGGATGACGTTACCGGCGGCGATGGAGCCGTTGGACTCATCGACACGTTTGGCGAACAGGTCTTCCTTCTCGAGCGTCTCCACGGCGCGGTCGTACGACATGTCGACGACGTCGGGGATCGTGCGTCCGGCGGAGGGCACATCGTTGGACGGCTGGATCTGCACCACCCACAGCAGCACCGAGACCAGCAGCACGGCCAGGACCGCCACACCCGCCCAGATCCAGGCAACCGGAGGGCCGGGCTGGGTGCGCCGCATCGTCGTGTCGGTGCTGAGCTGACGCAACGATCGCGCCGTCTCGGCCGCCTGGCGCGGGTTGGGTCCGTACAGCTCGTTCGACAGCGCCGACATCTGGCGCTTGGTCGGCTCCTTGCCCTCGACCGTGGCATCCAGGTCTTCGCGGAAACCGGCCGCGTCCTGGGGACGCTGGAACGGATCCTTCGCGAGGGCGCGGAGTACGACGGCGTCGAGCGCACGCGGCACCGACTCGTTGAGGTCGCTGGGCGGAACCGGCGCCTCACTGACGTGCTGGTAGGCCACGGCGACGGGGGTGTCGCCACGGAACGGCGGGCGGCCGGTGAGGAGCTCGTACAGCACGACTCCGGTGGAGTACAGATCGGCTCGTGCGTCGACCGACTCGCCCTTCGCCTGCTCGGGGGAGAAGTACGCGGCGGTCCCGACGATCGCCGTCGTCTCGGCGACGGTGGAGGAGGAGTCCGACACCGCGCGCGCGATGCCGAAGTCCATCACCTTGATGCGTCCCGAATCGGTGATCATGACGTTGCCCGGCTTGATGTCGCGGTGCACGACGCCGGCCCGATGCGAGTACTCCAGGGCCTCCAGGATGCCGTCGACGTAGCGCAGGGACTCGTCGATGGGCACGGGCCCGGCGGCGATGACGTCCTTCAGCAGCTTGCCGTGGACCAGCTCCATCACGATGTACGGCACCGGGTGCTCGTGCCCGTCGGCACCGACCTCGACGTCTTCTCCCGCATCGAAGACCCGGACGATCGTGGGGTGGGCCATGCGGGAGGCGGCCTGGGCCTCGAGACGGAACCGCGTCCGGAACGCGGCGTCGCCGGCGAGGTCGGCCTTCAGGATCTTGATCGCCACCGTGCGCCCGAGCGTCTGATCGTAGCCACGGTAGACGCTGGCCATACCGCCGCGACCGATGAGGTCGTCGACGCGGTAGCGCCCGGAAAGGACGCGCGTCTCAGTGGTCACGGTGGGAACTCCTGGAGGGGTGGGGGGATGAGAGGGGC
>NZ_VBUM01000018.1 GCF_005774735.1 Microbacterium sp. 5K110 | reverse complement strand
CCCGAGAGCTGACCCCTCCCCGCGCCCCCTCGTCATCCGCCACTCATCACCACACGAAGGAACAGACAATGTCGTCCACCACCGCAACGCCCACCGCTGCCGCAGCCGAGATCGGCCGCGCCGAGAAGAGCGGGATGTCGACCCCTCAGCTGGCTCGACTCCGCTCGACGATCGAGCAGGACATCGAGGCCGGGGAGTACCACGGCGCGACCGTGATCGTCGCACGCCACGGAGACGTGGTCCTCGAGGCTGCGATCGGGTCGACGGATGCGTCCACGCAACGAAGCGCCGCCCTGGACGACGTCTTCCGCGTGCTGTCGGTCACCAAAGCCCTCACGAACACCGCCGTCTACCGCGCGATCGATGCCGGGCTCCTCACTCTGAACACCCGGGTGGTGGATGTCATCCCCGAGTACATCGGATCAGATCGATTCCTCGCACGGGGCAAGGAGACCGTCACGGTGGCGCACCTCCTGAGCCACCGGTCGGGGATGAACGGCACTCCCGAGCCCCTCCCCTACGCGCAGCTGGGCGACCTCTCGGCCGTGATCGAGAAGATCTGCGAGATGCCCCTCGCGGGCGAGCCCGGTACGACCGTGGACTACTCCCCGACCCTGAACCATGCCCTGCTCGGCGAAATGGTGCGCCGCGTGCACGGGGACACCTCCTTCTCGCAGATGATGGCGCGCGAAGTGCTGGATCCGATCGGCATGGTCGACACGGCTTTCGGTCTCCCCGAGCGTCTCGCAGAACGTGTCGTTCCGATCAGGGCGATGTTCGGCAATGAGGGGTGGCTCACGGCTCACGATCTCGAGGTTCTGAACGACGTGATCTCCGGGGACGCGGAGATGCCGTGGGTCGGGTCCGTCACGACGGCGCGGGACATCTTCCGACTGGCGGAGGTCTACCGCCGGCGCGGCAAGACGGAGAGCGGCGAACAACTGGTGTCCCCCGCCATCATCGACGTGGCGACCCGCGTGCAGACCGGCGACGACCCCAACAACCTCTATCTGGGGATGGCGAAGAAGCGCGGATGGCCGTGGGCTCCGGCGAACCTCGGATACGGGTTCCAGCTGTCGGGCCTCGGCGCAGCACCCTCCATGCTCGGCACGCTGACATCGGCGCGGACGTTCGGCAACCACGGTGCCGGATCCACGGTGTTCTGGGTCGATCCTGAGCGCGATGTGACCTTCGTGCTGCTCACCGCAGGGTCGATGGAGGAGAGCGACAACTACCTGCGCTGCCAGCGGCTGTCGGACCTCGCGATCTGCGCGGCGCTCTGATGGCGCACACCGACATCGAGGCCCGCGCGGACCACTCGACGGCCATCGTGACGGGCGGCGCATCGGGCATTGGAGCCGCGGTCGCCCATCGCCTGGCGGAGTCGGGCGTCCGCGTGTGCCTGGTCGACGTGTCCGCGGATGCTCTCGCGACCGTAGCGAGAGAGATCGGGCCCCTCGCCGTCACGTGCGTCGCGGACGTGACCGACGAAGACAGTTGCGCGCAGGCCGTGCAGACGGCGGAGGAGTTCGGTGGCGGTGCCGCTGACATCCTGATCAACACCGCGGGAGTCAGCCTCGTTCGCGCCACCACCGAGATGACCCTCGGAGAGTGGAACCGCGTCTTCGCCGTCAACGTGACGGGCCCCTTCCTCATGGCCCGTCACGCGCTTCGCGGCATGGTCCGACGGGGTCGCGGTTCCATCGTGAATGTGGCGTCGCTGGCCGCACACCGGTCACTCCCCGAGACCGCCGCCTACAGCGCCTCGAAAGCCGCGCTGGTCGCGTTCACCCGGCAGCTCGCGGCAGACTATGGCCGCCACGGCATCCGCGCCAACAGCGTCAGCCCCGGCCCCACCGCGACGCCGATGCTCCTGGGTGAGGCCCGCGAGGGCGCCGCGCGCGCGGGAATGGACCTCGATCAGTTCCTCGACCTCGTCTCCGCGGAGCTACCTCTGCGTCGCATCGGGCGAGGTCGCGACGTCGCCGAGGTCTGCGCGTTCCTCGCGAGCGACGCGGCCGCCTCGGTGACCGGGGTCGACATCCTCGTCGACTCCGGAACCGCCGGCCTGGACGCCTTCGCTCTCGCCATGACGCGCGCCGCGGGGGCGTGAGGCCCGATATGAGAAGAGGACACCCCGCCGGCATCCCGCCGCGTGGGTGTCCTCTTTCGGCCGACTCTCGCGTCAGGCTTCGGCCGAGCCCGGCGCCGTCATCGACGGCCAAGGGTCACCGGCCCGTAACGGCCTGTCCGCAAAGCGCCCCTCGTGCGCGAGGACGGGCCGACGATCCGGCGCGAGTTCAGGATGACGCTCTTCGAGCCTCTCGCGCCGCACCGCGGCGTCTCGCCACCCGCGCACCACATCCCTGTCGCCACCGCGAGTGGCCTGCCAACTGCGCGGCATCTGGCTGCGAGCGGGACCTGCGGCAGCAGCGCCACCGATTCGCACGCCGCTGACGAGCTTGACCAGGGTGTCGCTCCCGCAGGAGGGGCACAGCGGGGTCGCGGAGTTCATCGAGGGGACGCGCAACTCGAAACGTTCCCCGCAGGGAGGGCAGCGATAGTCGTAGAGCATTAGCTGTAATAGCCGTTCGGCGCCGTGCGAAGAGAGGGAAGCTGGTGGTCGTCATGACCGAAGATCAACTCGGCGCCGGTCCGATCCGCGATCGATCTGATCTTCTCCACCGACTCGAGCCACTTGACGTTGTCCCATACGATTGCCGCCCCCACGGCCGGCGGGCCGTAGCTTTCGGAGAGGTACAGCGCGTCAGAGGTGAAGATCTTCGTACCGTCGTTGGGCAGGTCGATCTGCAAGGACATCGTTCCCCACGTGTGCCCGGGGGTGTTGATGAGATGGACGCCCGGCACCAGTTCTTCGTCGCCCGGTGTGCCGTGGATGGGGAGGCCCTCGAACTCGCTCATCAGATGAGCGCCGTTCACGATCCCGCTCAGTGTCTTCACGCCGGCGATCTCATCGTTGTTCGCGATGATGCGCGTCTTGCCGTTGTCGAACATCCTGGCGTTGCCGACGTGGTCGTAGTGAAGGTGCGACAGGACCAGTACATCGATGTCCTCGGGCGTGAGCTCCAGCGACGCCAGGCCGGAGTCCAACCAGCCCTCGGGGGCGTCGACATCCTCGGCGACCGGGAAGTAGTCCTGGAAACCGGCGGGCTCCCACTGCGTCTCCCAGTTGCGGGGCACACCCGTGTCCCACAGGATCCGCCCCTCGGGATGCTCGATGAGGACGGCATGAGTAGGCATGTTCGCCCACACACGGGGCTCGTGGCGATGGTTCTTGTCCATCAAGGTGGTGCCCGACTTCAGCAGCAGCCAGGCCAACTCGCCCTGCAGGGTTCCGGTGCGGAGAATGTGGACTTTCATCTCATCGGTCACGTCACTGTGCCTTTCTCAAGTCGTATACGACAAACATATTGTAGGACAAAGATGAGGGCAAGCACTGGCCTCTCCCGAACGCGACGAAAGGGCGCCCGCGGACCGCGCAGCGCGCCCCGCTGGTCGATGCGGGGTCTCGAGACGTCAGCTCGCGGCGTCGCCGAGGTCGTAGTTCGCCAGCGCGAGCGCCGCCGCTCGATCGACGTGGTCCGAGAGGAGTTTCGCGATCAGGTCGCCGTCGCGGCGACGCGCCGCGTCGACGATCTCTTCGAGTTCCTGCGTCGTCTGCACCAGCCTCCCCGGCTGGGACAACGACACCCGGCGGAGCATCGTGACGCGATTGTTCAACTGCTTGAGCAGCTGAGCGATGGTCGCGTTCCCCCCGCCGGCGAGCAGTGCTGCGTAGAACTCGTTCTTCACGACCAGTTGGCGATGGGGGTCGTCCTGGACACCCGGATCCCGCAGCGCATCGACCGCCGCGGCGAGCGCATCGACATCATCGTCCGTGGCGTTCTCGACGAAGTCGCGTCCGGCACGGCTCTCCAACAACGCGCGAACAGCGTAAATCTCCCGCGCCTCGTGCTCAGTGATGACAGCGACCGACGGGCCACGGTGCAGCACGTTGACGATGAGGCCTTCGGCCTGCAATTGCTGCAAAGCCTCTCGCAAGAGAGAACGACTCACGCCGAACGCCTCGGTCAGGTCGCGCTCGACCAGCTTCTGCCCGGGCGTGAGATCGCCGTCCAGAATGAGGTCGCGCAAGCGGTTGACCAGGAGAGAACGTAACGACGTCTCCTCGCGGGCAAGTCTCAGATCAGTGGGCCTGGACACCGGAGCTCAGTCCTCTCATAGAGCGATCTTATGTGCGGCACCGTCCGAAAGGAAGGCGCCGACGGATTGACGGACAATCCGTCATTCGCTAACGTAGCGCTGTCACCATCACTATCAAGGGAGATAGCCCGTGGAAGCGCGAGCAGACACACCCGTCACCGGCCGCTTGGCCTATATGAGCGAACCCCGCGTACTCGCTTATGCCGAATACCCCCTCCCCGAGCTCGAGCCCGACGGCATCCTCGTGGAGGTCCTGCGCGCGAACGTGTGCGGCTCTGAGTTGCACATCTGGAACGGAAAGCACCCCGTGAAGAAGCGGGGCGGACTGGGCCACGAGATGGTTCTGCGCGTCCTGGCATTCGGTGATCGCCGAACCACCGACAACCGAGGCGTCCCGCTGGCCGTCGGCGACCGCATCGTCTGCACCTATTTCCAGACCTGCCAGCGGTGCCCCCAGTGCGTGGGCGGTCAATACAACCTCTGCGACAACGCGTACGAGTTCTTCGGACGCCAGCCTGAGGAAGCTCCCCACTTCCACGCCGCATTCGCGACGCACTACTACATCCACCCCCTGCAGAACGTGTACAAGGTTCCGGACGAGATCCCCGACGCCGTCGCGGCGGGGGCCAACTGCGCACTGAGTCAGGTCTTCTACGGGATCGACCAGATCGCGCTGCAGCAGGACGAGACCGTTCTCATCCAGGGCGCGGGGGGTCTGGGTCTCTATGCGATCGCCGTCGCGAAGGAACGAGGAGCGCGCGTGCTGGTCGTCGACGGGGTGGCTGCCCGTCTCGCACAGGCCCGCGCATTCGGCGCCGACCACGTCATCGACATCAACGAACTGCCCGAACTCGAAGATCGGGAGAGAGCCGTCTTGGAGCTCACCAACGGTCGCGGAGCCGACGTGGGTGTGGAGGTGGCCGGGGTTCCCGCAGCGTTCGCCGAAGGACTTCGACTCGTGCGACGAGGCGGCCGCTACCTCGTCATGGGGAACCTCTCCCCCGGGGCCACGGTGCCGTTCGACCCCGGCTACGTCACACGGAAGGCTCTCACCATCCGGCACGTCGACCGCTACGAGGCCCGCTATCTCTGGAAGGCGCTGACGTTCCTGGCCGAACACGGGACAAGTACCCCCTGGAAGAACTCGTCGACGCCGAGTTCTCGTTCGCCGACATCCAGGTGGCGCTGGAGAAGTCCCTCAACCGCGAGGTCACTCGCGCCGTCATCACCATCACCGACTGAGGGGAATCGATATGAACACGGCTACACCCGAACCTCTCGACCACTGGATCGACGGGGCGCCCCACCGGCCGCAGTCCGATGAATACACCGTGGGCACGAATCCTGCGACCGGTGGCTCCACCGTACGGATCGCCGCCGGCACCGCCGCAGACGTCGACTCCGCCGCGAAAGCGGCTACCCGCGCCTACCCCGGCTGGCGGTACTTTTCGGCGCCCGAACGGGGCCGAATCCTTCGCCGCATCGCAGATGCGATCCGCGCCCACGCCGACGAATTCGCCGATCTCGAGATCCAAGACACCGGCAAGCCGCGCGCAACAGCCCTCGCCGAAGTCGAGAACTCCGCGGCCTATTTCGAGTTCTACTCCGGGCTGGTGAACATCCCCGTCGGCGACGTCCTCGACGTCGAACCGGGACAGCACATCTATACCCGACGGGAGCCCTACGGCGTCGTCGGCATCATCACCCCGTGGAACGTGCCGCTGAATCAGGCGGCTCGCGCCGTCGCCCCGGCTCTCGTGACCGGCAACGTCGTGATCCTGAAGCCCGCCGAGACGTCATCGCAGACGACGATTCTGCTATGCCGCCTCGCCACCGAGATCGGGCTCCCCGATGGCGTGCTGAACGTGGTGCTGGGTTCCGGGTCGGTCGTCGGAACCGCGATCGTCAGCCACCCCGCCGTTCGCAAGGTCGCTTTCACCGGTTCTGTGCAGACCGGACGCACAATCGGTCGTATCGCGGCCGAACGCGTCATCCCCCTCACTCTGGAGCTGGGCGGCAAGTCCGCCAACATCGTCTTCGCCGACGCCGATCTGCCGAAAGCGGCCCGGGAGGCTGTCCGCGCCTTCGCCGCCAACGCGGGCCAGGTGTGCTCCGCGGGAACGCGGCTGCTCGTCGAGCGATCCATCCACGACGAGTTCGTCGCACAGGTGGCCGCGATCGCCGGCGAACTGCGCGAGGGCGACGACATCGGCCCCCTCATCACGCGCGGGCAGTTCGCACAGGTCCAGGAGTACTTCCACATCGCTCAGGACGAGGGCATCGCCGCGGTCATCGGCGGATCCGTGAGCGGCGATCCGGCTCTGGGCGGAGGGTTCTACGTGAAGCCCACCATCTACGCCGACGTCGACACCGACTCGCGGATCGCCCGAGAAGAGATCTTCGGGCCGGTGCTGGTGACGATCCCCTTCGACGACGAAGCGGATGCCATCCGCATCGCCAACGATTCGGAGTTCGGCCTGATCGCTGGGGTGTTCACGCGTGACATCGGGCGCGCACTCCGCGTGGCCGACAGCATCGAAGCCGGTCAGGTCTTCATCAACACGTGGTCCACGGGCGCGGTGCAGACGCCGTTCGGCGGGCACAAGAACAGCGGGTACGGGCGAGAGAAGGGGATCGAAGCGATGCTCCACTATTCGCACCTGAAGACGGTCGTGGCGGTGTACTGATGACGGACGTCACCTTCATCGGCCTGGGAACGATGGGCGCACCGATGGTCGCCCGCCTCGTTTCGGCCGGCCACCGCGTGAGCGTCTCCGATGCCTCACGGGAGGTCGCCGACCGGGTCGCCGCCGACACGGGCGCACGGGTGGCCGACGACGCGGAGATCGCCGCGAGCCGGATCACCATCCTCATGCTGCCGAACAGCACCGTCGTCGCATCCGTGCTCGGCACACGACGCGAGGCGGGATCCCTCGCCTCGCGTCTGAGTCCGGGCGCCCTGGTCATCGACATGGGTTCGTCCCAACCGGATGCGACGCGCGCTCATGCCGATGATCTGGCGGCCGGCGGCATCCGATTCATCGATGCCCCCGTGTCGGGAGGACCGAGGCGCGCAGCGACCGGGGAACTCGCGATCATGGTCGGCGCCCCCGACGACGAGGTGTGGAATCAGGCGCAACCGCTCCTCGCCGCCCTGGGGGCGAGCGTCACGAGGACGGGGCCCGTAGGCTCCGCTCACGCGCTGAAGGCACTCAACAACCTCCTGTCGGTCATCGGGATCATCGGGGCCGTCGAGGTCCTCAGCGTCGGCGCGAAGTTCGGCCTGGATCCGCGAGTCATGCTGGACGTCATCAATCACTCGACGGGTCGCAACCACGCGACCGAGGTCAAGATCGGGCCGCACGTCCTCGATCGCCAGTGGAACGTCGGCTTCTCGCTCGAGTTCACGGTGAAAGACATCATCACCGCCCAGCAATTGGCCGAAAGCGTCGGGATCTCGACACCCCTCTCCGACAGCGCGGTGCGCGTGGCCCGCGCGGCGCTCGCATCTTTCGACGGTGCACCCGCCGACCAATCGCACATTGCGCACTATCTCGAAGCCGTCAACGGCGTCGCCCTCGGCTCGACCGACAAGAAGGACCCCTCATGAACCACCAGCTCTTCGAAGAGGGCCTCGCCATCCGCCGGGCAGTCCTGGGCGACGACTACGTCGATGCGGCACTGGCGAAAGCCGATGACTTCTCGCAGGACATGCAGGAACTCGTCACTCAGTACTGCTGGGGAGACGTCTGGAGCCGGCCCGGACTCGCGCGCCCGCACCGTAGCCTGATCAACCTCGCGATGCTCACCGCTCTGAACCGCTCGCATGAGCTCGCCACCCACGTGCGGGGCGCGATCAACAACGGCGTGACTCGGGAAGAGATCAAGGAAGTGTTCCTGCAAGCCGCGATCTATTGCGGAGTGCCAGCCGCGTTGGAGAGCTTCCGAGTCGCAAGGGAAGTCTTCGCCCAGATGGATCTCGAACGGTCCGTTGAGGCGTAGGCGGCTGGACGGCCGGACGGGCTACCACAGGACTTTCTCCGTCATATGGGAACACCGGCGGCTGCATCGGCGTTCGATGGGACGGGTCAACGACGCCCCGGCTTCGTTCTCATCCTGAGGAGTACCCATGTCCCACGTTCTCGACCGCACCGCTCAGACCGACGTCCCGATCCTCGACGTTCTGGCCGAGCGTTGGAGCACCCGCGTCTTCGACGCCGAGACCCCCATCGACGAGGAAGCGCTGCGCGCTGCGTTCGAAGCCGCCCGCTGGTCGCCGTCGGCGAACAACACGCAGCCGTGGCGTTTCCTGCTCGCTCGCCGCGGCACCGACGCGCACGCCCGCGTCGTCGAGTCCCTCGTCGGCTTCAACCAGGGCTGGGCCCCGGCGGCCGGCGCGCTCGTCGTCGTGCTGGCGGAGACGGCCGACGCCGATGGGAACCCCCGGCCGTGGGCGACCTACGACGCCGGTCAGGCCGCCGCGTTCTTCACCGTCGAGGCCCACGCCCGCGGTCTCGCCACCCACACGATGGGTGGCTTCTCGGGTGACGGCCTGCGCGCGTCGTTCGACCTCGACGCCCGCTTCACGCCCGTGACCGTGATCGCCGTGGGCGCCTTCGGCGACCCGGATGCCGCAGACGAGGCCGTCCGCGCCCGCGAGAACGCCCCGCGCACGCGCCGTCCGCTCGCCGAGACGCTGCTGCTCGACGCCTGAGTCGCGCCGGCTCCCGGCATCCGTCCGCCCCTGCATCCGCGATCGCGGTGCGGGGGCGGGCACGTTTCCGCCCCGGCATCACCGTCCGATGCCGGTTCTGCGCGGCCCGGACCGCGCGGCATCCCGCTGCTTCTTCCGCCAGATCACGCGAAGTGGCCGAGATCACCCGTTCTGGCGCGCACTGTCGGGTGATCTCGGCGAGATCACGTGATCTGGCGCCCGGGCAGCACCCCACCGCTCCAGCGCGACGATCGTCTCGCGCAAGGCCTCGCCGCGCGGGGTCAGGGCGTAGGCGCGGGTGTTGTGTTTCAGCGGGAGCCGGACGAGCACGCCGGCTTCTTCGAGCTCGCGCAGACGCACGGCCAGGATCGCCGTGCCGACGCCGAGGTCGCGCTGCAGATCGCCGTATCGCTGCGGGCCGTCGAGCAAGCGCTCGACGATGAGCAGCGCCCAGCGCGCACCGACGACATCGAGGGCGGCTTCGAGGCCGCTCACTCGGGCGCTTCGGCGTCCGGCTTCATCCAGAACGGCGAGTAGTGGTATCCGTCCGGGTCGTCGAACTGACGCTGGTACATGAACGGATAGTCGTCGGTGTCGCCGATGCGCCCGCCGGCTGCGCCCGCACGCTCGACCAGCCCGTCGACCGCCTCGCGGCTGCCGAGGTCGAAGGACACCGTGATCTTGGAGGGCGTGTCGGGTCCGCCGATGAGATCGTCGGTACCGCCGACGGCGGCGTACATCTCCCGGCTGCCGAGCATGACGTACTGCTCCGGAGCGATGGCGAAGCACGAGACGTTGTGGTCCGACATCTCGGCGTTGAGGGTCCAGCCGAGGGCGGTGTAGAAGGCGGTCGAGCGCGCGACGGACTCGACCGGACAGGTGAGGAAGAGGCTCATGGCCGTGATACTTCCAAAAGTGAAGTGCTCCGTCAAGACCCGATCAGCGCTCGACCAGCACCCCGTCGGCATCGGCCCACACGTGCCGGCCCGGGGCGAAGACGACACCGCCGATCGTGACCGGCACGTCGACCTCGCCCACACCGTCCTTCGCGCTCTTGCGCGGGTTCGACCCCAGCGCCTTGACCCCGAGCGGGAGGGATGCCAGAGCCTCGCGGTCGCGGATCACCCCGTGCACGATGATCCCGGCCCATCCGTTCTGCACCGCAGATCCCGCGATGAGGTCGCCGACGAGCGCGGACTCGAGGGATCCACCTCCGTCGACGACCAGGACCGCACCGTCGCCCGGAGTGGCGAGCACGCGCTTCACCAGCGCGTTGTCGCGGTGACAGCGCACGGTGCGCACGAGCCCGTCGAACGCGACCCGACCGCCGAGGTCGAGCAGCTGCAGCGAGAGTGAGTCGAGGTCGTCGCCGCGCTCGTCGTAGAGGTCGGCCGTTGCGATCGTCATGGCGCCAGGGTAGCGAGGCGCTCCGCGAGGACACCGACGAGGGGATGCCACGCACCCGGCGCGGCATCCCTCGGCATGCGACTACTCGACGATCTCGGCCTCGATCACGTCGTCGTCGCCGGGATCTTCGGCCTCGGCGGACGGCCCCGCGCTCGTGAGCACGAGGGACTCGCCGTCGCTCGCGACGTCGACCTTCACGACGTCGCCGTCGTGCACTCCCCCCGCGAGGATCGCCATCGCGAGGCGGTTCTGCACCTCGGACTGGATCAGGCGGCGGAGGGGCCGCGCGCCGTACACCGGGTCGTAGCCGCGCTCGGCGAGCCAGGACCGCGCATCGGGCGTGACCGCCAGCGTGAGCCGGCGCTCCCGCAGTCGCTTGTGCAGCGCGTCCACCGCGAGTTCGACGATCTGGGCGAGGTCGTCCTCGCTGAGCGCCTGGAAGATCACGATGTCGTCGAGACGGTTCACGAACTCCGGCTTGAACGCCTGCCGGACGAGCGCCTGCACCTGCTCGCGCTTGACCTCGATCGGCAGCGTCGGGTCGATGAGGATCGACGAACCGAGGTTGGACGTCAGGATCAGGACGACGTTGGTGAAGTCGACCGTGCGACCCTGACCATCGGTCAGCCGACCGTCGTCCATGACCTGCAGCAGGATGTCGAACACCTCGGGGTGGGCCTTCTCGACCTCGTCGAGGAGCACCACACTGTACGGTCGGCGACGCACGGCCTCGGTGAGCTGACCGCCCTGCTCGTAGCCGATGTATCCCGGAGGTGCACCGACGAGGCGGGCGACGGAGTGCTTCTCGCCGTACTCCGACATGTCGATGCGCACCATGGCGTGCTCGTCGTCGAAGAGGAAGTCGGCGAGCGCCTTGGCGAGCTCGGTCTTGCCGACGCCCGTGGGGCCGAGGAAGAGGAACGAGCCGACCGGGCGGTTCGGGTCGCTGATTCCCGCGCGCGAGCGGCGCACCGCGTCGGACACCGCCTTCACGGCATCCTTCTGGCCGATCAGGCGCTTGCCGAGCTCGCGCTCGAGGTGCAGGAGTTTCTCGGTCTCGCCCTGCAGCAGGCGACCCACCGGGATGCCGGTCCACGCGGCGATCACGGCGGCGATGTCCTCGTCGGTGACCTGGTCGTTGACCATGCGGTCGCCCGCGGGCTCCTCGCGCTCGGCCGTCATGAGCTCCCGCTCGAGGGCCGGGATGTCGGCGTACAGCAGGCGCGATGCGCGCTCGAGGTTGCCCTCGCGCTGGGCGCGCTCGGCGTCCCCCCGGGCCGCGTCGAGTCGGGTCTTCAGGTCTCCGACGCGGTTGAGCGAGGCGCGCTCCTGCTCCCACCGCGCTTGCAGCTCGTCGAGCTTGGACTGCTCGGCGGCGAGGGTCTCGCGCAGCGTCGCCAGGCGCTCCTTCGAGGCGGCATCCTTCTCTTTCTTCAGCGCGAGCTCTTCGAGCTTGAGCCGGTCGACGTGCCGGCGCAGCTCGTCGATCTCGAGCGGAGCCGAGTCGATCTCCATGCGCAGGCGCGACGCGGCTTCGTCGATGAGGTCGATCGCCTTGTCGGGCAGCTGGCGCGACGGGATGTAGCGGTTGGACAGGGATGCCGCCGCCACGAGCGCCGCGTCGGCGATCGCGACCTTGTGGTGCGCCTCGTACCGCTCCTTGAGACCGCGGAGGATCGCGATCGTGTCTTCGACCGTCGGTTCGCCGACGTAGACCTGCTGGAAACGGCGTTCGAGCGCGGCATCCTTCTCGATGAACTCGCGGTACTCGTCGAGCGTCGTCGCGCCGATGAGGCGCAGCTCGCCGCGGGCGAGCATGGGCTTGAGCATGTTCGATGCCGCGACCGAACCCTCGCCGCCGCCCGCGCCCATCAGCACGTGCAGTTCGTCGATGAACGTGATGATGCGTCCGTCGGACTCGGTGATCTCTTTCAGGACGATCTTGAGGCGTTCCTCGAACTGGCCGCGGTACATCGCCCCGGCCACGAGTGCGGAGATGTCGAGGGCGACGAGCTCTTTGTTCTTGAGGCTTTCGGCGACATCGCCCGCGACGATGCGCTGAGCGAGGCCCTCGACGACGGCGGTCTTGCCGACGCCGGGCTCGCCGATGAGGACCGGGTTGTTCTTGGTGCGGCGTGTGAGGACCTGACTGACCCGCCGGATCTCGCTGTCGCGACCGATGACGGGATCGAGCTTGCCCTGGCGGGCGCGGTCGGTGAGGTTGATGCCGAACTGCTCGAGGGCGCTGCGCGCGTCCTCCTGCCCCGGCTGCTGAGTGGCGTTCATGGTGTCTCCTGGAAATCTGTCACGCTTCAAAGTTGAGTTGCGTTGACTCAAGTTTAGCAGTCGGGTGCATTCGAGGCAATGGAGGGTGCGCGACCGGCAGGACCCTTCCCGACGACGCGAGCACCCCCGGGTCTAGGGTGAGCGCGTGAGCACGCCGCCTGCCGCCGCACCCCGCCCGGACATCCCGTGGAACCCGCCGCCCTCGGCCTCCGAACGCCGCGCGCGCGGACGAGAGGCGCGGCAGCGCGTGCCGCGACGCGACCTCGGGCGCCTCACCGTCGAAGGACGTGACCCGCTCGGCATCCTCGAAGCCCAGAACGCCACCCGCATCCCCGAACTGGTTCCGCTGCGGATCGAGCGGATGTCGGCAACCCCGTTCGCCTTCTACCGCGGCGCGGCGGCCGTCATGGCGGCCGACCTCGCCCGCGATCCCTCGACGCCCATCCACGTCGCATCGTGCGGAGACGCCCACGTCGCGAACTTCGGTTTCTACGCCTCACCGCAGCGCACGCTCGTCTTCGACCTCAACGACTTCGACGAAGCAGCGTGGGCGCCGTGGGAATGGGACCTGAAGCGACTGCTCACGAGCGTCGTCCTCGCCGGAGGCGAGACCGATCGCGACCCCGCGATCGTCCGCGACGCCGTCGCCTCGACGGTGCGGGCCTATGTCCGGGCGATCGCGGGACTCGTCGAACGGGACCCCATCGACCGCCACTTCGAGCACTTCAACGCGCACGAGGCGATCGGCTCCTACGACCGCGCGTCGCGCGAAGTCCTGACGCGCGCGATCGCCGACGCCGAGCGCCGGACCGGGGCACGGGCAGTGCGTCGACTGACCGCCGACGCGGGCTCCGGCCGCCTCACCTTCACGCATCAGCCGCCGACGATGACCCCCGTCGACGCGGAGGTCGCCGCCCGGGTCCTCGCCGTCGACGGGGCATACCGCACCTCGGCGAACGTCGATGTGCGGATGACGCTCGAACAGTACGACCTCAGCGACGTCGCCCGCCGCGTCGTCGGGGTCGGCAGCGTCGGGACGCGGTGCTACCTCTTGCTGCTGCAGGACGGCGACGGGCACGCCTTCGTCCTCCAGGGAAAGCAGGCCGGAGCGAGCGTGCTGCAGCAGTTCGGCGGCATCCGCCAGCCCGAGGCGCTGACCTCGCTCGTCGCCGCCGACGGCGAGGGCGCGCGCGTGGTGGCGCTGCAGCGTGTCCTGCAGGGCGTCTCCGACCCGTTCCTCGGCCACGTGCGCGGCGTCGACGCCGACTTCTACGTGCGGCAGTTCCACGACATGAAGGGTGGGATCGAGATGGTCGAGCTCGCGGACAAGCCCTTCCGCCGCTACGCCCAGGCGTGCGCGATCACGCTCGCCCGCGCCCACGCGCAGTCCCCGCAGGCCCCCGACATCGCCGGCTACGCCGGCGCCGGGCACGCGTTGACCGAGGCTCTCGTGCCGTGGGCGTTCGCGTACGCCGACGTCGCCCGCGAGGATCACGCCGCGTTCGTCGCCGCACACGTCTGACGCGCGCGACCGCGGCGTCACGGGCGGGCGGTGGCCATCCAGTCGGACATCTCCGCCACGCGGGACCGGATGCCGCGGTGCCACGCGCGCAGAGCCTGGTAGGTCTCGGCCGTGTCGGAGGGGAGCACGGGCTCCCCGGTGCCCGCCATCGCGGCGACCGCGCTGTCCCAGTCGCGATGCATGCCCGAACCGACCGCGGCGCAGATCGCGGCACCGATGCCGGCCGCGTCGTCGACCAGGGCACGGCGAACCGGGCGCCCCACGACGTCGGCGACGATCTGGACGAGAAGCGGCGACTGCGCGCCGCCGCCGGTGACGATCACGCCGTCGGCGACGGCCCCGCGCTCGCGCTCCATCGCGTCGATGTGGTCGGCCATGGTGAACGCGATGGCCTCCAGCACCGCTCGATAGAGGTGCCCCCGGCCCTGCGCTCCGGAGAACCCCACGAAAGCCCCTCGCCGGTTCGGTTCGTCGCCCGGGGCGAGCCAGTCCAGCACGGTCGCGACACCGTCGCATCCGGGACTCACCGCCTCGGCCTCGGCGCCCAGAACGCGATCGAACGCGTACAGATCATCGTCGGGTGACGTCGGGTGCAGCAGATCGCGCAGCCAGCTCACCGTCCACATCCCCCGACGGATGCCGGTCGACTCCGCCAGGTACTGTCCGGGGCGGCATCCGAAGTTGACCCAGTGGTGGGCACCGCCCCCGGGCCGGTCGGCGACCGTCATCGCGGCGATGTAGGTTCCCAACGACAGCAGCACGTCCGCATCCGAGGCCAGGCCGGCCCCGAGTGCTTCGACGGCCTTGTCGTTCGAGGTGGCGTAGACGGGGACCCCCTCGGGCAACCCGGTCAGGGCGGCAGCCGCCGATGTCACCCGACCGAGTTCTGCACCCGGATCCACGAGGTCGCTCAGCAGGGCCCGGTCCATCCCGGTGGAGACCGCGGCATCCGGGTCGTCCGACCACCGCCAGGTCTGCTGATCGATGGGCCAGACGCCCTGGTAGTTCCCCGCCGCGTCGCGGAACTCCCCCGTGAGCCGGTGCGCGATGTATCCGGAAGAGGTCGACACGTGCGCCACCTCGGGAGAGGCGACGTGCCGGCGCGAGACCCTCTCGTCCATCCAGCTGAGCAGCGGCTCGGCCAGCGTGCCGTCGGCGCGCAGAAGCGCGCGGCAGAACCGGATCGTGCACAGCCCGATCCCCACGATCTCGCCGGGGTCGCCGTCGAAACGCTCCATCGCCGTGCGGCACGCGCGGGCGATCGAGTCCCAGACGTCGTCGTCCGGGTGGACGCTGTGCCCCGACTCCGGCGTCGCGTAGGGCCGCAGCCCCACGCGCGCCTGCGCACGCACTCGCCCCTCCTCGTCGACGACGAGGACCTTCGTCGACTGCGATCCGTTGTCGATCGCGACGACGACCGGCATCAGGCCTCCAGCGCGAAGATGGTGCCGGGGTTCATGATGCCGTTCGGATCGAGTGCGGCCTTCATGCGCTCGAGCAGAACGAGGGCACTGCCGTGCTCCTGCGCCGTCCACGGCGTGCGGTACTTGCCGATTCCGTGGTGGTGCACCATGGACCCGCCCAGGCGCAGCGCCTCCTCGACGACGATCGCGTTCAGCGGCTCGTGGTATTCGGTGATCTCCTCGCGCGGTTCGCAGCGGATGTCGTAGTCGTACACGAAGTACAGGTTCGTGCCCGTCTGGTAGCTGTGCGAGGAGTGCGCGCCCAGCATCGTCAGATCGGCCGCTCGGGGGAATTCCCGGCGCACGCGCGCCATGACGGATTCGTACAGCTCGACCACGCGCGACCAGTCGACCGAGACCTCGGTGGTATAGCCGAGGTGCGCGCTCTCGAGCATCTCCCGCTTCTCGCGGTCGATCTTGTCCTGCCCCCAGTTCAGATTGTCGAACCAGGTCTCGATCAGGGAGTCGTCGACGCGCTCGAGCGACGTGCCCTCGGCGGCCTCCTCGATGGCCTCGGCCGTCGCCTCCGCCAGACGGCGAGGCCCCTCCGCCACCAGCACGACGACGCTCTTTCCCTCGTGGAAGTGCGAGAAGTGCTGGCGAGCGTCCTCCGGCGAGTACACGCGCGCCACGGAGGGACGGTACCCCTGTGTCACGAGTTCACGGAGCAGGTCGACACCGGCGCCGAAATCGTCGGTGAGGAACCCGAAGTACCGGTTGTTCTCGGGCGTATACGGCCAGATCTTCACGGTGACCTCGGTCACGAACGCGAACGCACCCTCGTTCCCGATGATCAGGTGACGGATGTCGGGGCCGGCCGCGCGCCGCGGCACGTTCTTGATGCGCGTCACGGTGCCGTCGGCGAGGACCGCCTCGAGCCCCACCACCATGTCTTCGATGCCTCCGTACAGCGTGGAGAACTGCCCGATCGACCGGGTCGCGACGAGGCCGCCGTACTGGGCCAGCGGCTTCGACTGGGGCGAGTGCCCGGTCGTGTAGCCCCGCGCGCGCAGTTCGTCCTCGACGCGCTGCAACGGAGCCCCGCACTGCACGGTGACCATCATGTCCACGGTGTCGATCGCGAGGGTCGCGTCCATGCGCGAACCGTCGAGCACGATCGTGTCGGCGACGACGGTCTCGAGACCGCCCTCGGTGGCGGTGCGGCCCGTGCGGGGCACGATCGCGATGCGGTTCTCGTCGGCGAAGCGCAGCACCGCGGCGACCTCGTCGGTCGAGCGGGGGTACACGATCGCCGCCGGGAAGGGCCCGTCGAAGATGCCGTGCACGGCGGAGTACTTCTTGAAGCGGTCGACGCTGGCGTCGCGCAGCTCGGCTTCACGGGTGTCGACGGCGTCGGCGCCGAGCAGGTCGGTCAGACGCGTGGCGATGTCGGAACGGGTCAGCGGGGAACGGGAATCGGCCATGTCGGTCTTCCTGGATCGGTGGGAAATCGGGTCAGCGCAGCAGGTAGCCGCCGTCGACGACGAGCGTGTGCCCGGTGACGTAGTCGCTGGCGCGGCTGGCGAGGAAGACGACCGCGCCCATGAGGTCGGCGGGGTCGCCCCACCGACCGGCGGGGACGTGGTCGACGATGCGGCGGTTCGCCTCGGCATCCGACCGGGTCTTCTCGGTGAGCGCCGTCGCGAAGTACCCGGGCGCGACGGCGTTGACCTGGATGCCGAATGCACCCAGCTCGTCGGCGTAGGCCTTCGTGAAGCCGACGATACCGGCCTTGGATGCCGCGTACGCGGGCGACTGGCGCCCGCCGAGGAACGAGAAGAGCGAGGCGATGTTGATGATCTTGCCGCGGCGGTGCGGGATCATGACCTCGGCCGCCGCGCGCGCGAAGTCGAAGGCGGCGGTGAGGTTGACCGCGATCATCGGGTCCCACTTGGCGCGATCGAAGGCGACCACGTCCTCGCTCAGCAGGTTGATACCCGCGGAGTTGACGAGCACGTCGACGCCGCCGAAACGGTCGACGCACGCGCGCACGACACGATCGGGTTCGCCCGCCGCGGTGATGTCGGACTGCGCGAACGCGTAGGCCCGTCCGTGCGCCTCGACCAGCCGGGCGGTCTCACCGTCGTCGTCCATGAGCGACGGGACGAACACGTTCGCTCCGGCCGCGGCGAGCGCGACGGAGAACGCCCGACCGAGGCCGCCGTTCCCCCCGGTCACGATGGCGGTCTTGCCGGCCAACGAGAAGAAGTCGGGCGTGAATTCGCTGATGTCCATGGTCAGGCGCTCCGGGAGGCGAACGGGTCGGCGATGCCGACGTAGACGGTCTCGAGGTATTCGTGGATGCCTTCGGCCCCGCCCTCGCGGCCGAGGCCCGATTGCTTGACGCCGCCGAAGGGCGCGGCGGGGTTGGAGACGACGCCGGCGTTGAGCCCCAGCATGCCGGTCTCCAGGCGCTCGGCCAGGCGGAGTCCCCGGTCGAGATCTCGCGTGTAGGCGAAGCAGACGAGGCCGAACTCGGTGTCGTTGGCCAGGCGGATCGCCTCCTCCTCGTCGCCGAACGTCAGGATCGGCGCAACGGGACCGAAGATCTCCTCGCGGAGGATGTCGGCGTCGGCGGGCACGTCGACGAGGACAGTCGGCTGGTAGAAGTATCCGGGGCCGGGGATCGCGGCACCGCCCACGGCGACGCGGGCACCCTGGGCGACGGCCCCGTCGACGAGGGACGCGACCTTGTCGCGAGTGGCCGCGTCGACGAGGGGTCCGACCGTGGACGACGGGTCGGTCCCGCGCGCGGGGACGAAGGCGCCGATGCGGGCGGAGAAACGCTCGGCGAACTCGGCTGCGACGGACTCGTGCACGAGGAAGCGGTTCGCCGCCACGCACGCCTCACCCCCGTTGCGCATCTTCGCCAGCACGGCACCGTCAACGGCGGCATCCAGGTCGGCGTCCTCGAAGACGAGGAAGGGTGCGTTTCCCCCGAGCTCCATCGACACCCGCAGTACCTGGGCGGCCGAGTCGGCGATGAGTCGCTGGCCGACGCCCGTGGAGCCGGTGAAGGAGAGCTTGCGGAGCCGGGGGTCGCGCACGAGCGGGCCGGTGACGGCGCCGGCGTGCGTCGTCGGGATGACGTTGAGCACGCCGTCCGGAAGGCCGGCCTCGCGCAGTACCTCGGTGAGGAGGAGCGCCGTGAGCGGGGTGAGGGCGGCGGGCTTGAGCACCATGGTGCAGCCCGCGGCGATCGCCGGAGCGATCTTGCGGGTGGCCATGGCGAGGGGGAAGTTCCACGGCGTGATGAACAGGCACGGACCGACCGGCTTCTGAACGACCAGCAGACGGTTGCGACCGTCGGGCGCGGTCGAGTACCGCCCGGCGATGCGGGGAGCCTCCTCGCTGAACCAGCGGAGGAACTCCGCGCCGTAGGCGACCTCGCCGCGTGCCTCGGCGAGAGGCTTCCCCATCTCGAGCGTCATCGCGAGGGCGAAGTCCTCGGCGCGCGCGGTGACGAGGTCGAACGCGCGGCGCAGGATCTCGGCGCGCTCCCGTGGGGCGGTGCGCCCCCACGACTCCTGCGCACGGTGGGCCGCGGCGAGCGCGGCGTCCCCGTCGGCGACGCTCGCATCGGCGACGGTGGCGAGCACGTCGCCGGTGGAGGGGTCGATGACGTCGAACCGGTCGCCGGTCGAGGCGGGGAGCCAGGCGCCGTCGATGAAGAGGTCGGTGGGGAGAAAGGCCAGGAAGGCGCGTTCGTCGGTCATCGCGTGGCTCCCGCGGGAGCGGCAGCGCGGCGGAGCGGGTCGCCGAGCAGGTCCTCGTACAGGCGGAACGGCACCATCTCGCCGGCACGGTCGCCGTACATCGCCTTGGCGCGACGGAACTGCTGGTCCACGAGGCCGGACAGCTCGTACGGCATCCCGACCGAGCGCGCCAGGTCCACCGAGAGGCCGAGGTCCTTGCAGGCCAGCGCGAGCGCGAAACCCTCGTCGTAGTCGCCGTGATCGAGGATCGACAGAACGTCGTGCTCGACGAAATTGCTGTTCGCGGGGCTCGCGACCAGGGCGCGACGCAGCACCTCGAGGTCGACCCCGGCCTTCACACCGACCGAGAGCACCTCCGCGGTGGCGATGAGGTGGGAGAACCACAGCTGGTTGATCATGAGCTTCACCGCGTATCCCGCACCGTGGCCGCCCACGTGCAGGATCCGCTCGGGCTCGCCCATGGCCTCGAACACCTCGCGGAGGCGCTCGACGTCGTCGGCGTCGCCGCCGATGAAGATCTGCAGCGTCCCGTTGGCGGCACCGACGGACATCCCGCTCACCGGCGCGTCGAGGATGTGCAGGTCGGGACGATCGGTGCGAGCGCGGTCGGCGACCTCCGGCACGGACGTGGACATGTCGACCCACGTCCCCCCATCCGGCAGTGCCTCCAGCAAGCCGTCCGGCCCGCGGAGCACCTGCTCGACGTGGCGCGGGGTGGGCAGCATCGTGATCACCAGATCGGACCGGGATGCCACCTCGGCCGCCGTCTCCACCCAGACGGCGCCACGGGACACCGCCTCCGCGGCGACTTCCGGCCGCACGTCGGTGACGACCAGGGGGAAGCCGGAGGCCTGCAGGTTGCGGGTCATTCCGCTTCCCATGCTGCCGAGGCCGATGAATCCGACGGTGAGTGTGCGCTTCGTCACGGGACCAGTCCTTGAGATCGTGGATCGGGGGGCGGGCGCTCCTGCGGCTCTCGTCATCGAGCCCGCCATCGGCGACCGCAGGGACACCATAGATCGAGGATGCCGTGGGAGCATCCCTTGATGTGAATATGGCAACGGACTAGGGTTCCCGCCATGACAGATCACTCCCCCGCCCCGCGTCGCAACTCCTCGGGCCTCGCCCGCGACGTGGAGATCCTCGAGATCCTCGGGTCGGCGGAAGCCGTCGCCGGCGGGGGGCTCGGGGTCTCGAGGGTCGCGCAGATCACCGCCCGAGACAAGGCCGTCGTCTCCCGCAGCCTGGCCACCCTGGCCGACGCCGGGCTGGTCGACCGTGACGAGAACACCCTGGCCTACCGCCTCGGCGCCCGTCTCTACGCCCTCGCCGCCCTCACCGTCGAAAGCACCCTCACGCGGGAATCGCAGCCGATCCTGCGACGAGTCGCGCAACGGGCCCGCGAGACCACCCACCTCTGCGTCCTCCGCGGTGGGAACGTGCTGACCATCGCGAGCGAGCTCAGCCCGCACGAGTTCCGCACCACGGGATGGGAGGGGGTCACGACCGCGGCATGGCGGACACCGTCGGGCCGCGTGCTGCTGAGCGATTGGGACGAGGACTCCCTCGAGCGGTGGTACGCCGAGCACGGCCAGGATCAGGCGATCGTAGGCCCGGTCCCCCCGCACGCCGCGGGGTTCTCCGTGCTGCCCAGTCCTCCCGCCGATCGTCAGGTCGTCTCCGACCTGGGAAGCCTGCGTGCCGAGCTGTCCCGCATCCGAGCGACGGGATACGCCCTCCTCGACGAGGAGCTCGAGTTGGGCGTCGTGGGGGCGAGCGCCCCGGTGCGCGACTTCACTGGGCGCATCGTCGCGGCGTTGAACGTGAGTGCGCCCAAGACCCGCATCGGCGATCGGCTCGAGGGCCTCGCGCGCTTCGTGGCCTCCAGCGCGAAGGACCTCTCCCGGTCGATCGGTTTCGCGGGGAACACCCCGGGCGCCTGAGATTGCCATATGCGCAACACCGGTTGAAGATAATCATCCCCCCGCTTTACAGTCAGCCGCAGCCGTGATCCACGGCCCATCTCGATGAGGAGAGGAGTGCGACGCATGTCCGACTTCGACCTCGGCGGACTCCTCACTTTCTGGAGCCGCCGCAGCGACGACATCCTGGAGCTCGTGCTGCAGCACGTCGCCGTCGTGGCGCTGAGTATCGTCATCGCGGCGGTGATCGGCATCGCGATCGGCATCGGCGTCTGGAACCGCCCGGTCTCCCGCGCCGTCACGATCGCCGCCGCCGGCGTCGCCCTGACGATTCCGTCCCTCGCCCTCCTCGCGCTGCTGACCCCCGTGCTGGGGCTCGGCTGGACGCCGACGGTGTTCTCGCTGGTCTTCTACTCGCTGCTCCCGATCGTGCGGAACACCGTCGTGGGGCTCCGCGAAGTGCCGGCGGCCATCATGGAGTCCGCGAAGGGCATGGGGATGTCGCCCGCGCGCATCCTTCTATCCGTACAGCTCCCGATCGCGTGGCCGATCATCCTCACCGGCGTCCGCGTGGCCGCCCAGCTCACCATCGGTATCGCCGCGATCGCCGCCTACGTCGCGGGACCGGGCCTGGGCCAGTTCATCTTCAAGGGGCTCTCGTCGCTCGGCTCGAAGAACGCGCTGAACTTCGCGCTGACGGGAACCCTCGGCGTCATCGTCCTGGCTCTCCTCATCGATGCCGCCTTCGTCCTCATCACCCGCGTCACCACCTCAAGGGGGCTCCGTGTCTGACACCACCACCACTTCCCGCACGGCCGGCGCGGACGCGTCCTCGGGAGTCGGCATCCGCCTCGACGGCGTGACGAAGGTCTACCCCGGTCAGTCGACCCCCGCCGTGGACGCGTTCTCGATGGACGTCGATCCGGGCGAGCTGATCATGTTCGTCGGCCCGTCCGGGTGCGGCAAGACCACGACCATGAAGATGATCAACCGGATCATCGAACCCACGTCGGGCACGATCTCGATCGACGGCCGCGACGTGCTGTCGCTGAACCCGAACGAGCTGCGCCGTCACATCGGCTACGTCATCCAGCAGATCGGGCTCTTCCCCCACATGACCATCGGCGAGAACATCGCCGTCGTCCCGAAGCTGCTGGGGTGGTCGAAGAAACGCACCGCCGACCGCGTCGAAGAACTCCTCGACACGGTTCAGCTCAGCGGCGATTTCTCCTCGCGCTATCCGCGACAGCTCTCGGGTGGCCAGCAGCAGCGCGTCGGCGTCGCCCGCGCCCTGGCGGCCGACCCGCCCGTGATGCTCATGGACGAGCCCTTCGGCGCGACCGACCCCATCACCCGCGAACGCCTGCAGGCGGAATTCCTCCGGCTCCAGGAATCCATCGGCAAGACGATCATCTTCGTCACCCACGACTTCGACGAGGCCATCCGCCTGGGCGACCGGATCGCGGTGCTGTCCGAGCGCAGCCGCATCGAGCAGTTCGACACGCCGGCGGCGATCCTCGCCGCCCCGGCCAACGACTACGTGCGCTCCTTCATCGGGCGCGGGGCCGCCCTCAAGCGCCTCGCCCTCATCCCGGTCGCCGACGCCCCCCTCGGACCGGTGACGGATGCCGGACCGGTCAGGGTCGCGCTCACCGACAACCTCCGTGATGCGCTGGATCTGCTCATCCTCCACGGCTCGCCCTCGGTCCCGGTCGTCGACGGCGACGACCGGGTGCGCGGAACCCTCACGATCGAGCGGATCTCCGCGGCCCTCGGTGTCGAGGTCACCGACCTCTCCGCCCGTTCGGACGGCGCACGATGACCACCGTCACCACCGAGACGCAGAGCATCGGCGCCGCGCGCCTGGCCGCGACGCGCCGGACGCGTTCCACGAAGGTGTGGCGCCGGCTGCTCACCCCCGCGATCGTCGTGGTCGTCCTCGCCGCCCTCTTCCTCTGGGTATCGTCGCTGACCCTCGACTCGATCGAGCAGCGGACGATCAACGCCGACTACCTCTTCCTCCGCATCGGCGAGCACCTGAGCCTCACGGTCGCCGCCTCCGCGCTCGTGGCCGTCCTGGCCATCCCCCTCGGCATCGCGCTCGCGAAGACCCCCTCGCGCACCGTCCGGGCCGTCGTCCTGGCGCTGGCCAACATCGGCCAGGCCACGCCGGCGGTCGGTGTCGTGATCCTTCTCGCCATCGTCTGGCAGACGGGATACACGACCGCGCTGGTGGCGCTCGTGATCTACGCGTTCCTCCCGGTGCTGCGCAACACGATGATCGGCATCGAGCAGGTCGACGGCGCGATCCGGGAATCGGCCCGCGGCATGGGGATGACACCCGTCCAGGTCCTCGCCCGCATCGAACTCCCGCTCGCCGTCCCCGTCATCCTCGCGGGGCTGCGCACGGCGCTCGTCTTCTGCGTCGGCGTCGCGACCATCGCGACCTTCATCAACGCCGGCGGCCTCGGCGACATGATCGTCAACGGCCTCAAGCTGCAGCGCTACCCGGTCCTCGTCGTCGGCGCCGTCCTGGTCGCCTGCATCGCTCTGCTCATCGACTGGATCGCCGGCGTCGCCGAAGACCTGCTCACCCCCAAGGGGATCTGATCCCCGCCGCTCCACCCGCACCATCCACCGCACCACACCCCAAGGAGACACAATGAAGCGTCGTCCGCTTCTCTCGCTGACCGCCGTCGCGGCGCTCGGCGCCCTCGCCCTCACCGCCTGTTCCGGAGGTTCCGGCTCCACCGGATCCGCCGCCGGTGGCAGCGACGAACTCGCCGGCCTCACGGGCCAGATCGGCTCCAAGGACTTCTCGGAGCAGTACATCCTGGCCCACATCACGACCGAGCTGCTCAACGCCCGCGGCGCGGACGTCGAGGCCAACACGAAGCTCGTCGGTTCCGCGAACGTGCGCCAGGCGCTCGAGAACGACGAGTTCCTCGGGTACTGGGAGTACACCGGCACCTCGTGGATCACCTACAACGGCAACACCGCACCCGTCCCCGGCGCCGAAGCGCAGTTCGAGGCGACGAAGAAAGCGGATGCGGCCAACGGCATCGCCTGGCTCGACCCGGCCCCGTTGAACAACACCTACGCGTTCGCGATCCGCGCCGACAAGGCCGAGGAGCTCGGGGTCAAGACCCTCTCGGACGTCGCCAAGCTGCCGGTGAACGAGCAGACCTTCTGCATCGAGAGCGAGTTCTCGACCCGTGACGACGGCTGGCCGGGGCTGAAGGCCGCGTACGGCCTGAACGTGCCCGACTCCAACGTCGCCCTGCTGGACACGGGCGTCATCTACACGGCCACCCAGAAGGGCGACGACTGCAACTTCGGCGAGGTGTTCCAGACAGACGGCCGCATCCCCGCGCTCGATCTCGTCGTGCTGGAGGACGACAAGGAGTTCTTCCCCGTGTACCAGGGTGCCTTCACCCTCAAGCAGTCGACCCTCGACGAGTACCCCGCCATCGCGGACGTCATCGCCGAGATCTCGTCGTTGCTCACGACGGAGGAGATGCAGAAGCTCAACGCCAAGGTCGACGTCGACGGAGAAGACCCCGAGGACGTCGCGACGGACTGGCTGAAGGAGCAGGGACTCATCTGATGTCGGTCGACGTGCAGATCGGGGAGAGCTTCGTCGGCGACGGGGCGCACGCGGCCCACATCAACACGGTGCTCGGACATCGCGACGGTCCCGTGGGAACGGCGTGGGCGACGGCTCTGGCGTCGCCCACCGCGGGCCACGTGCCCTTCGTGTCCGTCCTGCGCCCCTCCCTCCCGGTGAAACCGCTCACGCTGTTCGTCACCAAATCCGCTCCCGAGAACGATGCCCACGGGCTGCTGATCTGGGGCCCCGCGCAGGCAGGTGTGGCATCCGGTGTCGCCGATGCCCTTGCGGAGGGAGACATCCCGGCCGAGTGGGCGGACTCTCACGCGGTCATCGCCGCTGTGTGGGTCAATCCCGCCGCGACGGACGCCGAGCAGATCTACCGCAACAACCGCCAGGCCGCCCGCGAGGCGATCCGCAACGGGGCGCGGTCGCTTCCGGCGACGGAAGACGTGCTCGCGGCGCGCACCGCGCCCTCGAACCCGTTCTTCACTCCCGCGTCCTGATCCGACGCCGAATGCGGCCCCACCCCTTCGGGGGGCGGGGCCGCATTCGTCCGTCAGGCCGGGATCGCCTCGCGGGACGCCGCGACCACGTCATCCGCGCACGAGAACCGCGCCCGATAGGCGGTCGGGGTCAGCCCCATCGTGCGGGCGAAGTTCTGGCGCAGCACCGCGGCGGACCCGAAGCCGCATTCGGCCGCGATGCGGTCGAGGCCGAGATCGGTCTCTTCCAGGAGCCGCTGCGCGTGCAGCAGCCGCTGACGTGCGAGCCACGCCGCCGGGGTCGCCCCGAAGTCGGCCTTGAACCGCCGAGCGAACGTGCGCGGCGACATGTGGGCGCGCGCCGCGAGACGCTCCACCGGCAGATCGGCGTCGAGGTTCTGCAGCATCCACTCGGTGACCGGGGCGAGGGAGAGCGAGGTGTCGACCGGGAGCGGTGACGCGATGAACTGCGCCTGGCCGCCATCCCGCTGCGGTGCGACGACCATGCGCCGGGCGATGCGGTTCGTGAGCTCGGCGCCGAGCTCCTGCCGCAGCAGGTGCAGGCACGCGTCGAGACCGGCCGCCGTGCCGGCGCTCGTGATGATGTTTTCCGACTGCACGTAGAGCACGTCGGGATCGACCTCGATCCGGGGGTACATGCGGGCCATCAGCGGCGCATACCGCCAGTGCGTGGTGGCCCGGCGTCCGTCGAGCACTCCGGAGTCGGCGAGGACGAACGACCCGCTGCACACGCTCAGCAGCCACGCGCCGCGCGCGTGCACGCGGCGCACGAGGTCGAGAACGCGGACGTCGACGGCACCCCACCGCTCCCGGGGGATGGGGGCGAGTACGAGGATGTCGGCATCCTCCGCGGCGTCGAGGCCCCGCTCGACGTTGATCGAGAACCCGATGTTCGACGGCACCACGCCCGGGTCTGGACTGACGATGCGAAAGTCGAAGCTCGGGACACCATCGTCGGTGCGGTCGAGGCCGAACGCCTCGCACGCGAGACCGAACTCGAACGGGGCGAAGCCCGGCTGGACGACGACGGCGACGGA
Organism: Microbacterium sp. 5K110; assembly: GCF_005774735.1. Taxonomy (GTDB): domain Bacteria; phylum Actinomycetota; class Actinomycetes; order Actinomycetales; family Microbacteriaceae; genus Microbacterium. The sequence continues at coordinate 20,290 of NZ_VBUM01000018.1, read as the reverse complement.
ACGCATGAATCCTCCGGTTGGCAGAAAAGCGGCGATTGACGTCCATCATGCCACTCGTGGGCACTATTCGTACAGACGTAGCTTATCTGCCATGGCTTACCTCATCGCTCTCGCCGCCCTCGCCCTCGTCGCGATCGTCGCCACGGTGTGGCTGATCGGCACCGACGGCTACGGTCGCGTTCCCACCGACCCGCGGCGTCTGCCCGCCGGGACGGATCCCGCACCGTCCCGCAGCGAGGACGCGGCTCCACCGACCGCCGCGGCCCCGGCCCACCCTGTGGACGTCCCGGCGCTCCGCGCTCAGCGCGACGCGGCACGGGTAACCACCCGGTCCCGGCGCGCTCAGCGCGACGCGGCGCGGGCGACCACCCGGTCCCAGCGCGCTCAGCGCGACGCGGCGCGGGCGTAGACCGCGACCATCGCGGCCGTGCGCGACGACTGGCGGAACCGTTCGCCGATCGTCGCGTCGACCGCGACCGGAGTCCCGGCGGCGATGCCGGCGGCCGCGCGGCGGAGGGCATCGGCGAGCGCCGGGACCGTGGCATCCGCGACACTCCACACCCCGCCGCCGAGTTCCGCGGCGATGTCGGGGTCGCTGACGACGGCGGGAGTCCCCAGGGACGCGGCCTCGAACACCGTCATCCCCTGCGTCTCGAAGCCGATCGAGGTCTGGACCACGGCGTCGGCGTCGGCGAGCCGGGCGAGCGTCTGGGCGTACGTCATCCGGCCCGAGAACCGGACGGATGCCACCGGACGCGTGCGCTCCACGAGGCGGCGTGCCGCGCGCGACTGCGCCCCTCCGCCGATCACCTCGACCTCGGCGTCGACGCCGGAGGCCGCGACCGCCTCGAGGAACGGCAGCAGCCGCTTCTCGGGGCTCATGCGACCGATCCACACGAAGCGCGGACGGCCGGGGCGGCGCTCGCCCACGCCGGAGGAGACGGCCGCGTCGAGGACGTCGTCGTCGATGCCGTTCCAGATCACGTCGACTCCCCCGCCGGGCGGCACCGCGGCGTGCGCCTCGAGGCGCCGCGCGAAGTGCGCCGAGGGCGCGGTGACCACCGCCGACAGGGCGGCGAGTCGGCGAAGGTAGGTCCACCCGTCGCTCCCGCGAGCGGCATCGCGAGTTCCTCGCGCGCGCGACGCCGGGCGCAGCGCCCGTCGCGCCCACCCGTTCAGCAGCCGCAGCACCGCGCCCGGGAACGGCGCGGTGGCCTCGATGCCCACGTCGACGCGGTTGTGCATCGTGTGCACGACCGGCAGCCCGTGGCGCGCGGCGAACCGGTGCCCGATGAACGCGCCCCAGAAATCGGCCTGCACATGGACGACGTCCACGGGCGGACGCGCCGCCATCGCGGCATCCACGAACCGGTCGGTCCGGCGCCCTGGCCAGCTGAGGGCGTACTCACGGTCGAGGGTGACCGGGATCGAGGGCATGTCGACGTACGCGGCGTCGGTTGCGGCGGGGCGGTGCAGCCGCGGCGCCACGACGGTCACCGTGTGCCCGGCGCGCTCGAGGAAGCGCCGCTGCAGCCGCATCGACACTTGTGCACCGCCCAGCGACTCGACGTGCTGGTCGGCGAACATCACCACGTGCACGAGGTCACTCCGGCAGGGGGCGTCCGCGGTACAGCGCCTCGAAGGTGTCGAGCGTGCGACCGATGTCATGCACTTTCACGCCGTCGAGCGAGGCCTGCTGCATGCGTCGACGCTCTTCGGGGCCGGCCGTGAGGACGTCGGTCAGGCGAGCGGTCAGCTGGTCGACGTTTCCCGGCTCGAAGAGGTAGCCGTTCTCGCCGTCGTGCACGAGGTGCGGCAGCGCCACGGCGTCGGCGGCCACGATGGGGAGACCGGATGCCATCGCCTCCATCGTCGCGATCGACTGCAGCTCGGCGATCGAGGCGATCGCGAAGACGCTCGCCCGCGTGTACAGCGCGCGCAGGTCCTCTTCGGAGGCGTGACCGTGGAAGGTGACACGGTCCGAGACACCGAGCTGCTCGGCCAGCTGCTCGAGGTTGCGGCGCTGATCGCCGCCCCCGACGATGTCGAACGTCGTGTCGAGCGCGGGGTCGAGCCGGGCGAGCGCGCGCAGGATGACGTCGATCCCCTTCTCGGTGGTCAAGCGGCCGACGAACAGGATGCGGTTCGCCTCGCGCGGTTCGAAGTCGGGGGTGTAGTTCGACCGGTCGATGCCGCACGAGATCGGGATGACGCCGTGGACGTCGATCGTCGACTCGAGGAAGTCCGCGGCGCGGCGCGTGGGAGTGGTCACCGCCCGTGTGAGGGCGAACGTGCGCTTCGCGTCGGCCCACGCGAGCTTCACGAAGATGCGGTCGAGGAAGTCGGGCAGGGTCGTGAAATCGAGGATGTTCTCGGCCATCACGTGGTTGGTCGCAATGACCGGGATGCCGCGCTTGCGGGCCTCGCGCGCAAGGCCGCGGCCGATGATGATGTGCGACTGGATGTGCACCACGTCGGGCTTCACCTCGTCGAGCACCCGCCGGGCGTAGTGCTTGGACCGCCACGGGAGCACGAACGTGAGCCAGTCGTGCGGCAGGAAGCGCCACGACGGGAGTCGGTGCATCGTCAGGGGCTCGCCCTCGATCACCTCGGTGAACGTCCCGGCGTTGCCGCGACCCGCGCTCGGCGCCATGACGTGCACGTCGTGTCCGCGAGCGACGAGCCCCGCGGCGAGGCGCTCCGCGAAGCGGGCAGCACCGTTCACGTGCGGGAGGAAGGTGTCGGCTCCGATGAGGATCGCGAGGGGTCGGTCGGCCGTGGGGTGGTCGGCGGGCGTCGCAGGAGTGGTCACGTGTGGTGAGGCCTATCTGTGCGGCGGAACAGGTCGCACGGTGCGGTGCATGCGAACGACCACTGTACCCGAGCGGTTTCGCAGCCCCCCGGAGGCGGGGCGCGGGGCGGCACCGCTGCTCTGGGCAACGTGAGGAAGGCTGCTCAGCGCGCGTCGTCGAAGCGGACGGGGGCGACGGATTCCTCGTCGCCGGCGGCGCTCTCGAACTGCGACTGGTACAGACGCCAGTACGCGCCGTGGCCCGCGATCAGCTCCTCGTGCGTGCCCTGCTCGACGATGTCGCCGTGCTCCATCACGAGGATGAGGTCGGCGTCGCGGATCGTCGAGAGCCGGTGGGCGATGACGAACGACGTCCGGCCTGCGCGGAGCGCCGCCATGGCCTGCTGCAGCAGCAGCTCGGTACGCGTGTCGACCGACGAGGTGGCCTCGTCGAGGATCAGCACCGACGGCCGCGCCACGAACGCGCGGGCGATCGTGATGAGCTGCTTCTCTCCGGCCGAGACGTTCGCGGCGTCCTCGTCGAGCACCGTGTCGTAGCCCTCGGGCAACGAGTGCACGAACTGATCGACGCGGGTGGCGACGGCGGCCTCGACGATCTCATCGTCGGTGGCCGACTCGCGGCCGTAGCGGATGTTGTCGCGGATCGTGCCGGCGAACAGCCACGGATCCTGCAGCACCATGCCGGTGCGCGCGCGGACATCGTCGCGGCGGAGGTCGGCGATGTCTTGCCCGTCGAGCAGGATCCGCCCGCCGTCGAGCTCATAGAACCGCATGATGAGGTTCACCAGCGTCGTCTTGCCCGCTCCGGTCGGGCCGACGATCGCGACCGTCTGCCCCGGCTCCACGCGGAACGACAGGTCGCGGATGAGCGGCCGGTCGGGGGTGTACGAGAACCGGACCGACTCGAACTCGATGACGCCCCGCCCCTCGACGTGCGCGGGGGCATCGGCGGCATCCGGGTCCTGCTCGTCGGCGTCGAGCAGCGCGAACACGCGCTCGGCCGAGGCCGTTCCCGACTGCACGACCGCAGCCATGCCACCGAGCTGCGACAGCGGCTGCGTGAACTGCTGCGAGTACTGGATGAAGGCCTGCACGTCGCCGAGGCGGATCTGCCCACCCGCGACCATGACACCACCGAGTACCGCGATACCCACGTATGTGAGGTTTCCGACGAACATCATGCCCGGCATGATCATGCCGGAGAGGAACTGGGCCTTGAAGCTCGCTTCGAAGAGCTCGTCGTTCTCGACCTCGAACTTCTCGCGCGCGTCCTTCTCTCGGCCGTAGACCTTGACCAGCGCGTGACCCGAGAACGACTCCTCGACGCGGGCGTTCAGGCGGCCCACCTTCTTCCACTGCTCGCCGAACGCCTTCTGAGACTTCGGGCCGATGACGCCGAAGATCACGGCCATGAGCGGGAGCGAGACGAGGGCGACGAGGGCGAGCTGCCACGAGATCGTGAACATCATGATGAGGACGCCCACCACCGTCAGCACCGATGTCAGGGCGCTCGAGAGCGACTGCTGCATCGTCTGCGTGATGTTGTCGATGTCGTTGGTCACGCGCGAGATCAGCTCACCGCGCTGGACCTTGTCGAAGTACGACAGCGGCAGCCGGTTGATCTTGGCCTCGACGTCTTCGCGCAGACGCCACATGGTGCGCACCATGATCACGTTGATGACGTAGCCCTGGATCCACGACAGCAGCGACGAGCCGACGTAGATCGCGAGGACCGTCACGATGACCATGCGCAACGCATCGAAGTCGACGCCCGCGCCCACCTGGAAGTTCTGCATCGCGGACACGATGTTGGCGACGTCGCCCTGACCGGCCGAGCGCAGGCTCTCGACGACGACGTCCTTCGACGTGCCCGCGGGGAAGTTCTCGGCGAGTCCGCGCGAGACGACGCCCTCGAAGATGATGTTCGTGGCGTCGCCGAGGACGCGGGGCGCGAGCACCGCGAGCACGACGCCGGCGGCGCCGAGCACGGACACGAAGGTGAACGACCACGCGTGCGGACGCAGCAGACCGATGAGTCGCCGGAAGCTCGGGCCGAACGCGGCCGCCTTGCCCGGCGCGACGCTGTTCCAGTCGCCGGAACTCTGGCGAGCCTGTTCGGCGAGTTCGAGCTCGGCGCGGTCTTCTTCGGTGAGGGCGTCGGGAGTGCTCATGCTTCCACCCCCAGCTGCGACTCGACGATCTCACGGTACGTGGGGCTCGTGCGGAGGAGTTCGTCGTGCGTGCCGAGGCCCACCATGCGCCCGTCCTCGAGCACCACGATGCGGTCGGCCCCGGTGATCGTGGAGACGCGCTGCGCGACGACGACCTTGGTCACGTCGGGCAGTTCTTCCCATAGGGCTTTTCGCAATCGCGCATCGGTACTGAGGTCGAGCGCCGAGAACGAGTCGTCAAAGACGAGGACGCGCGGCCGGTGCACGATGGCCCGCGCGATCGCGAGGCGCTGTCGCTGGCCGCCCGAGACGTTGGTGCCGCCCTGGGCGATGCGGGCCTCGAGGCCACCCTCCATCTCGTGGACGAAGTCGCGCCCCTGCGCGATCTCGAGCGCACGCCAGAGCTCGTCGTCGGTCGCGTCCTCTCGACCGAAACGGAGGTTGGACGCGACCGTGCCGCTGAAGAGGAAGGGCCGCTGCGGCACGAGGCCGATCCCCCGCCACAGCTCGTCGAGGTCGGCCTCGCGCACGTCGACACCGCCGATGCGCACGGCACCGCCGGTGACGTCGAACAGGCGCGGGATCAGCGAGACGAGCGTGGTCTTTCCCGACCCCGTCGACCCGACGATCGCGACCGTCTCACCGGGAGCCGCGGCGAAGGTGATGCCGGACACGACCGGCGCCTCGGCACCCGGGTAGGCGAAGGCGACGTCGTCGAAGACCACTTCGCCCGGGGTGGGGAAGGTCGAGACGGGGTTCTCGGGGCGGACGAGAGTGGACTCGCTCTCGAGCACCTCGCCGATGCGCTCCGCCGAGACGGCGGCGCGCGGGATCATCACCGTCATGAAGCTCGCCATCAGGACGCCGCCGAGGATCTGCGCGACGTACTGGATGAACGCGAACAGTGTCCCGATCTCGACACCGCCGGCGTCGACCTGGATGCCGCCGAACCAGATGACACCGACCACGGTGACGTTCAGCACCAGCATCGCAAGCGGGAAGAGCAGCACGAAGAGCGAGCCCACCTTGCGGCCGACGACCATGATGTCGGTGTTGGCTCCGCGGAAGCGCTCTTCTTCGATGCGCTCGCGCACGAACGCCCGCACGACACGGACGCCGGTCAGCTGCTCGCGCAGGATGCGATTGACGGCGTCGAGCTTGACCTGGAAGCTCCGGAACAGCGGGACCATGCGCGCGATGATCAGGGCGACGGCGACGAGCAGCACGGGCACCGCGACGCCGATCAGCCAGCTCAGCCCCACGTCCTGCTGCAGCGCCATGATGATGCCGCCGATGGCGAGGAGCGGCGCGCTCACGAGCATCGTCGCGCCCATCATCGCCAGCATCTGCACCTGCTGGACGTCATTGGTGTTGCGAGTGATGAGGGAGCCGGCGCCGAACTGCGAGAGCTCGCGCTCCGAGAAGCCGCTCACGCGTTCGAAGATGTCGCGGCGGATGTCGCGGCCGGCCGCCATCGCCGCGCGGGCCGCGAAGTACGTCGCGATCACGGCCGCGAGGATCTGCCCCAGGGAGATGACGAGCATGATCGCGCCCCGCGACCAGATGTAGCCCGTGTCTCCGCGGGCGACGCCGAGATTGATGATGTCGGCGTTCAAGCGCGGCAGGTACAGCGTCGCGATGGCTGACGCGGCCTGGAAGGCGAGGATGCCGACGAGGAGCCAGCGGTACCGCGAGAGGTAGCGGGTCAGGAGCTTTCCGAGCACGGCGTTCTCCGGGTGTCAGGTCGGTGCGGCGCGACCGCCGCGGAACAAGAGTGGCACGAACCTCCGACACGGAGGGAGCGCTTCCGCCGACGGCGTACGCCTCCCTCGGCATCCCGGCATCCCGCCTCGTAGGCTGGGGCCATGCCTCGACTCCAGGCCGACGCCCCCGCCGCACGTTGGGTGCCCGTCACGGGCTCCCTGGGCTTCGGCGGGCGACGCCACCGCAAGGCCGCCATCCGGATGCTGCTGACCCAGGCGAACCGCGCGGCGGGGGCGACCGAACGCCCCGGCAGCGGGCTTTTCGCCTGGGTGGCGAGCCAGGCCGCCCCGCTCCTCATGCGACGGGCGGCCGGCCGCGTTCTCGTGTGGGTGTGGCGGGACGCGCCCGACATGCTGGTCGTCATGGCGCAGCTGCAAGAGGCCACCCCGCAGCTGCGCGCGGCCCGGGCCATGATGCCGATGGAGTACGACGACACCGAGTCGTTCCGCAATCCACACCTGGGCGTCGGCGAGAAGCTCGCGATGCCCCTGCCGTCCGATCCGCGCACCCCGCCGTTCGCGACCTACACGTGGGACACCGGCGCCCATTTCGTCACCGTCACGGCCGTGTGCGCCGAGAGGGAGCGGTTCGGCACGGTGATCGGCGCGGTCGACGACCTCGCCCGCACCCTGCGCGTCGTGGACGAGCTGCGCGTGGGCGAGTCCGCGACGGTGCTCCGGCTCGACCCGGCCTGAGCAGACGCGTCGATCGGCGCGGACGCTCGATCGGCGCGGCCCGCTGCCGCGGCATGACATCGCGCGCGCCCCCGGTCACCCGCGGTTCTGCGGATCGCTCCCGTCCGAGACCGGAGCGGGCAGGGCGGCCAACACGCGCTCGATGTCGGCGCGGGTGGCGGGAAGCTGGTCCTCGTGCCCGCGGGTCACCCGCTCGAGCACCCACGACGCGAACGTCGCGGTGATGAGGCCCACGAGCACGACGCCGCTGAGCATCAGCAACACCGCCACGACGCGCCCCTGCACGGTGATCGGGGTGAAATCGCCGTAGCCCACGGTCGTGATCGTGCAGAACGCCCACCAGACGGCGTTGCCGAAGCTCGTGATGCTCGCCCCGGGCGCATGCCGCTCGGCGGAGAGGACGGCCAGAGACGCCTGCCAGATGAGGAGCAGGGCGACACCCGCGCCGTAGATGAGCATCTGGGCGCGAAGGGAGCTGCCCACGCTCTTGCTGAAGGATGCCAACCGCGTGAACGCGCCGAGGAGCCGCACCGGGCGCAGGGTCGGGAGGATCACGACGAGGACGTCGAAGAGGTGCGCGCGCACCCACCGCCGCTTCGGGCTGCTCAGCGACAGACGCACGAGGTAGTCGGTGATGAACATGACCCACGTCAGCGCGACGACCGCCGAGCAGGCGATCGACCACACCCCGACGAGGTCGCCGATCACCTGGAAGGTGTAGGCGAAGAGGAAGGCCAGGGCGGCGATGGTGAGCGGCCAGTACGTCGCACGCCCCCACGCGACGCTCGCACGCGTCTCGCCCCTCCTGCCCGCGACCGCGCGACGGAACGGCCCCGCGGTCACCGCCGCGTCCTCACCCGGAGCGCTTGTCGTGGTCGAGCCCATGCATGAACTTTACGGCTCGGGATGCCGCCGGCCGCTCGACCCTCTGCGGGGTGATCCCGGGCGAACAGCGCCTCGCCGAACGCCCGCGGTCATCCCCCGCTCAGTCGTCGTGCGGGGTGTGCGGACGCCAGAGGACCACGTCGGTCGCCCGGCGCACGCGCGCCCCGTGGCGCAGCGTCACGACCGCCCCGGTGGCCCCGGCGGCGAACACGCGCGCCCCCGGACGCGACTGTCGCTCGGCCATGAGCTGGCGCTCGAGGTCGTTCACGCGTCGCGCGAGCTCGTGCACGCGCTCTTCGAGGGCCAGCAACCGCGCGATCGCGGGAAGGCTCATGCCCTCGCTCGAGAGACGCGCCACTTCCCGCAGCTGCTGCACGTGGCGGCTGGAGTAGCGCCGCGACCCGCCCTGCGTGCGGGCGGGAACGACCAGACCGAGCCGGTCGTACTGCCGCAGCGTCTGCGGGTGCATGTTGGACAGCTCCGCCGCAACGGCGATCGCGAAGATCGGAGCGTCTTCGTCGAGTTCCCTGTCGGACACGGCCTCTCCTCTCTCGTCGATCGCCTGCTCCTGGCATCCGATCATCGCGGATGCCAGGAGCCCGGCATTACTGGCGCGCCTTGGACATCAGGTCGGCGCGGGGGTTTTCTTTGGGTTCGAGCGCGTGGAAGCGCTCGAGGGCTTCGCGGGCAGCATCGCCGAGGTGGTCGGGCACGGCCACCTGGACCTCGGCGAGGAGGTCGCCGGTGCCCTTGGACGAGTGGATGCCACGACCCTTGACTCGCAGCACCCGGCCCGACGGGGTGCCCGGGGCGACGCGAAGACGCACCGGGTCACCACCGAGCGTCGGCACTTCGATCGTCGCGCCCAGCGCCGCCTCGGTGAAGGTGACCGGGACGGTGAGCCGCAGGTTGAGGCCGTCGCGCGAGAAGACCGGGTGCGTGCGGACCGCGACCGTCACGACGATGTCGCCGCTCTCGCCGCCGTCCGGCGACGGGCGGCCCCGTCCGCGCAAACGGATCTTCTGGCCGTCCGACACCCCGGCGGGGATCTTCACCTTGAACGGGACGTTGTCCTCGCCCTGGAGCGTGATCGTCTCGCCCTTGGCGGCGGTGACGAAGTCGAGGGTCGTCCGGGCCGTCACGTCGGAACCGCGCTGCGGACCGCCGAAGCCGCGGTAACCGCCGGTCGTCTGACCGAACCGGCCCGACCCGAAACCACCGGGCTGCTGGCCGAACATCGAGAAGAAGTCGTCGAACCCACCGGGCGGGGGACCCGACGCACCGCCGCGTTGCTGACCGAAGCGGCTGAAGACGTCGTCGAAGCCGCCTCCGGCGCCCGATCCCGGGGCGGAGAAGCGCGCCCCCGAGCCCATGGCCCGGATCTGGTCGTACTCCTCGCGCTGCTCGGGGTCGTTCAGCACGGCGTACGCCTCGCTGATCTCTTTGAACTTGGCCTCGGCCTTCGCGTCACCCGGATTCGAGTCGGGGTGGTACTGGCGCGCGAGCTTGCGGTACGTCTTCTTGAGATCGGCTGCACTCACGCCCTTGTCGACGCCGAGGACCTTGTAGAAGTCCTTGTCGAACCAGTCCTGACTCGCCATGCGTCCTCCTACTCGGCCGGCACGGCCACGACGACCTTGGCCGGTCGCAGCTCGATCGAGCCGAGGCGGTAACCGACCTCGACGACCTCGAGGATCGTCGCTTCGGTCACGCCGGGGGTGGGCGCCTGGAAGATGGCCTCGTGCTGCTGCGGGTCGAAGGGCTCGCCAGCGGCGCCGTACGACACCACGCCGAGACGCTCGGCCACGGCGCGCACCTTGTCGCCGATGGCCGCGAAAGCGGTGCCCTCGACGAGGTCGCCGTGCTTGACCGCGCGGTCGAGGTCGTCCATGACGGGCAGCAGGCCCTTCACGGCCTCGCCCTTGGCGCGCTCGATCTCGCGTTCGCGCTGCTCCTCGGTACGCCGACGATAGTTGGCGTACTCCGCCTGCAGGCGCTTGAGATCGACCAGCAGCGAGGCCTCCTTGTCGGAGGACGCCCCCTCTGCGGCTGCCTCGTCGGTCTGCTCGGCACCGAGGATGTCCTCGATGGTCAGGCCCTCGGCATCCGGGGTCTGGTCCGACGGCGCGGGGCCGGAGGTGTTCTCCTCCGGCCCCGTCGTCTCGTCAGGACCGGCGCCCGAGCCCTGGGGCTGTTCGTCGTCCTTGTGTGCCATGGTTCTGTCGCTTACTTCTTGTCGTCGGTCGGCTCGTCGTCGACGACCTCGGCGTCGATCACGTCTTCCTCGGGGTTCGGCGTCTCACCGTTGCCGGGCTGACCGACGTTGGGGTCGGCCTGCTCGCCCTGGGCCTGCGACGAGGCGTAGATGGCCTCGCCGAGCTTGCCCTGGCTGGCGTTGAGCTTGTCGAACGCGGTCTTGACCGCGTCGTCGTCGTCGCCGGCGAGAGCCGTCTTGAGCGCGTCGACGTCGCCCTGGACCTCGGTCTTGACCTCTTCGGGCAGCTTGTCCTCGTTCTCTTTGATCAACTTCTCGATCGAGTACGACAGGGTCTCGGCCTGGTTGCGGGTCTCGGCGGACTCGCGGCGCTTCTTGTCCTCCGCCGCGTTCTCCTCGGCCTCGCGGACCATGCGCTCGATGTCCTCCTTGGGCAGCGACGAGCCGCCCGTGATGGTCATCGACTGCTCCTTGCCGGTGCCCTTGTCCTTCGCGGACACGTGCACGATGCCGTTGGCGTCGATGTCGAAGGTGACCTCGACCTGCGGGATGCCACGGGGAGCCGGGGCGATACCCGTGAGCTCGAAGGTGCCCAGCGGCTTGTTGTCACGGGTGAACTCGCGCTCGCCCTGGAAGACCTGGATCGCGACCGACGGCTGGTTGTCGTCGGCGGTCGTGAAGGTCTCGCTGCGCTTGGTCGGGATGGCGGTGTTGCGCTCGATGAGCTTGGTCATGATGCCGCCCTTGGTCTCGATACCGAGGCTCAGGGGGGTGACGTCGATGAGGAGGACGTCCTTGCGCTCGCCCTTGAGGACACCGGCCTGGAGCGCTGCGCCCACGGCCACGACCTCGTCGGGGTTGACGCCCTTGTTGGCGTCGCGACCGGTCTCCTTCTTCACCAGCTCGGCGACCGCGGGCATGCGGGTCGAGCCGCCGACGAGCACGACGTGCGCGATGTCGTCGACCTTGACGCCGGCTTCGCGGATGACATCCGAGAAGGGCTTGCGGGTGCGGTCGAGGAGGTCCTTGGTGAGGTCCTCGAACTTGGCGCGCGTGAGGGTCTCGGACAGCGACACGGGACCCGAGTCGGTGAGCGAGAGGTAGGGCAGGTTGATGCTCGTCGACGTGGACGACGAGAGCTCCTTCTTGGCCTGCTCCGCGGCCTCCTTCAGACGCTGCAGGGCGATCTTGTCGCCCGAGACGTCGACACCGGTGGTGTCCTTGAACTGCTTGATGAGGTAGTCGACGACGCGCTGGTCCCAGTCGTCGCCGCCGAGGCGGTTGTCACCGGCCGTGGCACGCACCTGGATGGTCGAGAAGTCGTCGTCCTTGCCCACCTCGAGGAGCGAGACGTCGAACGTTCCGCCACCGAGGTCGAAGACGAGGATGAGCTCGTCCTCTTTGCCCTTGTCGAGGCCGTACGCGAGGGCCGCAGCGGTGGGCTCGTTGATGATGCGCAGGACGTTGAGGCCCGCGATCTCTCCGGCCTCCTTCGTGGCCTGACGCTCGGCGTCGTTGAAGTACGCGGGCACCGTGATGACGGCATCCGTCACCGAGTCGCCCAGGTACTCCTCGGCGTCGCGCTTGAGCTTCTGGAGGATGCGCGCCGAGATCTCTTGCGGCGTCCACTTCTTGCCGTCGACGTCGAAGCTCCACGTGGTGCCCATGTGGCGCTTCACGCTGGAGATAGTGCGGTCGACGTTGGTGACGGCCTGGCGCTTGGCGGTCTCGCCGACGAGCACCTCGCCGTCCTTGGTGAAGGCGACGACCGAAGGGGTCGTCCGGAAGCCTTCGGCGTTGGCGATGACCTTCGGCTCGCCACCCTCGAGCACGCTCACGACGGAGTTGGTCGTACCGAGGTCGATTCCCACTGCACGGGGCATATGTGTCTCCTTGATCATGAGCCGGACGGATGCCACGACTCGGTGTTGATGAAGTCTGCTCGCGGGTTGAGCCGCGATGACTCAAGGTTATCGCGGGACCTCCGGCGCGTCAAGCAGACTTGATATGAATCGGCTCAACTTCCGCGCCGCGCCTCGGGCTCTTGCCCGTGGCCCCGGGGCCACGCACGACGCCCCGGGGCCACACAGAACGCCCCGACCGCGCCCGCCCCACGCCGACCTGCGCCGAAGCTGCACCGCGAGTGCCCGCCGTGGCCCCGGGGCCACGCACGACGCCCCGGGGCCACGCAGAACGCCCCGACCGCGTGGCCACGCATCGACGCCCCCGCAACCACACAGGTCGCGAGGGCGTCAGAGGGATGCCGCGGGGTCAGTCGCGATCGAACGAGCGGCGCTGCGGCCGGTCGCTGCGCTTGGCGGAGCGGCCGCCCTGGTCGAGGCGCAGGTCGATGAGCTGGCCCGAGATGCGCGTGTCGCCGAGGCGGGCGATCGTGTCGCGCGAGAGGTCGGCCGGGAGCTCGACGAGCGAGAAGTCCTGGCGGATCTGGATCGCGCCGAAGTCGTTGCGGCGCAGGCCGCCCTCGTTCGCGAGCGCGCCCACGATCTGACGCGGCTCGACGCGCTGCCGGCGCCCCACCGCGATGCGGTACGTCGCGAAGCGCCCGTCGCGCTCGCGGCGCGGGCCGCCCTCGCGGTCCCCACCCCCGCGGGGCGCACGGTCGCGGTCGCGGTCGAAGCGCGGCTGCGAGATGGTCTCCTCTTCCATGAAGAGAGGAGTGTCGCCCTGCGCCACCACGGCGAGCGCCGCCGCCACGTCGGCCTCGGGAACGTCGTGGTGCGCGACATAGTGCGCCACGACGTCGCGGAACGTTGCGATCGCGGCGGTGTCTTCGAGGGCGGTGGTGATCGCGTCGTCGAAGCGCGTCAGGCGCGTGGCGTTGACGTCGTCGACGCTCGGCAGCGTCATCTCGGTGAGCGGCTGGCGCGTGGCCTTCTCGATCGCGGTGAGCATGCGGCGCTCGCGCGGGGTGACGAAGCTGATCGCGTCGCCGGTGCGGCCGGCACGGCCCGTGCGACCGATGCGGTGCACGTACGACTCGGTGTCGATCGGCAGGTCGTAGTTGACGACGTGGCTGATGCGCTCGACGTCGAGACCGCGCGCGGCGACGTCGGTGGCGACGAGGATGTCGAGCTTGCCCGACTTCAGCTGGTTCACGGTGCGCTCGCGCTGCACCTGGGCGACGTCGCCGTTGATCGCGGCCGCGGTGTATCCGCGGGCGCGCAGCTTCTCGGCGACCGTCTCGGTCTCGTTCTTCGTGCGGGTGAAGACGATCATGCCCTCGAAGTTCTCGACCTCGAGGATGCGCGTGAGGGCGTCGATCTTCTGCTGGTACGACACCACGAGGTAGCGCTGCGTGATGCTCGCCGAGGTCGTGGTCTTGGTCTTGACCGTGATCTCTTCGGGGTTGTTGAGGTACTGCGCCGAGATGCGGCGGATCTGCGCGGGCATGGTGGCCGAGAACAGCGCCACCTGCTTGTCGGACGGGGTGTCGGCGAGGATCGTCTCGACGTCCTCCGCGAAGCCCATCTTGAGCATCTCGTCGGCCTCGTCGAGCACGAGGTACTTCAGCTCGCTGAGGTCGAGCGTGCCCTTGTCGAGGTGGTCCATGATGCGGCCGGGGGTACCGACCACGATGTCGACGCCGCGGCGCAGGGCCGAGAGCTGCTGGCCGTAGCCCTGGCCACCGTAGACGGGGAGCACGGAGACGCCCTTGATGTGCGCGGCGTATTTCTCGAACGCCTCGCACACCTGCAGCGCGAGCTCGCGCGTGGGGGCGAGCACGAGGGCCTGGGGGTTCTTGTGGCCGGTCTCCATCTGCGAGAGCACCGGCAGGGCGAAAGCCGCGGTCTTGCCGGTACCGGTCTGGGCGAGGCCGACGACGTCGCGGCCCTGCAGGAGGACGGGGATGGTGGCGGCCTGGATGGCCGACGGGGTCTCGTAGCCGACGTCTTTGAGGGCCTTGAGCACAGCGGCATCCAGTCCCAGATCGGCGAACGTGAGCTGCTCGGGGGCGGTGTCCGCCTCGACGGAGGGGGCGGGGTTTTCGGATGCCATGACTCCACGGTAGTGCGCCACCCCGGGAAACCGCCGCTTGAGGGCACGGAAGGGTCTACCCTGAGCGGACGTGCCGACGTCGGCACGTCCGCGGCCGACGTATCCGCGCGTTCACCGAAGGGTCCTAGCGTGAGCGACATGTCCTCGCCCGACACCGCCTCCGCGGCATCCGCCCCTTCCACCGACGTTCGACGGCCCGTCCTCGCCTGGGCGCTGTGGGACTGGGGCTCGGCGGCGTTCAACGCGGTCGTGACGACGTTCGTGTTCAGCACGTACCTCTCGAGCACGCTGTTCGTCGACCCGGCCATCGTGGCTGCGGCCGGCGACAACGCGAACGACCCCGCGCTGGTGAGGGCTCTCGCCTCGAACGCCAGCCTCATCGGCACCGCGCTGATGATCGCCGGAGTCCTCGTGGCGCTGCTGGCCCCGGTGATCGGCCAGCGCAGCGACGGCACAGGGCGCCGCAAGCTGTGGTTGGGCGTGAACACCGGCGTGATCGTGCTCGCGATGGCCGCGATGGTGTTCGTCGAGGGCACGCCGGCCTACCTGATACTCGGGGCGACGCTCCTGGCAGTCGGCAACGTCTTCTTCGAGTTCGCGAGCGTCAACTACTACGCGATGCTGTCGCAGGTCTCCACGCGCGAGAACATCGGCCGCGTCTCGGGCTTCGGCTGGGGCATGGGATACGTCGGCGGCATCGTGCTCCTCCTCCTCCTGCTCGTGCTGTTCATCCAGGGGTTCGGGAACCCGGATGCCGCGGGCCTTCTCGCCGTGTCGAAGGACGGCGGTCTGAACGTGCGGCTGGCCGTGCTGGCATCCGCGGTCTGGTTCGCGGTGTTCGCGATCCCCGTGCTCGTGCGGGTGCCCGAGATCCCGGCGCAGCGCCGCCAGGTGCGGGTCGGGTTCTTCCAGTCGTACGTCGTGCTGTGGGGGACGCTGCGCTCGCTCTGGCGCGACAGCCGCCCGGTGCTGATGTTCCTCATCGCCAGCGCGGTGTTCCGCGACGGGCTCACCGGGGTGTTCACGTTCGGCGCGATCATCGCCGCGCAGGTGTTCGGATTCTCCTCGACCGAGGTGCTGTACTTCGCCGTCGCCGCCAACGTCGTCGCCGGCATCAGCACGATGTCCGCCGGACGCCTCGACGACCGCTTCGGCCCGAAGCGCGTGATCGTGGTGTCGCTGATCGGACTGATCGTGCTCGGCTCCGCGGTGCTGTTCATCGGCACGTCGCAGCCCGCGTTCTGGGTCGCGGGGCTCGGCCTCGGGCTGTTCGTCGGCCCCGTGCAGTCGGCGAGCCGCACCTATCTCTCCCGCGCGACGCCCGAGGGCCGCGAGGGCGAGATCTTCGGCCTCTACGCCACGACCGGCCGCGCGGTGTCGTTCCTCGCCCCGGGCTCGTTCGCGCTGTTCGTCGGGATCACGGGCGACACGCGCCTCGGCATCCTGGGGATCGTGCTGATCCTCGCCGTGGGCCTGACGCTGATGATCCGCGTGCCCAACCGCGGGGCCGTGATTCGCTGAGGCGGGGGGCCGGGGTGCGGGCGGCCCGCGCCGCCGTGCGAAACTCCTGAGTTTCTGCCATCGACCACGCGTGGACCGGCGGAATCCCGCCGGTGCCGGCCGCGGTGCCGACGATTTCTCAGGAGTTTCGCACGCGAACCGATCCCGAACCGGATGCCGCGGGCTCAGTCCCGCGGCCGACAGCCCGGGGCCAAAACAGGCCATGCACCCAGAACAGGCCGAAACCCCGCGAACCCCCCTGTTCTCGCGGCATCCCCTGTTCTCAGCGCACCGAACCGGATGCCGCGGGCTCAGTCCCGCGGCCAGGCGTCGGCGAATTTCGCCAGGAGACGGGCGAAGTCGGCGCGCTCGGCGTCGGTGAAGGACTCGAGCGCGGAGCGCACGGCATCCCGTCGCCGCCCGCGGACGCTCGAGACGAGGCGCTCGCCCTCGGCGGTGAGGCGGACGCGGGTGCGGCGGGCGTCGTCGGGGTCGGGCTCGCGCTCAACGAGGCGCATCTGCACGCCCTGCTGAACCAGGCGTGAGGCGCGAGGCTGATCCACGCCGACGGCCTCGGCGATCTCGCTCACGGACAGCGGGCCGGATGCCGCGACGAGCGCGTCCAGCATGCGCAGGCGTGCGACTCCGGCGAACCGACCCTGGCCGGGGTCGGCCCAGGGCGGTCCGCCGTGGAACGGATGCCGTCCGTGCCCGTGGTGCTCGTGCTCGTGGCCGCGCGGACCGCCGGGACCGAACGGCGGACGCGGGCGACGCCCCCGCAACTGGGCGAGCGCGGCGGCGATGTCGTCGGCGGGATCGGTGGTCACATCCGGATTTTACATGTCGCTTGACAAGCATTCGGAATACATGTCACAGTACATCCGTTGTCACATGACATGTATCGGCGGATCTCCCGCCACGAAAGGACCTCCCATGAACACCTCCACACCTCTGGATCCCCGCAGCCTCGCCCACCGCCTCACGACGGTCGGCTCCGCGCTGCACCACCGCCTGTTCGCGCAGCTGCGCGACGGCGACCTCCACCCGAAGACCGCGCTGATCCTGGGCGTGATCGACGGGCGCGTCGACTCCCCGTGGATCCGCGATCGGATCGCCCGCGGAGGCAAACGCGTCACCGCCCTCGCCGAGCGCGGGTGGATCGAGCGCACCGACGACGGCTGGGCGCTCACCGCGACCGGCCGCGGCATCCTCGATCGAATGGATGCCGATCGCGCGGCGCTCCTGTCCGACGTCCCGGCCGAAGAGCTGGAGCGACTCGTCGCCTCGCTCGATGCGGTCGCCGAGGCGATGGGCATCGACGACGCCCAGGAGCGTCGGTTCGGCCCACGCGGACGCGGCGGCTTCGGCCCCGGCTTCGGTCCCGGCATGCGCGGCGGCTTCGGCCCCGGCTTCGGCCCGGCATTCGGCCCCGGCATGCGCGGCGGCTTCGGCCCCGGCTTCGGGTCGGGCAAGCGCAGAGGCTTCGGGCCCGACGCCTTCAGCGAGCACGACGCGGAACACCGCGGACACGGCGAGCACGGCCACGGGCACGGCGAGCACGGCCACCACGGCCACGGCGAGCGCGGTCACCGTGCGGCGCAGCGCGCCTACGAACGCGGCTTCGACGCCGGGTTCAGTCGCGGCCGCGAGTCCTCGACATCCGAGTGATCACCGATAAACGCTCAACCGAGTGAGACGCGCCGCGAGATGGCGTGTCTCGCTCGGGGCAGCGTTTATCGGCGGGGCCGCGCGACGGGCGCGGCAGCGCGGGGCCGCGCAGGCGCGGGTCAGCGGCCGGGGGCGCCGGCGTCGCTCGTGCCGACGTCGGTGCGGTGGAAGTTGAGCGCCGAGCGCGACGCGGTCGGACCGCGCTGGCCCTGGTAGCGGTTGCCGTAGGGGCCGGAGCCGTACGGGTTCTCGGCGGGCGAAGTCAGGCGGAAGTAGCAGACCTGACCGATCTTCATGCCCGGCCACAGCTTGATCGGGAGCGTCGCGACGTTCGAGAGCTCGAGCGTGACGTGGCCCGAGAATCCCGGGTCGATGAACCCGGCGGTCGAGTGGGTGAGGAGGCCCAGCCGGCCGAGCGAGGACTTCCCCTCGAGCCGCGCGGCGACATCGTCGGGGAGGGTGACGCGCTCGAACGTCGAGCCGAGCGCGAATTCGCCCGGGTGAAGGATGAACGGCTCATTCGGCTCGACCTCGATCAGGCGCGTGAGCTCGGGCTGGTCCTCGGCCGGATCGATGAAGGGGTACTTGTGGTTGTCGAACAGCCGGAAGTAGCGATCGAGCCGCACATCGACGCTCGACGGCTGCACCATGGCCGGGTCGAAGGGGTCGAGACCCAGGCGTCCGGCGGCGAGTTCGGCTCGGATGTCGCGATCGGAGAGCAGCACGCGCCCAGCCTAGGGCGTGGGACTGCACCCGCACGGGCCACGTCGTCCAGATCACGCGATCCGGACGAACGCACCCGCGACATCGAGGCATAGGGGGTGATGTCGGCCAGATCACGTGATCTGGCGGAAGAGGGGCTCCCCGCCGACCCGGATGCCGCGGGAGACGCTGTTATGCTGGCGGAAGTGCCGTCAGGCGCTCGGGGCTGTAGTTCAATGGCAGAACATCTGCTTCCCAAGCAGATAGCGCGGGTTCGATTCCCGTCAGCCCCTCCACGGCCCTCACGGGCGGCCACCGGCCGCGCGGGAGGGCTTTCGCGTTGCCGCTCGCGTCTGCCCTCGCGCCGTGCCGCACGCCCCCGACCACCACGGGCCGCTTGCACACAGCCACCGGCCCCCAGACACACCACACGGCCGCACGCCCCCGGACACACGACAGGGCCGGATGCCATGGCATCCGGCCCTGTGAGAGTTCGCGTCAGTTCTTGGCGCGACGTCCGACGATGAGGCCGTAGATCAGCAGCACGATGATCGAACCGCCGATGGCGAGGAGCCACGTCTGGATCGAGAAGAAGTCCTGGAGCGGTGCGTTGAACAGCAGCCCGCCGAGGAATCCGCCGAGGAGGGCGCCGACGACGCCGAGCAGCAGCGTGATGAGCCAGCCGCCGCCCTGCTTTCCGGGGAGGATCAGCTTGGCGATGGCTCCCGCGAGGAGTCCGAGGAGCAGGAATCCGAAGAAGCCCATGATGTTCCTTTCGAAGTGAATCAACGCCCGGAAACCCGGACGCTCTTTCCAGCATGGGGCGTGACGTGCACGAAACAGGGGGCCTTGCAATCCGGCGGAAATTCAGGCTGTGTTCTCAGCAACGCTGCGATCCGGGCCGCGACGCGCGACGCGACTGTGCGCCCATACGCCCGTCGGGACGATGACGAGGGCCATCAGGACCGGCGCGCGACCGACCCCGGCGAAGCGTCGCGGACCTGGCGCAGCTCGATGACCGCGGGCTCGGCGACCGAGTCG
Source organism: Microbacterium sp. 5K110 (assembly GCF_005774735.1). GTDB lineage: Bacteria > Actinomycetota > Actinomycetes > Actinomycetales > Microbacteriaceae > Microbacterium. The sequence goes on along the minus strand of NZ_VBUM01000018.1, from coordinate 820 downwards.
GCGTGGGCGTGGGAGACGGCGGTCATCGCGGCGACGAGGTTCGGGAAACGCCCTAGGGGACGGGAGCGGCGGCTGTAGGCGAAGTAGGTTCCGTCGGCTTCCCGGTCGACGTAGCCGAGGAAGACGCCGTGCGCGGTCGCGACATGGAAACCCTCTTCGACGCGCGCCCAGACGACCCCCGAACCGGGGCGACCGTCAGCGACCATGCGCGTACGTCCTTCCACTCCCGCGGCGGGAGTCGTGTGAGAGCGTCCGCGTGGAATCGCCTGGCCGACCGTCGAAGAGAATCCCCGGCCTCACGACAGGGCCGTCCGGATGGCTCCGGCGTCGTCAGTCCCGGATGCCTCGACGATGCGCCCGCGCGCGAGTCGGTACATGGCGAACGAGGCGATACTGACCCGCCGTCGCGTCGGAGCGAGACCGTCGAAGACTCCCGTGTGCGCGCCGCTTCCGCGCAGATGGACGGCCGCCCGGTCGTCTTCGACGAGCAGTTGGATGCGCCGCCACTGCCAGTCGGGGAATCCGCGCAACAGATCCGCGTACTCAGACACCCAGGCATCCGCACCGGCGGGAAGGTGCGCGCGCCGCACATCCGGCGAGAGGAGGTCCCGCAACGCGACGAGATCGTGGCGGTTGAGCACATCGAGGAACTCCTGGAACCAGTCGCGCGTCTCCCAGGGTTCCACGTGTTCATTATCGGGTGCGCGGCGGGGCGCGGCCGCCACGGCGTCGCCCGGCCCCCGATTCCCCCGGACGGACCTCCACCGAACCGGCGACAGGGTGCACCCGCACCCTGCGCGGCCGCGGTCCGCCCCCGTCC
>NZ_VBUM01000017.1 GCF_005774735.1 Microbacterium sp. 5K110 | reverse complement strand
GGTCGGGGCAGCGGCGGTGGGGCGTGCCTCTTCGGCGGCACCCGAGGGGTCGGCGCCGAACGCATCGAAGACGCGCGGCAGCAGGGTGCGGAATTCGAGGCGCGCGAAGATGTCGCGCACGGCCTGGGTGTCGATGGGCTGCAGCACCAGATCGGCGGGGCGCACGGGCAGCTCGACATCGCGGAGCAGGCGGTTCAGCGCGCGGTTGCGCTTGACGTCGTCGAGGTGCTCGCGCAGGTTGTTGCCCACGACACCCGTGACCTTGTCGGCGTTCTCGAGCAGCGCCTCGAGCGACCCCCACTGGGTCAGCCACTTCACGGCGGTCTTCTCGCCGACCTTGGGGACGCCGGGCAGGTTGTCGCTCGTCTCGCCGACCAGGGCGGCGATCTCGGGGTACTGCGCCGGCGGCAGGCCGTACTTCTCGACCACGGCGTCGGTGTCGTAGCGCTTGAGCTGCGAGACGCCCTGCACGTTGGGGTAGAGCAGCGTGACGTCATCGGTGACGAGCTGGATCGTGTCGCGGTCGCCCGAGCACACGAGCACCGAGAATCCCTCGTCGGCGCCCTCGGTGGCGAGCGTCGCGAGGATGTCGTCGGCCTCGAAGTCCTCTTTCGTCAGCACCGGCACGTTCATGGCGCGCAGGCAGTCCTGGAGGAGGGGGATCTGTCCCTTGAACTCGGCCGGGGACTCGCTGCGGTTGGCCTTGTACTCGGTGTACTCGCGCGTGCGGAACGACTGCCGCGACGTGTCGAAGGCCACGGCCAGATGGGTGGGTTTCTCGGCCTTGACGAGGTTGACGAACATCGACAGGAAGCCGTAGATGCCGTTGGTGTGTTGGCCGTCCTTCGTGGAGAAGTTGTCGACGGGCAGGGCGTAGAACGCCCGGTAGGCCAGCGAGTGGCCGTCGACGACGAGGAGAGTAGGCTTTTCGGCATCCGTCACTCGTCCAGCGTAACGAGAACCACGGACACTCCCCCGGCCCCGGCTCCTCGAAGGCGACGATGACCTCCACGACCCCCGACACCACCCCCGGTCTCGACTGGGCGAAGGAGCGCGGAATGGGCGCCCTCGCCGAGAAGATGGGCATCGAATGGGTGGAGTTCTCGGTCGAGCGGAGCGTCGCCACGATGCCCGTCGAGGGCAACACGCAGCCGGTCGGTCTGCTGCACGGCGGCGCGTACGTCGTCCTCGGCGAGTCGCTCGGCTCGATGGCCGCCAACCTCTACGCGGGCGCCGGACGACTGGCGGTGGGCATCGACATCAATGCCACTCACACGCGCTCGGCGACCTCCGGCGTCGTGACCGGCGTGTGCACCCCGATCCACCTCGGCCGCTCGCTCACGGTGCACGAGATCGCCGTGTCCGACGAGCAGGGTCGACGCTGCTCGACGATCCGCATCACGAACCTCATCAAGGACGTCCCGGTCTCCTGAGGCCGGAAACGAGAAATGGATGCCACCGCGGTGGCATCCATTTCTGACGAGGGTCGCGTCAGCCCTTCTTGGGGGCGAGCTGCTCGATGATGGCCTTCGCGACGTCCTGCATCGTGAGGCGACGGTCCATCGACGCCTTCTGGATCCAGCGGAACGCCTCGGGCTCGGACAGGCCCATCTTCTCGTTCAGCAGGCCCTTGGCGCGGTCGACGAGCTTGCGCGTCTCGAAGCGCTCGACCATGTCGGCCACCTCGGCCTCGAGCGTGATGATCTGCTCGTAGCGGGCCAGGGCGATCTCGATCGCGGGCAGCAGGTCGTTCGGCGTGAACGGCTTGACCACGTACGCCAGGGCACCGGCCTCGCTCGCACGCTCGACGAGCTCCTTCTGGCTGAACGCCGTCAGCAGCACGACCGGCGCGATGTGGTTCTTGCTCAGCTTCTCGGCGGCGCTGATGCCGTCGAGCTGCGGCATCTTGACATCCATGATGACCAGGTCGGGGCGCAGCTCGGTGGCCAGCTGCACGGCGGTCTCGCCGTCTCCGGCTTCACCGACGACGTCGAAGCCGTTGTCGCGCAGGATCTCGACGATGTCGAGGCGGATGAGCGACTCGTCTTCCGCCACGACGACGCGACGGGGGGCGGTGGGCGCGCTCACCGGCGCGGCTTCGTGATCTGTCACGGTTCCATCCTAAGACTGTGGCTGGAGGATCACCCTGTACGGCGACCTCGATGTGCGACGCCGTGCGGCGCCGCGGGGGAAAAGGATATCGGGTCGGCTCCCCTGCGAGAGCCGACCCGTCATCGTGCCGGTGGTGGGACTCGAACCCACACGTCCTTTCGGACAGAGCATTTTGAGTGCCCCGCGTCTGCCATTCCGCCACACCGGCATACGTGCGTGATCTCCCAGACTACTGGCAGATCCCGCACGCGACGATGCGCGCCGGCGGTCGCCGGCGCGCATCATCGGGTCAGTTGTCCTGGTACCCGGGAGCGGCGCCGTGCACGGCGTCGCCCACACGGTGCACGCGCAGGTCGTTCGTCGAACCGGCGATCCCGGGAGGGGAGCCGGAGATGACCACGACCTTGTCGCCGACCTTCGCGAGGTCGTGCGACAGGAGGTAGTCGTCCACCTGGAGGAACATCTTGTCGGTGTGCGACACGTGCTCGACGAGCGTGGAGCGCACGCCCCACGTCAGCGCCAGACGGCGGCGGATGCCGGGCTCCGGTGTGAACGCGATCATCGGGATCGTCGACCGCAGACGCGACAGGCGGCGCGCGGAGTCGCCCGACTCGGTGAAGACGCACAGGTACTTCGCGTCGACGAAGTCGGCCACCTCGACGGCGGCGAGCGTGATGGCGCCGCCCTGGGTGCGCGGCTTGTTCGTCAGCGGCTGGATGCGCTCGAGGCCGTGCTCCTCGGTGGAGGCCACGATGCGTGCCATGGTCTCGACCACGACGACGGGGTAGGAGCCCACGCTCGTCTCGCCCGAGAGCATGACGGCGTCGGCGCCGTCGAGCACCGCATTGGCGACGTCACTGGTCTCGGCGCGCGTGGGCACCGGGTTGGTGATCATCGACTCGAGCATCTGGGTGGCGACGATGACCGGCTTGGCCATGCGACGCGACAGCTCGACCGCGCGCTTCTGCACGATCGGGACCGCCTCGAGGGGAAGCTCGACGCCGAGGTCGCCACGGGCGACCATGATGCCGTCGAAGGCGTCGATGATCTCCTCGAGGTTGTCGACCGCCTGCGGCTTTTCGATCTTGGCGATGACCGGGATGTACCGACCCTCTTCGCCCATGATCTCGTGCACGCGCTCGATGTCCTTGGCATCCCGCACGAACGACAGCGCGATGAGGTCGGCACCGGCCCGCAGGCCCCAGCGCAGGTCGGCCTCGTCCTTGTCGCTCAGGGCGGGGACGTTGACGGCGACACCGGGCAGGTTGATGCCCTTGTTGTTGGACACCGGGCCGCCGACGATGACCTTGGTGGTCACGACGGTGCCGTCGGTCTCGACGACCTCGACGCGGACCTTGCCGTCGTCGATGAGCAGGAAGTCGCCCGGCTTGACGTCGTGGGGCAGGCCCTTGAACGTCGTGCCGACGATCTCTTTCGTGCCGAGGATGTCCTCGACGGTGATCTTGAAGATGTCGCCGGGCAGCAGGTCGTGGGGGCCGTTCTCGAACTTGCCGAGACGGATCTTCGGGCCCTGCAGGTCGACGAGGGCGGCGACCGGGCGGCCCGCGTCCTCCGCCGCCTTGCGGACGTTGGCGAAGTTGGCATCGTGCACGGAATAGTCTCCGTGGCTCAGGTTCAGTCGGGCGACGTCCACCCCGGCGTCGATGATGGCGCGAACCATCTCATACGACGACGTGGCGGGCCCGAGGGTTGCGACGATCTTGGCGCGTCTCATCCGTTTTCAAGCTCCGTGAGGATATTCGGGAAGTGGCCGATCGGCCCTTGCCAGCTTAGGCGGGCAAGAGGCCGATGGCGACATCGGTCGGACGCACGGGTGCAGGCAGCACCGTCTCGCCCATCAGGAAGGTGTCGACCTCGGCGGCCGCGGCGCGGCCCTCGGCGATCGCCCACACGATGAGCGACTGGCCGCGCCCGGCGTCACCGGCCACGAACACGCCCGGGGCGGTCGTGGCGTAGGTGGCGTCGCGCTCGACGTTGCCGCGCGCGGTGAACTGCGCGCCGAGCTGCTGCTCGAGGTGCTCGCGCTCGGGGCCCGTGAAGCCCATCGCGATGAGCACGAGGTCAGCGGGGATCTCGCGCTCGGTGCCGCTCTTGGGGACGCGGCGACCGTCGAGGTACTCGGTCTCGGCCACGCGCAGAGCACGCACCTCGCCCGCCTCGTTGCCGAGGAACTCCACGGTCGAGGCCAGGAAGGTCCGCTCCCCGCCCTCTTCGTGCGCGGAGGCCATCTCGAACAGGTTCGGCATCATCGGCCACGGCTGCTCGGCGGGACGCTCGGACGGCGGCTGCTTGCCGATCGCGAGGTTCGTGACGCTCAGCGCGCCCTGGCGGTGGGCCGTGCCGATGCAGTCCGCGCCGGTGTCGCCACCGCCGATGACGACGACGTGCTTGCCCTCGGCGGAGATCTGCTGCGGCACCTGGTCGCCCGCGACGGCCTTGTTGCCCTCGACGAGGTACTCCATGGCGTAGTGGACGCCGTCGAGGTCACGGCCGGGGATCGCCAGGTCGCGCGGGACGGTCGACCCGGTGGCCACCACGACGGCGTCGTAGCGGGCGCGCAGGTCGCTCCACGAGATGTCGGTGCCGATCTCGACGCCCGCGCGGAAGCGCGTGCCCTCGGCCTGCATCTGACGCAGACGGAGTTCGAGGTGGCGCTTCTCCATCTTGAAGTCCGGGATGCCGTAGCGCAGCAGCCCGCCGATCCGGTCGTCGCGCTCGTACACGGCGACGGTGTGGCCGGCGCGCGTGAGCTGCTGGGCGGCGGCGAGGCCGGCGGGGCCGGAGCCGACGACGGCCACCGTCTTGCCGGTGAGGCGCTCGGGCGGCTCGGGCTCGACCCAGCCGTTCGAGAACGCCTCGTCGATGATCGAGACCTCGACCTGCTTGATCGTCACGGCGGGCTGGTTGATGCCGAGCACGCACGAGCTCTCGCACGGAGCGGGGCACAGCCGCCCGGTGAACTCCGGGAAGTTGTTCGTCGCGTGCAAGCGTTCGATCGCGGAGCGGCCCTCGCCGCGCCACGTCAGGTCGTTCCACTCCGGGATGAGGTTCCCGAGCGGGCAGCCCTGATGGCAGAACGGGATGCCGCAATCCATGCAGCGACCGGCCTGGCGGCGGATGACGGCCTGGTCGCCCGGCTCGTACACCTCTTTCCAGTCCATGATCCGCACGGGGACGGGACGACGCGGCGGGAGCTCCCGCTGCGTGGTCTTCAGAAAGCCCTTCGGGTCAGCCACCCGTCACCTCCAGAATGCGCGTCCAGACGGCCGCGCTGTCGGGGTCGAGCCCCTCGGCGACGGCTTCCTGGCGGGTCTGCAGAACCGCGGCGTAGTCGCGCGGCAGGACCCGGACGAAGTTCTCCACCTCGACCTCGAAGTCTGCGAGCAGACGACGGGCGAGTGTGGAATCGGTCTCGGCGACGTGCTTCTCGAGCAGGTCGCGCAGCATCTCGGCATCCCCCGATCCGAGGGGGCCGAGTTCGAGCTCACCGGAGGCCACGGCCTCACGGTTGACCAGGTCGGTCTCGAGCTTGTAGACGTAGGCCTGCCCCCCGGACATGCCCGCGCCGAGGTTGCGGCCGGTCGCGCCGAGGATCACGGCGAGACCACCGGTCATGTACTCGAGCGCGTGGTCGCCCACGCCCTCGACGACGGCGGTGGCGCCGGAGTTGCGGACGAGGAACCGCTCGCCCACGACGCCGTTCAGGAACATCTGGCCCTGCGTGGCGCCGTAGCCGATGACGTTCCCGGCGATGACGTTCTCGGACGCGTCGAACGTGGACCCGCGCGGCGGACGGACGACGATCTTGCCGCCCGAGAGGCCCTTGCCCACGTAGTCGTTCGAGTCGCCCTCGAGGCGCAGCGTGATGCCCGACGGCATGAAGGCGCCGAACGACTGCCCGGCCGAACCGGTCAGTCGGACGTCGATCGCCCCGTCGGGGAGACCGTGCTCGCCGTGCGCCTTGGTCACGTGGTGGCCGAGCATCGTTCCGACGGCGCGCGCGGTGTTGCGCACGGGGAGCTCGATCGTGATCTGGCCGCCGTGGGCGACGACGTCCTGCGCGCGCTCGATGAGCTGCACGTCGAAGTGCTCCTCGAGCTCGTGGTCCTGGTTGCGGGCGTGCTTGCGCGGCTCGTCGTCGGCGAACCGCGGACCCTCCAGGATCGGGGCGAGGTTCAACCCGCGCGCCTTCCAGTGCTCCACGGCGCCGTTGACGTCGAGGAGCTCGGCGCGGCCCACGATCTCATCGATCGAGCGGTAGCCGAGGGCCGCGAGGTACTCGCGCACCTCTTGAGCGATGAACTCCATGAAGTTCACGACGTACTCGGCCTTGCCGGTGAAACGCTCGCGCAGGACGGGGTTCTGGGTCGCGACACCCACGGGGCACGTGTCGAGGTGGCACACGCGCATCATGATGCAGCCCGAGACCACCAGCGGCGCGGTGGCGAAACCGAATTCCTCGGCACCGAGCAAGGCGCCGATGATGACGTCGCGGCCGGTCTTCATCTGACCGTCGACCTGCACCACGACGCGGTCGCGCATGCCGTTGAGCATGAGCGTCTGCTGCGTCTCGGCCAGACCCAGCTCCCACGGCGTGCCGGCGTGCTTGAGCGAGTTCATCGGGCTCGCGCCGGTGCCGCCGTCTTGTCCGGAGACGAGGATGACGTCGCTCAGGGCCTTCGCCACGCCCGCGGCGACCGCACCGATACCCGACTGGCTGACGAGCTTCGTGTGGATGCGGGCCGACGGGTTGGCGCGCTTGAGGTCGAAGATGAGCTGCTTGAGGTCTTCGATCGAGTAGATGTCGTGGTGCGGAGGCGGCGAGATGAGTCCGACGCCCGCGGTCGCGTGGCGCGTGCGCGCCACCCACGGGTACACCTTGGTCGGCGGCAGCTGACCGCCCTCGCCGGGCTTGGCGCCCTGGGCGAGCTTGATCTGGATGTCGTCGGCCTCGGTCAGGTACAGGCTCGTGACACCGAATCGGCCGGATGCCACCTGCTTGATGGCGCTGCGCCGCTCGGGGTCGAGCAGACGGTCGACGTCCTCGCCGCCCTCGCCGGTGTTCGACTTGCCGCCGATGCGGTTCATCGCCACCGCGAGGACCTCGTGGGCCTCTTGCGAGATGGAGCCGTAGCTCATCGCGCCGGTGGAGAAGCGCTTCACGATCGCCGAGACCGGCTCGACCTCGTCGATCGGCACGGCCGGGCGCTGACCCGTGCGCAGCGAGAACAGGCCGCGGAGCGTCTTGAGCTCGTGCGCCTGGTCGTCGATGAGCTGCGTGTACTCGCGGAAGATGTCGTACCGGCGCTCGCGCGTGGCGTGCTGCAGACGGAACACCGTGTCGGGGTTGAACAGGTGCGGTGCCCCGTCGCGACGCCACTGGTACTCGCCTCCGGTCCACAGGCGCTCGTGTGCCCGAGCCGCAGCGTCCTCGGGGTACGCGTACTCGTGCCGGGCCGCGTTCTCGGCCGCGATGACGTCGAGCCCCACGCCGCCAAGCTTGCTCTCGGTGCCGGTGAAGTAGGCCTCCACGAACTCGCGCGAGAGCCCGACGGCCTCGAAGACCTGGGCGCCCGCGTACGAGGACACGGTCGAGATGCCCATCTTCGACATGATCTTCAGCACGCCCTTGCCGAGCGCGTAGATCAGGTTCTTCACGGCCTTTTCGGGCGTGACACCGGTGATGAAGCCGGCGCGCACGAGGTACTCGACGGTCTCCATCGCCAGGTACGGGTTGACCGCCGAGGCGCCGTACCCGATGAGGGTCGCCACGTGGTGCACCTCGCGCACGTCACCGGCCTCGACCACGAGACCGACCTTCATACGGGTCTCTTTGCGGATGAGATGGTGGTGCACCGCGGCGAGCATGAGCAGCGACGGGATGGGCGCGAGGTCCTTGTTCGAGTCGCGGTCGCTGAGCACGATGAACTCGGCGCCGTCCTCGATCGCGTGGTCGACCTCGGAGCACATCTGCGCGATGCGCTTCTGCATGCCCTTGTGGCCGGCCTCGACGCGGTACAGGCCGCGGATCGTGACCGACGAGCGCCCCGGCAGGGCGGTGTCGATGTGCTGGATCTTGGCGAGCTCGTCGTTGTCGATGACCGGGAAGTCCAGGGTCACGGTGCGCGTGTGCTCGGGACCCCAGTCGAGGAGGTTGCGCTCGGGGCCGAGACCCAGCGACAGCGAAGTCACGACCTCTTCGCGGATCGAGTCCAGCGGCGGGTTGGTGACCTGCGCGAACTGCTGGGTGAAGTAGTCGAACAGCAGCCGCGGGCGCTCGCTCAGCACCGCGACGGGAGCGTCGCTGCCCATCGCGCCGAGGGGCTCGGCACCGTTCTGCCCCATCGGGGTCAGCAGGATGCGCACCTCTTCTTCGGTGTAGCCGAAGGTCCGCTGGCGGCGGGTGATCGAGGCGATCGGGTGGACGATGTGCTCACGCTCGGGCAGTTCCGACAGACGGACGCGGCCCGCGTCGAGCCACTCCTGCCACGGCTCGAGCGTCGCGAGCTGCTTCTTGATCTCCTCGTCCTCGACGATGCGGCCCTGGGCCGTGTCGACGAGGAACATGCGTCCGGGCTGCAGGCGGCCGCGCCGCTTGATGCGGTCGGGAGCGAAATCGAGCACACCGGTCTCGGACCCGATGACCACGAGTCCGTCGGTCGTCTCGGTCCACCGGCCCGGTCGCAGACCGTTGCGGTCGAGGGTCGCGCCCACCAGCGTGCCGTCGGTGAAGATGAGGGCGGCGGGGCCGTCCCAGGGCTCCATCTGCATGGAGTGGTAGTCGTAGAAGGCCCGCAGGTCGGGGTCGATCGTCGCCTGCTTCTCGTAGGCCTCGGGCACCATCATCATGATGGCGTGCGGCAGGCTCCGACCGGTGAGGGTCAGCAGCTCCAGCACCTCGTCGAAGGATGCCGAGTCGCTCGCGCCCTCGGTGCAGATGGGCAGCAGGGGACGGACGTCGCCGATGAGCTCGGACTCCAGCTGCGACTGGCGCGCGCGCATCCAGTTGCGGTTGCCCTTGACCGTGTTGATCTCGCCGTTGTGCGCGAGCATGCGCAGCGGCTGGGCGAGCGGCCACGACGGGAACGTGTTCGTGGAGTACCGGGAGTGCACCACGGCGAGTTCGGAGACGAACCGCTCGTCCTGGAGGTCGGGGTAGAAGGGCTCGAGCTGCAGAGTCGTGACCATGCCCTTGTAACCGAGCGTGCGACTGGACAGCGACACGAAGTACGCGTCGAGCTCGTGACGAGCGCGCTTGCGCAGCCGGAACACGCGGCGGTCCAGCGCGATGCCCGAGAGCGCGGGCTGGTCGCCCACCGCGGGACGCGCGACGAAGAACTGCTCGAACGCGGGGCGCGCCTCGAAAGCGAGCTTGCCGAGGTTCTCGGGCTCGACGGGGACCTCGCGCCACCCGAGCACTTCGAGGTTCTCGTGACGGGCGATCTCTTCGATGCCCGCCTTCTGCGCGGCGCGCTCGTCGTGACCGAGCGGCAGGAACACCATTCCCGCGGCGTACTCCCCCACCGGCGGCAGGTCGAAGTCGACGACCGCGCGCAGGAACGCGTCGGGCATCTGCGTGAGAATGCCCGCGCCGTCACCGGTGCCGGCGTCGGATCCGATGGCGCCGCGGTGCTCGAGGTTGCGCAGCGCCGTCAGCGCCAGGTCGATGATGTCGTGTCCGGGCTCGCCACGGAGCGTCGCCACCATGGCGAGGCCACAGGCGTCCTTTTCGAACGCCGGGTCGTACATGCCCTGCCGGGCGGGGAAAGCGCCGCCGACGGCGCCGGAACGGGAGCTCGAAGCCATACCAACCGTCCTCATGTTGATGCTGCGAATGGGACGACGTCGGCCCAGGGGGTTACTTCGTGGCGGGGCTGCTTGTGGCGCTGGTGCCGACGGTGTCGTTCGTCGCGGGCGGTTCGCTCACATCGACGAAGTCAGAGGGGTCGGTTGAGTCTACAGCGCCCGGAGCCTTCGACTCGCGCCCGGGGACGTACGGCGAGGGCTCGAGACCGTGGTGCCGGCGCGACTGGACGACGAAGATGACCAGGCCGAGCACGACACCGAAGATGGCGGCCCAGACGTTCGTGCGCAGGCCCAGGATGATGTCGCTGGGGTCGATCCGGATGGATTCCCACACGGTGCGGCCGGCGCTGTACCAGATGAGGTAGATCGCGAACTGCTTGCCCCACTGCAGTGTGAACTTCTTGCCGACCCACAGGATCACCGCGGCACCGAGCAGGTTCCAGATGACTTCGTAGAGGAAAGTCGGCTGGAAGAGGGTGCCGGCTGGCAGTCCGACGGGGATCGCGGAGTTGCCCGGGGCGATCTCGAGGCCCCACGGGAGGTCGGTGGGCTGACCGAACAGCTCCTGGTTGAACCAGTTGCCGAAACGGCCCATGGCCTGCGCGATGATGAGGCCCGGAGCCAGCGCGTCGGCGAAGGTCCAGAACCGGATGCCGGTCCACTTGCAGCCGAGGTACGCGCCCACCGCGCCACCGATCAGCGCGCCGTAGATCGCGATGCCGCCCTCCCAGATGGCCCACACGGAGCCGGGCTGGGTGATGTTCCACGGGTTCGACCCCGGCCCGAAGTAGAAGCCGAGGTGCGTGACGACGTGGTAGATGCGCGCGACGATGATCGCGAGCGGCACCGCCAGGAGGCAGATGTCGATGACGACCCACTTCTCGGCCCCGCGTCGGGTCAGGCGCGCGTTCGTGAGGAACACGGCCACGATGATGCCCGCGACGATGCACAGGGCATAGAAGTGGATGCGCAGCGGCCCGAGATCGATGTAGGAGATCGAGGGGCTCGGGATGCTGGCGAGCACGCCGGAAGCGGCGCTCGAGAGGGCGAACGTCATGCAGACGAGTCTAGGCGCGCCGCACGGTGCCCGCGGACAGCTCGCGCGCGAGGGCGCGCAGCGCCTCGACGCCGCCGTCGCGCAGCGCCTTGACCAACGCGGTGCCCACGATGGCTCCGTCGGCGTACTCGATGACCCCGGCGACCTGCTCGGCGTTGGAGATCCCGATGCCGACGCACGCGTGGGCGGCGCCGTGCGCGCGCAGACGTGCGACGAGGCCGCGGGCCGCGGCATCCAGCTGGGTCCGCTCCCCCGTGATCCCCATCGTCGAGACCGTGTAGACGAAACCGGTCGAGGCGCCCACGATCATCTCGAGGCGTGCGTCGGTGGAGGTCGGGGCCGCGAGGAACACGCGGTCGAGACCCGATCGCTCGCTCACGGCGATCCATGCCGCCGCGGCATCGGGCGTGATGTCGGGCGTGATGAGGCCCGCTCCGCCGGAGGCCACGAGGTCGTCGGCGTAACGGTCGATGCCGTACTGCTCGACGAGGTTCCAGTACGTCATGACGAGCACCGGCACGTCGGTGCGCGCGGTGACCTCGCGGATGATCGTGAAGAGGTCGCGCATACGGAAGCCGTTGGTGAGGGCCGTCTGCGTGGCTTCTTGGATGACGAGGCCGTCCATCACGGGGTCGCTGTAGGGCGGGCCCAGCTCGATCACGTCGACGCCGGACTCCGCCAGGGCCACCGCGGCCTCGATGCTCGTCGCCACGTCGGGAAACCCGGCGGGCAGGTAGCCCACCAGGGCGCCGCGGCCGGCCGCGTGGGCGGCGTCGATCGCCGCCGAGACGCGCGAGGTCACAGCTCGACCCCCGCACCGCTCGCGGCCTCGGGCGCGGCCTGCACGTCGACGGGCGAGCCGGGCGCATCGGCGACCTTCTCGGCCGCGTGCGTCGGGGACGCGGCGCCGGATGCCTCGGGAGCGTGCTCGGCGTCATAGAGGTCGAAGTACCGCGCGGCGGTGTCCATGTCCTTGTCGCCGCGACCCGAGAGGTTCACCGCGATGATGGCATCCGGACCCAGCTCGCGACCGATGCGCAGGGCTCCGGCGAGGGCGTGGGCGGACTCGATCGCGGGGATGATCCCCTCGGTGCGCGAGAGGAGCCGCAGGGCTTGCATCGCTTCGTCGTCGGTCGCGGGGATGTACTGCGCGCGGCCGATGTCGGCCAGCCACGCGTGCTCGGGCCCGACGCCGGGGTAGTCGAGACCCGCCGAGATCGAGTGCGACTCGGTGGTCTGGCCGTCCTCGTCCTGCAGCACGTAGGTGCGCGCGCCGTGCAGCACGCCGGGGCGCCCGCGCTCGATCGACGCCGCGTGGTGGGGGGTGTCGACGCCGTCTCCGGCCGCCTCGACGCCGTAGAGCGCGACGCCCTCGTCGTCGAGGAACGCGTCGAACATGCCGATCGCGTTCGACCCGCCGCCGACGCACGCGAAGACCGCGTCGGGGAGGCGCCCGAGACGCTCGAGGAACTGCGCGCGCGTCTCTTCGCCGATGACCTTCTGGAAGTCGCGGACCATCGCCGGGAACGGGTGGGGTCCGGCGGCGGTGCCGAAGATGTAGTTCGTGGTCTCGACCGTGGACACCCAGTCGCGGTACGCCTCGTTGATGGCATCCTTCAGGGTGCGCGAGCCGGTCGTGACCGGGATCACCTCGGCGCCGAGGAGGCGCATGCGGGCGACGTTGAGGGCCTGGCGCTCGGTGTCGACCTCGCCCATGTAGACGACGCAGTCGAGGCCGAACAGGGCCGCCGCCGTGGCGGTGGCGACGCCGTGCTGGCCGGCGCCGGTCTCGGCGATCACACGCGTCTTGCCGAGGCGCTTGGTCAGCAACGCCTGCCCGAGCACGTTGTTGATCTTGTGCGAGCCGGTGTGGTTGAGGTCTTCGCGCTTGAGGAAGATGCGGGCCCCGCCCGCGTGCTCGGCGAAGCGCGGAACCTCGGTGAGCACCGACGGCCGGCCGGCGTAGTCGTGCAGGAGCACGCGCAGCTCTTCGAGGAACGCGGGGTCGGCCATCGCCGACTCCCACACCGCCGTGAGCTCGTCGATCGCGGCGATCAGCGATTCGGGCATGTAGCGGCCGCCGAAGTCACCGAAGAACGGTCCCTTCTGGTCGCGCAGGCTCACGGTGGTCATGGGGTCTCCTGGAGGAAGGCGCGCAGGGTCGCGACCGGGTCCCCGGTCACGAGTGCTTCGCCCACGAGGACGACGTCGGCGCCGGCGGACCGGTAGTGCGCGACGTCCGCGGGGGCGAGGACGGCCGACTCGGCGATCTTGATCGCATCGGCGGGGAACGAGTCGGCGAGGCGACCGAACAGGTCGCGGTCGAGCTCGAAGGTCGAGAGGTTGCGGGCGTTGACGCCGATGAGCTTTGCGCCCAGGTCGGCGGCGCGCGCGAGCTCGTCGGCCGAGTGGGTCTCGACGAGAGCGGTCATGCCGAGGTCGAGGGTGAGGGCGTAGAGCTCGGCCAGGGTCTTCTGGTCGAGGGCTGCGACGATGAGCAGGACCAGGTCGGCGCCCGACGCGCGGGCCTCGAGCACCTGGTACGCGGTGGCGAGGAAGTCCTTGCGCAGCACCGGCACCGACACCGCGGCGCGCACGGCCTCGAGGTCGGCGAGGCTGCCCTTGAACTTGCGGCCCTCGGTCAGCACCGAGATCGCCGAGGCACCGCCCTCTTCGTAGAGGCGTGCCTGGCGGGCGGGATCGGGGATCGCCGCGAGATCGCCGCGGGACGGGCTCGCGCGCTTGACCTCGGCGATGATCTTCACCCGGTCAGCGGGCGCCAGCATCGCCAGCGCATCGCGCGCGGGAGTCTGCGCGAGAGCGTCGCGCTCGACGGCGGCCAGCGGACGCGCCTGGGCGCGCCGTTCGGCGTCCTCTACCGCTCCGGCCGTCAGATCGGCCAGCACGGTCAGTGCGCCTTCGACTGGTACTTGTCGCCTGTGGCGCCGTAACCGGCCTTCGACATGGCCCACCCGACGATCGCGCCCACGATGAGCAGACCGACCGAGGCCCACACGAGAACCGGGAGATCGAACCAGAAGAACAGCGTGCCGAGCGTGATCGCGGCGAGCATGATGATCACGGCCGTCCAGGCTGCGGGCGAGTGTCCGTGGCCGGGATCGCCGATGGGGTTGCTCATGGGGCTCCTTCGAGTCGCGCGCGGGCGCGGGTGACAGCGTGCATCCAGTCTATCGAAACGGGCGGGTCGGGCCCGCGCCGACGTCTCGACGTCGACCGAAGACGCGACTCACGCCGTCGGGTCGTCGCCGCGGGAGAGGTCGTCCCACGAATCGATCGCGTCGTGCGGACGCGACCCGTCGGCGGGAGCGTCGGTGGCGGTGCGGTACTTCCGGTCGGCGCTCCCCCGCCACCCCCGCGCCGAGACCAGAGTGAACACGGCCGCCGCCGCGAGGAGCAGCTGTGCGAGCAGCGTCACCACGGGCCACGGAGTCAGCGACATCGACGAGACGAGGTCGGCCACGGCATCCACTCCCGAGATACCGGTCGCGTCGGTGACCGTCGCGGCCGTCGCCGACACCGGCAGCGTCAGCACGACCTGGGCCGTCGCGACGCCGACCACCCCCGCGATCGCGAGAGCGAGGGCACCCAGGACATAGCGCAGGATCGGGCCGACGATCGACAGGGCCGCACCGAGCGCGAGAGCGGCGAGACTCAGCGGGGTCAGCACCGGAACGGCGTCCGACCCGGGCACGGGGAGCGTCTGCTGCGCGCCGTCCGCGAGCGTGACATCGATCCAGGTCTGGGTGGAGGCGATGACGCCGAGAGCTCCGGCCAGGAGCATCCCGACGACGGCGAGCGAACGCGCTCGACGCATCACCGCTCCCCCACGACGGGTTCGAGGTCGGTCGCGTCGAAGCACGTGTGGTCGCCGGTGTGGCACGCGGCACCCACCTGGTCGACCTCGATCAACAGGGTGTCGCCGTCGCAGTCCAGACGTGCGCCCTGGACGATCTGGACGTGGCCCGACGTGTCGCCTTTGCGCCAGTACTCCTGACGTGAACGCGACCAGAACGTGACGCGGCCGGAGGTCAGCGTGCGGCGGAGGGCTTCGGCATCCATCCACCCGACCATGAGCACTTCGCGCGTGTCGAACTGCTGGACCACCGCGGTCACGAGGCCCTGGGCGTCGTACTTCACGCGTTCGAACGCGGTGACGTTCATCGGCGCACCTCGATCCCCTCGGCCGCCATGGCGTCCTTGACCTGGCCGACCGTGAGCTGGCCGGAGTGGAAGACGGATGCCGCGAGCACGGCGTCCGCGCCGGCTTCGACGGCCGGGGCGAAGTGCTCCAGCGCGCCGGCGCCGCCCGAGGCGATCACCGGGACCGCGGCGACCTGGCGCATCAGGCGGACGAGCTCGAGGTCGAAGCCCTGCTTCGTGCCGTCGGCGTCGATGGAGTTGACCAGCAGCTCACCGGCCCCGCGTTCGACGGCCTCGCGCGCCCACTCGAGGGCGTCGAGCGTCGTCTCGGTGCGTCCGCCGTGCGTCGTCACGACGAAGCCGGAGGGGGTGGATGCCGCGCGCTTCACGTCGAGCGAGAGCACGATGACCTGCGCGCCGAAGCGGTCGGCGATCTCGTCGACCAGTGCCGGTCGGGCGATCGCGGCGGAGTTGACGCCGATCTTGTCGGCGCCGACCGAGAGCAGGCGGGCCACGTCGTCGGTGGAGCGGACTCCGCCGCCGACGGTGAGCGGGATGAACACCTGCTCCGCCGTGCGGCGGACGACGTCGTACGTCGTGGCGCGCTCGTCGACCGTCGCGGTGACGTCGAGGAACGTGATCTCGTCGGCGCCCTGGTCGAAGTAGACCTTGGCGAGCTCGACCGGGTCGCCCATGTCGCGCAGATCCAGGAAGTTCACGCCCTTCACGACGCGACCGGCGGCCACGTCGAGGCAGGGGATGATGCGGCGGGCGAGCGTCATCAGAGCCTCGCGGCGAGGATCTCGGTCACCAGGATCGCCCGGGCGCCGATGGCGTAGAGCTCGTCCATCACGCGGTTGACGTCGCGGCGCGGGCTCATGACCCGGACGGCCACCCACTCGGGGTCGCGCAGCGGCGAGATCGTGGGCGACTCCAGGCCCGGGGCCACCGCGATCGCTCGATCGATGAGGGCCGCGGGGAGGTCGTAGTCGACGAGCACGTACTTCCGGGCCGCCAGCACGCCGCGCAGACGCCGCAGCAGCGTCTCGGTGCCCGCGACCTCCTGCGGTCCGGCGATGAGGACGGCGTCGGATTCGAGCAGGACGGGCCCGAAGATCTCGAGCCCCGCCTGTCGCAGCGTCGTGCCGGTCGAGACCACGTCGGCCACGGCATCCGCCACGCCCA
The DNA here is from genome assembly GCF_005774735.1 of Microbacterium sp. 5K110. Taxonomy (GTDB): domain Bacteria; phylum Actinomycetota; class Actinomycetes; order Actinomycetales; family Microbacteriaceae; genus Microbacterium. The sequence continues at coordinate 30,878 of NZ_VBUM01000017.1, read as the reverse complement.
GCTGCACGGCGGACTCGACCGCGCCGTCGAGCGGCACGATGTCGACGGCCACGCCGCGCTCGTCGAGGAACGCGTCGACCAGGCCCGGGTAGGCGGTCGCGACGCGCAGACCCTGCAGGTCGTCGACGTCGGAGAAACGGCCGGGGCGTCCGGCGAAGCGGAAGGTGGAGCCGGCGAAGCCGAGCGACTCGACCTCGCGGGCGCCGGGCATGCGGGCGTCCAGCAGCAGGTCGCGGCCGGTGATGCCGACGTCGAGCGCGCCCGAGCCCACGTAGGTCGCGATGTCGCGCGGGCGGAGGTAGAAGAACTCGACCTCGTTGACGGGGTCGACGGTGTACAGGTCTTTCGAGTCGCGACGTCCGGTGTAACCGGCCTCCGAGAGCATCTCGGCGGCGGTCTCGGCGAGCGACCCCTTGTTCGGCACGGCAATTCGCAGCATGACGGGGGCTTTCGTGTGAGGTGAGCGTCGGGGGTGCGGGAGCGGCTCAGAGATGTCGGTAGACGTCTGCGAGCGTCAGGCCCTTCGCGAGCATGAGCGTCTGGAGGTGGTAGAGCAGCTGCGAGATCTCTTCGGCTGCCGCCTCGTCGGACTCGTACTCGGCGGCCATCCACACTTCGGCGGCCTCCTCGACGATCTTCTTGCCGATGGCGTGCACGCCGGCATCGAGCTGAGCCACCGTACCGGAGCCGGCGGGGCGCTCGACGGCCTTGGCGCTGAGCTCGGCGAACAGGTCGTCGAAGGTCTTCACGTTTCCAGGGTATCGGGTCGGCGGTGCCCCGGCTGCCGGGAGCCAGGCGGCGGGCGTGCGGGCGGTGTGCGCGCGGCTGCCGGGCGGGGCGTCAAGAGAGCGATAAACGCATCCTGCACTGAGACACGCGCGCTGCGAGCGTTTCCCGGTGCAGGAAGCGTTTATCGCGGCGAGGGCGACGGATGCCGCGGCGGAGGCGCCGGGATCAGTGGTGGTGGCGGGCGGCGGAGGCGCGCAGCGCCTGGATCGCGCGGTCGGGGTCGTCGGCGCCGAAGACCGCGGAGCCGGCGACGAACGTATCTGCCCCGGCTTCGGCGGCCTGGGCGATCGTGGACTCTCCGATGCCGCCGTCGACCTGCAACCACACGCTCGACCCGCGACGACGGGCCTCGTCGGCGAGGGCGCGGAGCTTGGGCATCGTCTCGGGCATGAACGACTGGCCGCCGAAACCCGGCTCGACCGTCATCACGAGGATCTGGTCGAACTCGTTCAGCACGTCGAACAGGTTCTCCACCGGGGTCGCCGGCTTCACGGCGACGCCCGCGCGCGCCCCGATCGAGCGCAGCCGCCGAGCCAGAGCCACGGGCGACGCCGCGGCCTCGAGGTGGAAGGTGACGGATGCCGCGCCCAGCTCGGCGTACTCCGGCGCCCACCGGTCGGGGTCGTCGATCATCAGGTGCACGTCGAGCGGGACGGGGCTCGTCTCCTGGATGCGACCGACCATCTGCGGACCGAAGGTGAGGTTCGGCACGAAATGGTTGTCCATGACGTCGACGTGCACGAAGTCCGCCCCCGAGATGCGGGCGAGCTCCGCCTGCATGTTCACGAAGTCGGCGGCGAGGATGCTCGGATTGATGCGGGGCACGGTTCCATTATCGGCGCCGGGTCCGCCGCACCCTCGCGTGAGGGGTCAGAAACTGTCGCTTGGCTTGCGCGCAGGCGACAAATCTTGACCCCTCACGCGTCACGACACGCGGCGCAGGAGGGCGATCGACATCGCGTCGGTGCCGTGGCGGTGGGGCCACAGTTGGGCGCGGAGCGAACCGTCCGACTGCGCGGGGAGGTCGATGTCGGAACCGGCGATCTCGCGCACGACCGCGCGGGCGTCGAGCTCCTCCACTGCGTCGCCGAACTCGCGGCGCACCTCGGCGAGCACACCGGAGGTCTCGGCGAGGTGCGGAGAGCACGTCACGTAGGCGAGCACTCCACCGGGCTTCAACGCGCCCAGACCCGCACGGACGAGATCGAGCTGCAGCGCGGTGAGGTCGGGCACGTCGGACGGCGTCTTGCGCCACCGCGCCTCGGGGCGTCGGCGCAGAGCCCCGATCCCCGTGCACGGCGCGTCGACGAGGATGCGGTCGTACTCCCCCGCGGTCCGTGCCGCGCGGTCGCGCCCGTCTTCCTCGGTCACCTCGACCTCGAGCGGGACGGATGCCACGGCCCGGCGCACGAGCCCGGCCCGGGCGGGCGAGATCTCGTTGGCATCCAGGTGCGCACCGCCCGCGAGGGCCTCGGCCGCGAGGAGCGCCGTCTTGCCGCCGGGACCCGCGCACAGGTCGAGCCACCGCTCCCCCGCCTCGACGGGCCGGAAGCGGCTCAGGGCCAGGGCCGCGAGCTGCGATCCTTCGTCCTGCACGCGGATGCGCCCGCCCGACGAACGGATGAGCGCCTCGGGGTCGCCGCCGCGGGTGGTGAACGCGGTCGGCGCGAACCGGGCGGGCCGGGCGTCGTCCGGGATCTCGGCGAGCCCCGGAAGGGCGATCATCGCCACCCGCGGAGCGTCGTTGTCGGCGGCGAGGAGAGCGTCCAGTTCGTCGGCCCGTCCCTCGGCGGACAGCGCGCGCCGCAGCGCCCGGACGATCCACACGGGATGCGCGCTCTGCAGCCCCAGCCGTTCGTCGTCGCTCCGTGCGCCCTCGGTGATGCGGTCCATCCAGTGCCCCGGCGTCTCGCGCGACACCCGGCGCAGCACGGCGTTGGCGAACCCCGCCGCACCACGTCCACCGCCGTGGCGACGCGCCAGCTCCACCGACTCGTTGACGGCCGCGTGGGAGGCCACCCGCGTCGACAGCAGCTGGTGCACGCCCAGACGCAGCGCGTCGAGCACCGGAGGGTCGATCCGGTCGACGCTGCGATCGGCCGCGGCCGCGATGATCGCGTCGTACGTGCCGCGCCGTCGCAGCGTGCCGTACGTCAACTCGGTCGCGAGACGGGCATCCTGGGCGTCCAGCTTCGCCCGCTCGATCGCGTGCGGCAGCAGCAGATTGGCGTACGCCTCGTCGGCGGAGACGGCCCGCAGCACGTCGAAGGCGACCGCCCGTGCTCCCTGGACGCTCATGATCCGAGCACCGGCTCGCTCGTGCGCAGCCCGCGGAACCACGAGCCCGCGTCCATCGCCCCTCTACCCGCAGGCTGCACCGACTCGAGCCGGAGAGGTGTCGTCGCCGTGCCGACCAGGATCTCGCGCCCGGATGCCACGACTCTCCCCGGCGGGAGGGGCGGTGCCGCGCTCGCCGCGGCCCGCAGGACCTTGAGCCGCGCGCCCTCGAACGTCGTGTGCGCCCCCGGCTCGGGGGTGACGCCCGCGATGCGCGCGAGGAGGCTCTCGGCGTCCAGGGCGAAGTCGAGGGCACCGTCGGCGAGAGTGAGCTTCGGTGCGAGGGTGGGCTCGCCGCTCTGCGGCACCGCGACCGCTGTGCCGGCGGCGATCCCGTCGACCACGCGGGCCAGCAGCGGCGCGCCGATCTCGGCCAGGGCGTCCAATACCTCGCCCGCGGAGGCGTTCTCGGGCACCGTGTAGCGCTCCTCGGCGAAGACGTCGCCGGCATCCAGCTCGGCGACCAACTGGAACACGGCGGCTCCCGTCTCGCGGTCGCCGGCCATGAGTGCCCGCTGCACGGGAGCGGCGCCGCGCCAGCGCGGCAGGAGCGAGAAGTGCAGGTTGATCCACCCGTGCGTCGGGGCCGACAGCAGCGGCTCGCGCACGAGCCCGCCGTACGCGACGATCACGCCGAGCTCGGGACGCAGGGCGGTGATGCGGCCGGTGGCCTCGGCATCCAGTCGGTCGGCCTTGATCGTCGGCAGGCCCAGCTCGTCGGCGGCCTGGGCCACGGGCGACGGGGTGAGCACGCGTTTGCGGCCCAGGGGGGCGTCGGTGCGGCTGACGACCGCGGCGATCTCGTGCGGCCCCTCGGCCAGGGCACGGAGAGAGGGGACGGCGACGGCGGGGGTGCCGGCGAAGACGAGGCGCATGGTTCTCCTCACGCTTCGGATGCGGGTGGGTGGGACCGGGGCGGCGGCGCTCAGAGGTCGGGCTCGGGAAGATCGAGCCGCACTCTGAGTGTATTGCGAGGCCTCGGGCCGCGATCCTTCGTCGACTTGCGTGCCCGCAGCGCGTCGGCGATGACCCCGGCCCGCAGGGCCTCGGCGACGGCGCGTCCGTGGGCGTAGTCGAAGCGCACCAGCGCGCGCGAGGTCGGTGCATCGGGTGCCGTCGAGGTGTCGACGGGGCCGAGGACGGCGAGGGCGTCCAGATCGGGCACGCTCTCGCGCAGCTCGGCCAGCAGCGTGTCGACACTGCGGGCGTGTCCCTCGACGCTCGCGACCCGCACCGCCGGGGGCATGCGCAGCGGCGCGCGGTCGGCCAGCTCGGCGCGCGCGTACGCCGGCTGCGTCCAGGTCGCGAGCGCCCGCGCCACCGGACCCGCCACGCCGACGAGGTGCACGGGCGCGCCGGGAGCGGCGAGAGCGGCCGCGTTCGACCACCAGCGCAGGCAGTGCTCGCCGACGCGGAGCGCCTCGTTCTGCAGCATGCGGTCGCCGTCGAGCAGGATCACGGCGCGGTAGCCGCCGCGCGCGAGCGGCTCGGCTCCGCGCGTGGCGATCACCAGTGCCGGGGCGGCATCCACTTCGGCCACGGGGTGGGCGCCGTCGGCGATGATGACGCGGGTGTTCGGGAACGCCCGGCCCAGCTCGTCCGCCGTCCGCTCGCTTCCCGACGACGACATGCGCAGCTTCACCGAGCCGCAGTGACCGCACGTCCAGGCGTGGGCGCTGCGCCCGCACCACGCGCACACGGGCACCGCGCCCGGACGGGCCGCGCGCAGCGGACCGGCGCAGTGGGCGCACCGGGCCGGACGACGGCAGTCCGCGCACACGAGCGACGGGGCATACCCCGGGCGGGCGACCTGCACGAGCACAGGACCCAGGGCCAACGCCTCTTGCGCCGCGGCGAACGCCGACGACGGCACGCGGGCGGTGCGCTGCTCCCCCTCGCGCGTCGCACTGAGCACCACGCGCGGACTGACCCGCCGCTTCGGCGCCGCCTCGCGCACATAGCCGACCTCGACCAGACGCTGCACGTCGGTCGTGCGGGTGTGCCCCGCGAAGACGAGCGCCGAGCCCTCCAGCTCTTGCCGCACGAGCGCGGCATCCCGTGCATGCACGCCGGGCGCCAGGGGCTCCGACAGCAGCGAGTCGCCGTCGTCCCACAGCGCCACCAGGCCGGTCTCGTGGGCGGGGGCGTACACCGCCGACCGCCGTCCCACGACGATCACGGGCACCGGCGCCAGGGTGCGCAAGAACTGGGCGTACCGCGCCGGGCCCGACTGATCTGCGTCGTCGCGCACGATCGCCTCGGGCGGCACCAGATCGGCCAGCGCCGCCATGAGCTGTGCCTGGTCGCGGTAGTCGGGCACGACGAGCACCGCGCTCCTGCCCCGCGCGAGCGTGCGCACGGCCGCAGCCGCGAGCAGATCGGCCCAGGCCCCCCGCGGCAGGTCGCCCGAGGGATGCGGAGGAGCGTCGACGGCGACGCGCTCGCCGCCGTCGAGGGCGTCGATCAGGCCCGCGTAGGGCGTCAGCAGCGACTCGGCGCGCGCGAGCGACTCGGGCGGCACGACGGGAACCGTGGATGCGGGCGCGGCCAGCCACGCCTTCTCGGCGCGCACCATGCGCTTGGGCACGGCCAGGCGCAGGATGTCGCTCACCGACCCCGCGGCGCGATCCGCGACTCGGCGCGCGAGCGTGTACAGCCGTTCCGGCAGCACCGCCATCGGCGAGACGACCGCCTCCACCGACGACAGCGGGCGCTCACTGCCGTCGTCGGGCACGACCTCGACCACGAAGGCATCCATCATCCGGCCCGCCGAGCGCAGCGGGACCTTGACCCGCACGCCCGGGGCCACCTCGCCCACGAGCGGGTGCGGCACCGCGTAGTCGAACAGCCGATCCAGCTGCGGCACCGGCGAATCCAGCTGCACCCGCGCCACGCGCCGGGCGCTCACGTGCGCCGCCGGGGCACGGCGTCACCGCCGCAGTGACGCGGCCGGAGGGATGCCAGGAGTGCGGCGCTGCGGTGCACGCCCGGCGTGGGCGCCCCCACGTCAGAGACCGGCGGCGGCGCGCAGCTCGTCGACGCGGTCGGTGCGCTCCCACGTGAAGTCGGGCAGTTCACGACCGAAGTGGCCGTACGCCGCGGTCTGCGCGTAGATCGGACGGAGCAGGTCGAGCTGGTCGATGATCGCCTTCGGGCGCAGGTCGAACACGTCGCGGATCGCGCGGACGATGGTGTCGTCGGCGACGTGCGCCGTGCCGAACGACTCCACGTACAGACCCACCGGGTTCGCCTTGCCGATCGCGTACGCGACCTGCACCTCGAGACGGTCGGCCAGGCCCGCTGCGACGGCGTTCTTCGCGACCCAGCGCATGGCGTATGCCGCCGAGCGGTCGACCTTGGACGGGTCCTTGCCGCTGAAGGCGCCGCCGCCGTGGCGCGACGCCCCGCCGTAGGTGTCGATGATGATCTTGCGGCCGGTCAGTCCCGCGTCGCCCTTCGGGCCGCCGATCACGAACGGGCCGGCGGGGTTGATGTAGTACTGCACGTCGGGCAGGTCGAGACCCGTGTCGCGCAGCACCGGGTCGATGACCTCGGCCTGCACGAGAGCGCGGAGCTCTTCCTGCGAGATGTCGGGGTGGTGCTGCGTCGAGAGGACGACGGAGTCGACCGTTCGGGGCGTGTGCCCGTCGTAGCCGAGCGTCACCTGGGTCTTGCCGTCGGGGCGCAGGAACGGCAGCGTGCCGTCGCGGCGGACCGTCGCGAGGCGCTCGGCGATGCGGTGCGCCGTCCACGCGGCCATCGGCATGAGCTGCGGCGTCTCGGTCGTGGCGAAGCCGAACATGATGCCCTGGTCGCCGGCGCCCTGCAGATCGCGGGGGTCGATCGAGCCGCGCTCGCGCTGCTCGAACGCCTTGTTGACGCCGGCGGCGATGTCGGAGGACTGCGCGCCGATGGACACGCTGACTCCGCACGACTCCCCGTCGAATCCCGTCTCGCTCGAGTTGTAGCCGATGCGGTTCACGACGTCGCGCACGATCGCGGGGATCTCGACGTAGGCGCTGGTCGAGACCTCACCGGCGACATGGACGAGGCCCGTCGTCACGAGCGTCTCGACGGCGACGCGCCCCGTCGGATCCTCGGAGATGATCGCGTCGAGGATGCTGTCGGAGATCTGGTCGCAGATCTTGTCGGGATGTCCTTCAGTGACGGACTCGGACGTGAACAGGCGCAGGTCGGTCAAGGCATCTCCCGGGAAGGGTGGTCTGGGGACGGGCACAAGTATGCCCCGGACGGCGGACAGCCGCCCGGGGCATCGTCACATCTGTGAACGGATCACTCGGCGGCGCGAAGGCGCAGCTTGTCCTCGTGGATCTCGTGCAGAGCGATCGTGAGCGGCTTGTCCTCGACGGTGGAGTCGACGAGCGGCCCCACGTTGTCGAAGAGGTTGCCCTCGTGCAGATCGGAGTAGTAGTCGTTGATCTGACGCGCACGCTTGGACGCGTAGATCACGAGCTGGTACTTCGAGTCGACCTTGTCGAGCAGTGCGTCGATGGGCGGGTCGATGATGCCCTTGTCGCGTCCGGCCATGGGGAACCTCCTGGTTCGGCGGGATGAGGTGGATGCGGCGCTCCCGGCGCCGAAGCATCCTCGTATTCTATCCGACGTCGGGGCGTCGTGCGGCGAGGGCCACGACCTCGGCCGCCGCACGGGCGACCTCGTCGTTCACGACCCGGTAGTCGAACTCGTTCTGCGCCGCCAACTCGGTGCGGGCGGTGCGCAGACGGCGCGCGCGTTCCTCGGCATCCTCGGTGCCGCGACCGACGAGACGCTGGACCAGTTCGTCCCAGCTCGGGGGGAGCAGGAACACCAGCGTCGCCGAGGGGTCGGCCGCGCGCACCTGGCGGGCGCCCTGCAGATCGATCTCCAGCAGCGCGGTGCCGCCGGCGGCCAGGACGCGGTCGATCGGCTCGCGCGGCGTGCCGTAGCGGTGCCTGTTGTGGACCGTGGCCCACTCCAGCAGCTCCCCCGCCGCGACGAGACGGTCGAACTCGGCGTCGTCGACGAAGTAGTAGTGCTCCCCGTCGACCTCGCCCGGCCGCGGGGCGCGGGTCGTCGCCGAGACCGACAGATGGATCTCGGGGAAGTGCTCCTTGATGTGCGCGGCGACCGTCCCCTTGCCCACGGCCGTCGGGCCGGCGAGCACGACGAGCCGGCTGCGCCCCTCGCGTGGACCCGGTTCGGGCCACCGTGCGTCGAGGAACGCCTGCAGGGCGTCGCGCTGGCGCGAGCCCAGGCCGCCGAGCCGCTTGACGGGCGAGATGCCCAGCGACGACAGGATGCGATCCCGCTTGCTCTCGCCGATCGCGGGGATCGCCGTGAGGAACTCGGTCACGCGCATCGCCCCGGCCGCCGACAGCGGATCGGCGAGGCCGCGCCGCAGCAGCTCCTGCGGCGTGATGACACGGGTCGAGACGTCGCGCTTGAGCGCCGCGCGCTCGCGACGCGCGGCCACTGCGCGGCGCGAGGCGGCGGCGCGGTCGACCTCGGGAGGACGACGGGAATCAGCCATTCAGGGCCTCCCGGTACAGGTCGGCGCGGGCCGTGATCCGCTCCACCAGGCGCGCCGGACCCACGGCGAGGACACTGCGGCTCTCGTTCGCCACCACGGCCTTCGACACGTACCCGAACAGGCGTCCGAGATCGGCGGGATCGGCACCCTGCGCACCGAAACCGGGCGCGAGGATCGGCATCCCCGCGAGGGTGATGTCGCCGAGGCCGAAGGCCGCGCGGTCCACGGTCGCGCCGACGACGACGCCGATCGAGCCCAGGGCGCCCGGCTGACCGAGGTTCGCCTCGTTCACGTCGTGCGCGACGCGGGCGGCGACCCGTTCGTGGTCGCCGACGGCCAGGGCGTCCTCGACGACGGCGCTCTGGACCGCACGAGCCTCGGGGTTGCTCGTGGCCGTGAGGACGAACGCGCCCTTCCGCACGCGGAGCGCGGCGGCCAGCGTCGCGCGCAGCGAGTCGGGGCCGAGATAGGGCGTGAGGGTCACGGCATCCGCTTCGAGGGGTGAACCGGGCTCGAGCCACGCCGCGGCGTAGCCCTCCATGGTCGTGCCGATGTCGCCCCGCTTGGCGTCGGCGATGACGAGGAGGCCCGCCGCACGGGCGGCGGCCATCACGTCCTCGAGGGCGGCGAAGCCTGTCGATCCGTAGCGCTCGTAGAACGCCACTTGCGGCTTGACCACACCGACACGGCCGGCGGCGGCCTCGACCACGCGCAGGCCGAACTCGCGCGCGCCCTCGGGCGTGGCATCCAGCCCCCACGCCGACAGCAGCGCGGCGTGGGGGTCGATGCCGACGCACAGGGCGCCGTGGGTCTCGAGGGCAGCGGCCAGCCGCTGGCCGAACGTCTCGCTCACAAGCGACCCGCGCGGTCCACGGCGTACTCCTGCAGGCTGCGCACGGCGAAGCCGTCCTTCATCGCGCCGAGGGCGCTCACGGCCGCGCCGAGCACCGCCATCGTGGTGAACAGCGCCTTGTCGGCGGCGACGGCCGCGGCGCGGATCTCGTAGCCGTCGGCACGGGCCGTGCCGCCGCTCGGGGTGTTGACGATCATGTCGATCTCGCCCGCGTTGATCAGATCGACCACGTTGCGCTGACCGGAGCCCTGCGTCTCGGAGTACTTCTCGACGACCTGGACCCGGATGCCGTTGCGGGCGAGGATCTCGGCCGTGCCCTCGGTCGCCATGAGCTCGAAGCCGAGCTCCTGCAACCGGTGGGCGGGGAGGATCACGGCGCGCTTGTCGGCGTCGGCCACCGAGATGAACACCGTGCCCGAGGTCGGCATGCCGCCGTACGCGGCCTCCTGCGACTTCGCGAACGCGGTCGGGAAGTCGCGGTCGATGCCCATGACCTCACCGGTCGAGCGCATCTCGGGCCCGAGCACGGAGTCGACGGTGTGACCGTCGGCGGTACGGAAGCGCTTGAACGGCAGCACGGCCTCCTTCACGGCGACGGGGGCGTCCAGCGGCACGCGTGAGCCGTCGCTCTCGGGCAGCATGCCCTCGGCGATGAGCTCGGCGACGGTGCTGCCGGCCATGATGCGGCTGGCGGCCTTCGCGAGCGGGATGCCGAGCGCCTTCGACACGAAGGGCACGGTGCGGCTCGCGCGGGGATTCGCCTCGATGACGTAGAGCACTCCGGCCGAGATGGCGAACTGCACGTTCAACAGACCCCGGACGCCCACGCCCTGGGCGATCGCGAGCGTGGCCTCGCGGACGCGGTCGACCTCGGTGCGACCGAGGCTCACCGGCGGGAGCGTGCACGAGGAGTCGCCGGAGTGGATGCCGGCCTCTTCGAGGTGCTCCATGACCCCGCCGATGTACAGGTCGGTGCCGTCGTACAGTGCGTCGACGTCGAGCTCGATCGCGTCGTCGAGGAAGCGGTCGACCAGGAGCGGAAGCCCGGGGCCGATGATCGCCTGGTCGGCGACGCGGACGAAGTAGTCGCGCAGCGCGTCGGTCGAGTAGACGATCTCCATGCCGCGGCCGCCGAGCACGAAGCTCGGGCGCACGAGCACCGGGTAGCCGATCTCCTCGGCCACTGTCACGGCGCCCTCGACGTCGATCGCGGTGCCGCTGCGCGGAGCGACGAGTCCGGCCTCGTCGAGCAGACGCGAGAACAGCTCGCGCTCCTCGGCGAGGTCGATCGCCTCGGGGCTCGTGCCGAGGATCGTGTAGCCCGCGGCCTCGATGCCCTTGGCCAGGCCGAGCGGCGTCTGGCCGCCGAGCTGGCAGACGACGCCGAGAATCGTCCCGGACCGGCTCTCTGCGTGGAGCACCTCCAGGACGTCCTCGAGGGTCAGCGGCTCGAAGTAGAGGCGGTCGCTCGTGTCGTAGTCGGTCGACACGGTCTCGGGGTTGCAGTTGACCATGACGGTCTCGTAGCCCGCGTCCGATAGCGCGAACGAGGCGTGCACGCACGAGTAGTCGAACTCGACGCCCTGCCCGATGCGGTTCGGGCCCGAGCCGATGATGACGACCTTCGTGCGGTCCGACGGCGTGACCTCGGTCTCCCAGTCGTAGCTGGAGTAGTGGTACGGCGTCAGGGCCGGGAACTCCCCCGCGCACGTGTCCACCGTCTTGTAGACGGGGCGCACATCGAGGGCGTACCGGATGCCGCGCACCTCGGCTTCGTCGAGCCCGCGGATCTCGGCGATCTGCGCGTCGCTGAAACCGTGCTCCTTCGCGAGGCGCAAGGTGTCGGCATCCAGCTCTCCGGCCGCGCGGATCATCTCGGCGACCTCGTTGATGAGGACGATCTGGTCGATGAACCACGGGTCGATCGCGGTGGCGTCGAACGCCTGCGCGGGCGTCGCGCCGAAGCGCAGCGCCTGCTGCAGCACGACGATGCGTCCGTCGGTCGGCGTCTTCGAGATCTCGAGGAGCTCGTCGACCGAGCGCGACTCGTCGCCCCAGTGGAAGCTCGATCCGCGCTTCTCGAGCGAGCGCAGTGCCTTCTGCAGGGCGGTCGAGTAGTTGCGGCCGATCGCCATGGCCTCGCCCACCGACTTCATGGTGGTCGTCAGCGTCGTGTCGGCCGCGGGGAACTTCTCGAAGTTGAACCGCGGTACCTTCACCACGACGTAGTCGAGCGTGGGCTCGAAGCTCGCCGGGGTGACCTTGGTGATGTCGTTCGGGATCTCGTCGAGGCGGTAGCCGATCGCGAGCTTCGCGGCGATCTTGGCGATCGGGAAGCCCGTCGCCTTCGACGCGAGCGCCGAGGAGCGCGAGACACGCGGATTCATCTCGATGACGATGATGCGCCCGGACTTCGGGTCGACGGCGAACTGGATGTTGCAGCCGCCGGTGTCGACGCCCACGGCACGGATGATGTCGATGCCGATGTCGCGCAGCTTCTGGTACTCGCGGTCGGTGAGCGTCAGCGCGGGGGCCACGGTGATCGAGTCGCCGGTGTGCACGCCCACGGGGTCGACGTTCTCGATCGAGCAGACGACCACCGTGTTGTCCGCGGTGTCGCGCATGAGCTCGAGCTCGTACTCCTTCCACCCGAGGATCGACTCCTCGAGCAGCACCTCGCTCGTCGGCGAGTCATGCAGACCCGCGCCGCCGATCCGACGGAGGTCGGCCTCGTCGTACGCGAAGCCCGAACCGAGCCCGCCCATCGTGAACGAGGGACGCACGACGAGCGGGTAGCCGAGCTTCTCGGCACCGGCGATGAGCTCGTCCATCGAGTGGCAGATGACGGATGCCGCGACGTCGGCGCCCGCCTCGATCACGAGCTCCTTGAAGATCTGGCGGTCCTCGCCCTTGTTGATCGCCTCGAAGTCGGCACCGATGAGCTCGACGTCGTACTTCTCGAGGATGCCGCGCTTGTGCAGCTGGATCGCCGCGTTCAGGGCCGTCTGACCGCCGAGCGTGGGGAGGATGGCATCCGGCTTCTCTTTCGCGATGATCGTCTCGATCACCTCGGGGGTGATCGGCTCGATGTAGGTCGCGTCGGCGAAGTCGGGGTCGGTCATGATCGTCGCCGGGTTGGAGTTGACGAGGATGACGCGCACCCCCTCTTCGCGGAGGACGCGACACGCCTGGGTGCCGGAGTAGTCGAACTCGCAGGCCTGACCGATGACGATCGGGCCGGAGCCGATGACGAGGACGGAGTGGATGTCGTCGCGCTTAGGCATTCTTCTTCGTCTCCTGGGTCGCGAGCACCATGTCGCGGAAGCGGTCGAACAGGTAGTTGGCGTCGTGCGGGCCGGAGGCGGCCTCGGGGTGGTACTGCACGCTGAACGCCGGGATGTCGAGGGCGCGGAGGCCCTCGACCACGTTGTCGTTGAGGCCGATGTGGCTGACCTCGACGCGGCCGTAGCCGTGCGGGCTGTCCACGACCTGGTCCAGCGGCGCCTCGACCGCGAAGCCGTGGTTCTGCGAGGTGATCTCCACGCGGCCCGTGGTCTTGTCGAGCACGGGCTGGTTGATGCCGCGGTGACCGAAGGGCAGCTTGTACGTACCGAAACCGAGCGCGCGGCCCAGCAGCTGGTTGCCGAAGCAGATGCCGAAGAAGGGCAGGCCGTCGTCGAGGACGGCGCGCAGGAGCTCGACGTGCTGGTCGGACGCCGAGGGGTCACCGGGACCGTTGGAGTAGAACGCGGCGACCGGCTCGATCGCGCGGATCTCCTCGATCGTGGCGGACTGCGGGAACACGTGCACGTCGAAGCCCCGCGCGGCGAGGTTGTCGATCGTGGATTGCTTGACGCCGAGGTCGAGGACGGCGAGGTTGCCGACGCGCTCCGCCGTCGCCGGGGTCACCTCGACCTCGGTCACCGAGACCTCGGCGGAGAGGTTGCGACCGGCCATGCCGGGGGCCGCGAGCACGCGGCGCAGCTGCTCGTCGGGGTCGAGGCCGGCGGCCTCGCCCGAGAACACGCCGCCGCGCATGCTGCCCGACGAGCGGATCCGGCGCGTGACGGCGCGGGTGTCGAGTCCCGAGATGCCGACGATGCCGTCTTCGACGAGCGCGTCGTCGAGCGAACGGTCGGCGCGCCAGTTCGACACGACGCGCGAAGGGTCGCGCACGACGTAACCGGCGACCCAGATGCGGCGGGACTCGGGGTCTTGGGCGTTGACACCGGTGTTGCCGATGTGCGGGGCCGTCTGCAGCACGATCTGGCCGGCGTAGGACGGGTCGGTGAGGGTCTCCTGGTAGCCGGTCATGCCGGTGGCGAAGACGACCTCGCCGAAGGTCTCACCGCGGGCGCCGTACGCGCGGCCGGGGTAGCGGGTGCCGTCTTCCAGCACCAGGACGGCGGGCTCGCGCGAGATGCGCGGAGGGGAGATCAGGGCGGTCATGCGTCGCTTCCTGTCGTCGTGAGGGGACGGATGGCGTCGGCGAGGGATCGGGCCGAGGCATCCTGGGGTCGGAGGTAGGTGTCGACGATCGTGTCGTCGTCGATGCGCCAACTGACGCGCGTCAGGCCGTCGCGCTCGACCACGCGGTCGATGGCGACCGTGGCGAGAGCTGCGTCGACGAGGCGGTCGCGGGTGAGCGCGATGCGGGGCTGGCCCGGCAGGTCGAGGGCGATCCCGGCCGAAGTGACCGTGACGTCCACGCGGGAGCGGAAGCCGAGGCCGCGGATGGCCAGACGCTCCAGGGGCTCGCCGTGACGGGTGGTCGCGACGTACAGGCCCGGGAACACGCCCGTCTCCACGGCATCCTCGGGAAGCTCTCCCACCGGTGCGGTGTAGCGCGCATCGCGCCGCGTTCGTCGCATCCATGCCCACGCGAGGAGCGCCAGCAGCACGACGGCGACGCCGGCCATGACCAGCAGCGCGCCTTCGCGGGTCACGCGAGCACCCCGGGTGCCGGCAGCACCGCGCCGTCGATGACGGTCGGGATGCCGGCGCGCACGGTCCAGCGCACCTCGCCGGGGAGCTCTCGGCCGAGGTACGGCGAGTTCTTGCTGCGGCCGCGCAGGTCGCCGAGGCCGAACTCGCGCGACGGGCGCGGGTCGTACAGCGTGAAGCTCGCGGGCTGCCCCTCGGTCAGCGGGGTGCCGTGCCCGTCGAGGCGGCCGATGCGGGCGGGAGTCCGCGACATCACCCGGGCGACGTCGGCCCAGTCGAGCAGACCGGTCTCGACCATCGCGGAGTGCACGACGCGCAGGGCGCTCTCGAGCCCCACCATGCCGTTGGCGGCCGCGGCCCACTCGCAGGACTTCGCCTCGGCGGGGTGCGGGGCGTGGTCGGTCGCGACGATGTCGATCGTGCCGTCGGCCAGACCCTCGCGGACGGCGAGGACGTCCTCTTCGCGGCGCAGCGGCGGGTTCACCTTGAAGCGGGCGTCGTAGTCGCGCACGAGCTCGTCGGTCAGCAGCAAGTGGTGCGGGGTCACCTCGGCGGTGACGTTCACGCCGCGCTTCTTGGCCCAACGGATGATGTCGACCGATCCGGCGGTGGAGAGGTGGCACACGTGCAGTCGCGAGCCCACGTGCTCGGCCAGCAGCACGTCGCGCGCGATGATCGACTCCTCGGCGACGGCGGGCCAACCGGCCAGACCCAGCTCGGCCGAGACCGCGCCCTCGTTCATCTGGGCGCCCTCGGTCAGACGCGGGTCCTGCGCGTGCTGCGCGATGACGCCGTCGAACGCCTTCACGTACTCCAGCGCGCGACGCATGATGAGGGGGTCGAAGACGCAGAAGCCGTCGTCGCTGAAGACCCGCACGCGGGCGCGCGAGTCGGCCATCGCGCCGAGCTCGGCGAGACGCTCGCCCTTCTGGCCCACCGTGACGGCGCCGATCGGCTGCACGTGCACGTAGCCCGCGGCTTCGCCGAGGGCCAGCTCCTGCTCGACGACGCCGGCGGTGTCGGCGACGGGCGAGGTGTTCGGCATCGCGAACACGGTGGTGAAGCCGCCCGCGGCGGCCGCTCGCGACCCCGTCTCGACGGTCTCGGACGCCTCGTAGCCGGGTTCGCGCAAGTGCACGTGGAGGTCGACCAGGCCCGGCAGCGCGATGAGACCCTCGGCGTCGACGACGGTCGCGCCCTGGTGCGAGAGACCGGTGCCGGTCTCGGCGATGACGCCGTCGCGGACGAGGAGGTCGGTGGCATCCGCGCCTTCGATCCGCGCGCCGCGCACCAGCAGGGTGTGGGGGGTGGCGTGGCTCATCGCGGGTCCTCTTTCTCGGTGTCGGGCCGTTCGCCCGCAAGCAGCAGGTAGAGCACGGCCATGCGCACGGAGACGCCGTTCGCCACCTGCTCGAGAACCGTCGAGCGCGGCGAGTCGGCGGCTTCGGCGGAGATCTCCAGGCCGCGGTTCATCGGGCCAGGGTGCAGAACGATGCTACCGCCCGGCAGAGCCCCCAGGCGCCGCGCGTCGAGGCCGTAGCGCCGTGAATACTCCCGTTCAGTGGGGAAATATGCCGCATTCATGCGCTCGAGCTGGATGCGGAGCATCATCAGCGCGTCGGGTCCCGCGGCGATCGCACGGTCGAGGTCGTAATCGACCTCGACGGGCCACCCGCTCACGTCCTGCGGCACGAGGGTCGGCGGCGCCACGAGCGTGACGTGGGCGCCGAGGGTGTGCAGGAGCCACACGTTCGATCGGGCGACGCGCGAGTGGAGGATGTCGCCGACGATCGTGACCCGGATGCCGTCGAGCCCGCGGCCGCGGCTGTCGTCTCCGAACAGGCGCTTGCGGATGGTGAACGCGTCCAGCAGCGCCTGCGTCGGGTGGGCGTGCGTGCCGTCGCCGGCGTTGACGACACCGGCGGTGATCCAGCCGCTCGTGGCGAGGGTGCGCGGGGCACCGGACGCGCCGTGGCGGATGACCACGGCATCCGCTCCCATCGCCTGCAGCGTCTGGGCGGTGTCCTGCAGCGACTCGCCCTTGGAGACGCTCGAGCCTTTGGCGGAGAAGTTGATGACATCGGCGCTGAGACGCTTGGCGGCGGCCTCGAACGAGATGCGGGTGCGAGTGGAGTCCTCGAAGAAGAGGTTCACGACGGTCTTGCCGCGCAGCGTCGGGAGCTTCTTGACCTCACGGCGCTGCGTGTCGGCCATGTCCTCGGCGACGTCGAGGATCTCGAGCGCCTCGGCGCGGGTGAGGTCGCGGGTGTCGAGCAGGTGCCTCATGATTCGATCGTCACCTCCTCGATGCCGTCGATCTCGGCGAGGCGCACGTTCACGCGCTCGTCGCGGGCGCTGGGCAGGTTCTTGCCGACGAAATCGGGCCGGATCGGCAGCTCGCGGTGACCGCGGTCGATGAGGGTCGCCAGCCGCACGGCGGCGGGTCGCCCGATGTCTTGCAGGGCGTCGAGGGCGGCGCGGATGCTCCGTCCCGAGAACAGCACGTCGTCGACGAGCACGACGACCTTGCCGTCGATGCCACCCGCCGGGATGCGCGTCGCCTGCGGGGCACGCGTGGGGTTGCGGTGCAGGTCGTCGCGGTACATCGTGACGTCGAGGGCTCCGACCGGCACCGGGGTTCCGCCGAACTCGCTGATCAGCGGCGCGATCCGATCGGCGAGGGTGACGCCGCGGGTCGGAATGCCGAGGAGGACGAGTCCTTCCGGTCCCTTGTTGGACTCCAGGATCTCGTGCGAGATGCGCGTCAAAGCGCGGGCGATGTCGGCATCGTGCATGACGGTGCGCGTACTCATCCGCTGCTCCCTTCTCCGCCTCACGGGACGGGGTTAAAGGTTGCCGAGGTTCTGGGTCGAGTCTAGCGGGTGGCTGCGGGTGAATCCTGATCGGTGTCGGGTGGTGTCGCTCCCCGAGGCCGGTGGCGGTCGAGTTTCGTTCGTACATTTGTTCTATGGAAATGCGTGCGCTGACGGATCGCCTCCTGGGGGCGAGCGAGCGCATCGTCGCGCTGGTCGCGGGGCGAGAGCTCGCTGCTCTCGATGATGGCCAGGTCATGCGGGTCAGGAGCGAGATCACCTCTGCGCGGAATGCGCTCGACGTGCTGGCGGCGTGTGCGGCGCGTGTCATCGACGCGCGGTCTTCCCGAGAGCTGGGCGTCGCGGGCTTGGCGCAACGCCAGGGGCACCGCACGGCGGCGGAGCTGCTCCAATCGCTGACCGGGCGGAGCAGGAGCGAGGTCTCGCGGTCGGTGAAGACAGGGGGCGATCTGCTCGGTGCCACGACTGTCCTCCCGGGCGACCGCGAGGACGGGTCCCGTGGGGCGGCGTCGAGTGGGGTGCCCGAGAACGTCGGCGGGTGCGCGGAGTGGCTCGAGCTGTTGAGCGATGCGCTCCGCGACGGCGCCGTCAGCCAGGCGCAGTTCCAGGCGATCCGCGTGGGGCTGGGTGAGCCGCCGGTCGAGAGATATCCCGACCTCGATGCGGGCTTCCTGCCGCGCGCGTGGGCGACGGCCGTCGAGAGGCTGATCGATGAGGCGCCGCATCTGCCGGTCGAGGAGCTTCGCGCTTCCGCACGGATTGCGCGGGACCGGCTCGACCCCGTCGGCGTGACACTGCGGTTCGAGGAGCGCTTCGCCGCGCGGTCGTATCGCTCGTGGGTCGACGAGCACGGGCAGCGACACGGACGCTTCGTTTTCGACGACGATGCGGCGGCGTGGGTGGATGCCATTCTGCAGGCCGCGTTGCGTCCGCGGCGGGGGCCCCGGTTCGTCGAGGCGGATGCCGGGAATGACCCCGGGCTGCGTGACGCCGAGGGGGTCCCTAACGCCCAGGGGCTCCGCGATACCGAGGGTGTCCGTGACGCCCGTGACGTCGCCGGGTTCCATCACGCCCGGGACGCCGCCGATGAGCGGTCGGGTGAGCAGATCGCTTACGACACGCTGATCGCGGTGATGCGCACGGGAGCCGCGGCCGACCCGGCGCAGGCGTTCGGCGACCGTCAGCCGGGGGTGCGGATCGTCGTCGAAGGAGCGGCATTCACGGGGCCCGGGGCGGCGGAGAAGGAGCGCGCGCGGACCGAGGTCGCGATCCGCGCCGTCGGGCACCTCGAGGATGGTGGAGAAGCCCTGCCCGCCGGGGTCGTCGAGAGCTACCTCTGCGATGCGGGTGCGGTTCCTGTCTCCCTCGACGACGCAGGACGACCGCTCGATGTCGGTCGACACCAGCGGCTGTTCACGCGGGCGCAGCGGATCGCGATCGCCGTGCGCGACGGCGGCTGCGTCGGGATCGGATGCCGTGCCCCCATCTCCCAGTGCGAGATGCACCACATCGACCACTGGGCCCAGGATCGCGGCCGCACCGACGTCGACGACGGCGTTCCTCTCTGCCGGAACCACCATCTGGGTTTGCACAACCGCGGGGAGAAGATCGTGCGCGAGCGAGACCCGGTGACCGGTCAGGACACGTACTGGTTGCATGCTCCGCCCGACCCGAGAACGGGCGAGGTGCGCCCGCCCTATCGGTTGAGATCGAGGTCACCGCGCCGCTTCGATGCGGCGTGACCGGGCACCCCTCGATGAACATTGCTTCCGCCATCGCGCTGAGCAGGTCGTGACGCGTGAGGAAGAGCCAACCGCGCTCGCCGCACCCGCTACGCCCTCGTGGCCGTGACGCCCATCGCACTCGTTGCGGTCGGGTGGCATCCGTCGTTGCCGGGTGGCATCCGTCGTTTTCGCGTCGCCTCGCGTCGTCGAGGCTCACGGCGACCGCAACGGTCCCGCTCGGAGCCAAGTGACCCGCGTCGGTCGGTCACTCCTCTTCGGCGACGATCTCGGCCTTGAAGCCCGCGGAGTCTTCCAGCCACCCGGCGTAGTGCTCCGGGCCGCCGGCGAACGGATACCGCTCCTGGTACAGGGTGCGCCACCCGTGCGCGGGCGCGGCCTCCATCACGGCATCCACCCGCGAACGAGAGCCGCCGAGGAACGCGAGATGGTTCACCCCCGGCGCTCGCCGGTTATGGACGGGCCCGGACAGGTTCGGCGAGGTAGTCAGCGTCAGGTAGGCGCCGTCGCCGGCGCTCCATGACTCCCCCTCCGGCCACGCGCCGCAACGCTCGAACTCGACCGCCGACAGGAGCCAGCCCCACTCCGCGCGTGCCTGCGCGAGGTCGGCGACCCAGATCTCGACGTGATGGAGGCCCGCCACGGGTCAGCGGGCGGTGGCCTCGGCCGGCTCGGAGGCGGCGCGCTCCCCGCTCGGCGTCGAACGGATCGGGTGACCGGTCGTCGTGAGGCACCGACCCGAGGCCAGATCCCACTTCCAGTCATGCAGCGAGCACGTCAGCACGCCGTCCTCGATCTTGCCGGTCTTGGTCAGGTCGGCGCGCAGGTGCGGGCACCGGCGCTGGACGGTCCAGCCGTCGATCTCGGCATCCTCGGTCTGGTCGGACTGCTCGGCGTACCAGTTCTCGACGTACTCGATGCGGTCGCGCGACAGGCACTTGAGGAACGTCGTGAGGAACTCGTTGAACTTGCCCGATCGGCCCACCTCGAACTGCATCGACAGGAAGATCGAGTTCGACCAGTCGATCTCGTGGTCGCGGATGTTCGTCGACACCAGATCGGCGGGGATCGTGTACCAGTAGATGCACTCCTCCCCCGCGTACTCGCGCACCTTCGCCTTGGGGAAGTCGACGACCATGTCGAGCTCGCCGATACGGAAGCGCACCATTCCGCCCACCCCGTTGCGGATCGTGCGGGCGCGGCGGAGCAGCGGCTCCCACCACTCCTTCAAGGCCGCGAGCATCTCGGCCGGCGGGATGATCTCGGCACGGGATGCCTCTTCCGCGGCGATCTCGTCCTGTCGGCTGTCGCGCTGCTCGGCGAGGTAGTCCCACTTGTCGCCGAAGATGCGGTCGATCTCGGCATCCGTGTACAGCGTCTGCGTGACCGTGACGTCGGACCCGTGCACCTCGACCTCGGTGCCGGGCAGGAACAGGTGGCCCTGCTGATCGGGCCGCAGCTCTTTCATGTGGGCGAGGAACTCGCGCTGGTCGGTGAAGATCGAGTCGTTCTCGAGGCCCATGCCGTTGTAGCGGAACAGGGCCTCGCGGAGGAACATCGGCGGGCCCGCCATCGGGAACACGTGCGGCGCATTGACCTTCTCGATGTAGTACATCGCGCGCTTGTTCTGCGCGTCGCGCTTGAGCTGCGCGAAGTTCTGCTTGGCGTCCTGGGGCAGGTCGTAGACCATCGGCCACCAGATGGCGCCCGACACCTGCGTGAAGTACGCGTCGGGGGTGCCGAAGTCGATCAGCTTCTCGAGGTCGAGCGGGTGCGAATCGTTCTGGTTGAGGATCGAGGCGGTGCCGTCGTCGAGAGAGAGCGAGGAGTCGCCGATGGGGCCGTCGGAGGGTGCGCGCAGCGGCGTCACCATGATCTTCAGGTCGCCGTACTGGATGGGCCCCCCCGCCTCGGTGCGGACGAGGTTGGTGTAGCCGAGCGCGATGAGGTCCTGCTCGAGGTCGTCGGTGGGGTACTCGGGCAGGAGGACCTTGATGTCCTTCGACACATACCGCTCCAGCATCGCCGGGTCGAAGTGGTCGCGGTGGCGGTGCGAGATGTACAGGAAGTCCGCCGCGCCGAACCGCTCCCAGTCCAGCGCACGGTTGTCGGGGAACGGGAACCACGAGCCGAAGAAGCTCGGTCCGATGACGGGGTCGCAGAGGATGCTGCCGCCCGCCGTCTCGATGAACATTCCCGCGTGGCCGAGGCCGGTGATCTTCATGTCGCTCCTGTCCGTGAGAACCCGTCGAGTCTACGCGGGCGATGGCTGTGCGAGAGGTGGGCGCGGTGGCCGCATCCCGACCCGCGTCAGTCCCCGAGGATCCCCCGGATGTCGTCGGCATCCAGGCTTCGGGCGAACGCGTCGTCGTCGTCGAGCACGGCGCGGGAGAGGGCGGCCTTGCGCTGCTGCAGCTCGAGGACCTTCTCTTCGACCGTGCCCGCCGCAATGAGCCGGTAGACGAACACGCTGCGGGTCTGACCGATGCGGTGGGTGCGGTCGATCGCCTGGGTCTCGGCGGCGGGGTTCCACCACGGGTCGAGCAGGAAGACGTACTCCGCCTCGACGAGGGTGAGGCCGAAGCCGCCCGCCTTGAGGCTGATCAGGAAAACCGGGGCATCACCCTCGCGGAACCGGTCGATCACCTCTCCGCGTCGGGCGGTCGAACCGTCGAGGTGCGCGAACGTCAGGCCCGCGGCATCCAAGCGCTCGGCGGCCAGGTCGAGGAACGACGTGAACTGGCTGAACACGAGCGCTCGGTGACCTTCGGATGCCACCTCGACGAGGCGTTCGAGCAGGACGTCGAGCTTCCCCGAACCGAGGTGCGCGTCGCGCTCGTCGATCAGGGCGGGGGCGAGGGCCAGCATGCGCAGCAGCGTGATCGAGCGGAACACGATGAACCGCTGCCGGTCGAGGTCGTCGAGGAGCCCGAGGATCTTCTGCCGCTCGCGCTGCAGGACGCGGTCGTAGAGCTCGCGGTGCGCGGGTCCCAGGGGCACCGCGATCGTCTGCTCCTGCTTGGGCGGGAGGTCGGCGGCCACGACGTCCTTCGTCCGCCGCAGCAGGAACGGGCGCACGCGCGACCGCAACCGAGCGAGACTTCCCCGGCGGTGGGCGTCGGCCGCCGCCGCGGAGAGTTCGGTCGGTGAGTCGCCCGGCAGCTGCTCGATCGCCCGGACGTACTCTTCGCGGAAACGCCGGGCCGAGGGGTACAGCCCGGGCGCGGTCAGCGCCAGCAGCGCCCACAGGTCGTCCAGGCCGTTCTCGATCGGAGTGCCGGTGACCGCGAAGACCGAGTCCGCCCGCAGCGCGGCGACCGCGCGATGGATGCGGGTCGTGGGGTTCTTCACGAACTGCGCCTCGTCGAGGATCACCCCGGCCCAGTCGGGCTCGGCGAATTCGGCGTCGTCGGTGCGGACCACGCCGTAGGGAGCCACGACGATGTCGGCGCCGTCGGACAGCTGCGCGATCGTGCGCGTGCGACGCACCGCGGTCGCCTCGACGGTGACGACCACCAGCTCGGGCGCGAACCGCGCGGCTTCGGCTCTCCACGTCGGCAGCACGGACGTCGGGGCGACGACGAGCCAGGGCCGCTGCTCTCCCGCGGCCCGCGCATGGGCGATGAGCGCGAGCACCTGCACGGTCTTGCCGAGCCCCATGTCGTCGGCCAGGATGCCGCCCAGCCGGTGCGCGTGCAAGAGTGCGAGCCACGAGAGCCCGGCCCGCTGGTACGGCCGCAGCTCGGCGCGGAAGCCCGCCGGGGTCGCGATCTCGGGCACCTCGGACACGTCGCGCAGCGCCCGCGCGAGAGAGCGCCACTCGCCCGCGGCCTCGGATTCGTCGGCGAGGTCTTCGAAGTCGCTCCACAGTGCGAGGTGGCGGCGTGGGATCCGCGGGCCGGCGTCCCACTCGTCGAGCTTCGCGGCCTCGTCGAGCAGGTCGCGCAGACGCTGGAGCGCGGGGTGCGCGAGCGAGAACCACGCCCCGTCGGAGAGCTTGATGCGCGTCCGGCCGCGCGAGAGCGCCGTGAAGAGCGTGCCGAACGGGATCGTGCGCCCGTCGATGACGACGACGATGCCGAGGTCGAACCAGTCGCGATCGGGCGACGGGACGGCGGTGATGGACAGCGACGGGTCGCCCCGCAGCTCACGGAACGCCGGAACGGTCCCGCGCGTGACCACGCGCACATCGGCGAGCAGGTCGAGCGCGGGGAGCAGTCGCGTCGAGAACAGCGCGGCGTCGGCGTCGCGCAGCGTCGCGCGGGCGCGCACCGGCAGGTCGGCGTTCTCGGCCCACGCCGCTTCGAACCGCCCGGCGATCTGCGCCTCGACCCGGGGATCGCGCTCGTCGTCCAGGACGGGAGTCCCGTACGCGGCGCGGATCGGCCCCGGGTACAGCCAGTCGAGGGCGTACTCGAGCGCGTCGTCGTCGCGGTACGTCACCATCACCTCGAGGGTGGGCCGCGGTGGAGGGGGCGCCGGAACCCCGGCGCCGATTGCCAACGGCACCCGACGGGCCAGCCGCGGATACGCCTCGGCGAGGAACTCCCCCGTCTCCTCGGCGGGCACCTCGACAGGCCCCGTCGTCAGCAGCGCGGGCAGCGGTGCCGGCAGCGCGACCGGTGCGAGCACGAGCGGGATCGGGTCGCGGTCGATCTCGAACGCGAAGACGCCGAATCCGCCCACGGGCCGCACGTGCGCGGCATCCGTCGTCTGCCCGTCGATCTCGACCACGGATGAGAGCCGCAGCCCGCCGTCGCCGCTGGAGTCGACCGCGACGCGCGCCGTCGCCGCGTCGGCCAGCCGCACCGTCTGCTGCGGGTGCATCGCCACGAGCGGGATGCCGAGCCCTGCGGCCGCGCGCAGGTGCGGCCACAGCAGGGGCGAGGCGATGGTGTCGAGCGCGACGGTGTCGCTCGCGGCGACGAAGGGCCCCGTGGTGCGCATGGCTTGCGCGAGCGCGTGCAACTCGGCGAACCAGCCCACGTGCGCCGGGTCGAAGCGGCCGCCGGATCGGCGCACCACGTCCCACGTGGCATCCGCCCGGATCCAGGTCTCGCGCGCTCCCCGGACGAGCGGCCGGGCGACGAGCTGCAGGTCGTCCTGCCGGCGGGCGAGCATGCGGGGCGTCACCGGATCGACCGACCGCGCTTGCCAGTGGGACGGGTCGTACGGGGCGCGCTGGCGCAGCTCGATCCCGAGGGCCAGCGCGTCGAACCCGGGCTGCTCGCCGCTGGGGAGCAGGCCGCGCCACGACGTCATGAAGAGATCCTCGCGCAGGCCACCGACATCGCGGCCGGCGGAGCGACCGGTCGGAGACGCCGTGACGCGGCCGCCGACGAGAAGTCGGGGCCGCGTCGGGTCACGCCGGAGGGGGTCAGGACGAGCGGGCGATCCGGGCGAGGACGCCGTGCACGAACGAGCCGGAGTCGTCGGTCGAGAACTCCTTCGCCAGTTCGACGGCCTCGTCGATCGCGACCGCCGTGGGCACCTCGTCGTTGTAGAGGATCTCCCACGTGCCGATGCGCAGCAGGGCGCGGTCGACGGCGGGCATGCGCTGCAGCGACCAGTCCTTGGCGAACGTGGTGATCTGCTCGTCGATCGCGTCGCGGTTGTCGATCACGCCGTCGACGATGTCGCGGGCGTACAGCCACGACACCTGACGGTCGGGCTCGCTGGCGGCACGCTTCGCTTCGACGGCGAGCATGACGGGCAACTCTTCGCCACGGACGTCGGCTTGGAACAGGATGTCGAGGGCGCGCTTGCGCGCCTTGGTACGGGCGCTCAAGGTCAGCTGATGCGGCCGAGGTACTCGCCGGTGCGAGTGTCGACCTTGATCTTGGTGCCGGTCTCGAGGAACAGGGGAACCTGCATCTCGTAGCCGGTCTCGACGGTGGCGGGCTTGGTGCCGGCCGACGAGCGGTCGCCCTGCAGGCCCGGCTCGGTGTAGGTGACCTCGAGGATCACGGACGGCGGCAGCTCGATGTAGAGCGGGTTGCCGTTGTTGAGCGCGATCTGCACCTGCTGGTTCTCGAGCAGGAAGTTCGCGGCGTCGCCCACCGTCACCGCGCCCACGGTGATCTGGTCGTAGTCGGCGACGTCCATGAAGACGAAGCCCTCGCCGTCGTTGTAGAGGTAGGTGAAGTCACGACGGTCGACGTTCTCGATGTCGACCTTCGCGCCGGCGTTGAACGTGCGGTCGACGACCTTGCCGGACATGACGTTCTTCAGCTTCGTGCGGACGAACGCGCCGCCCTTTCCGGGCTTGACGTGCTGGAACTCCACGACGCTCCAGAGCTGACCGTCGATGTTCAGGACGACGCCGTTCTTGATGTCTGCAGTGGATGCCATGAGGTTCGATATTCCGTTTCGTGAGTCGGTGGGGGCGTCGCGTCGGCGCTCGCCCAGCGATCGAGTCTACGCGATGGGTGCTCAGCCGTCCGCGCGGCCGCTGATGACCTCGACGAGGAGGTCGACGGCGCGCGCGTACCCGGGGACGCCCTCGCCGATGACGTGCACGGCGGCGACGTCCTCGATGTACGAGAAGTGCCGGAAGCTCTCACGTTCCTTGATGTTCGAGATGTGCACCTCGGCCACGGGGAGGTCGACGGATGCCAGCGCGTCGCGGAGTGCGACGGAGGTGTGCGTGTAGCCGCCGGCGTTGATCACGATGCCGGCGCAGTCGAGCCGTGCGGCGTGGATCGCGTCGATGAGGGCGCCCTCGTGGTTGCTCTGGACGGCGCGGACCTCCAGGCCGTGGCGGGCCGCCGCGTCGGCCGTGACCCGCTCGACGTCGGCGAGCGTGTCGCGTCCGTAGATCTCGGGCTGGCGCGTGCCGAGCAGGTTGAGGTTCGGCCCGTTGACGAGCAGCAGGCGGCGGGGCGTGCTCACGCGCCGACCTCCTGGTAGGCCGCGAACAGCAGGGACTCGTCGGGCGCCTGCAACACCGTCGGGCGGGCGAGGTCGTCGAGCACGATGAAGCGCAGCATGCTGCCGCGACTCTTCTTGTCGCGCTGCATCGTCGCCTTCAGCGTCTGGAAGGCTCCGGCGCGGTAGGTCGTCGGCAGTCCGAGCGACTCGAGCACCGTGCGGTGACGCTGCGCGACGTCGTCGGACAGGCGCCCGGCCAGGCGCGACAGCTCCGCGGCGAAGACCATGCCGACCGAGATCGCCGCGCCGTGGCGCCAGCGGTAGCGCTCGGCGTGCTCGATCGCGTGGCCCAGGGTGTGGCCGTAGTTCAGCACCTCGCGAAGGCCCGCCTCGCGCAGGTCCTCGCCCACGACTCGGGCCTTCATATCGATCGCGAGCTCGATGCACCGGCGGAACGCCTCGCCGCGCGGGTCGACGATGTTCTCGGGGTCGGCCTCGATGAGGTCGAGGATCTCCGGATGCCAGATGAACCCGGCCTTGACCACCTCGGCGAAGCCGGCGGTCGCTTCGTTCTTCGACAGCGTGTCGAGCAGGTCGAGGTCGCACACCACCGCGACCGGCGGCCAGAACGCCCCGACGAGGTTCTTGCCCTCGGCGGTGTTGATACCGGTCTTGCCGCCCACGGCGGCATCCACCATCCCGAGAACCGTGGTCGGCACCTGGACGAGCGCGACGCCGCGGAGCCACGTTGCCGCGACGAACCCGGCGAGATCGGTGACCGCTCCCCCGCCGAAGCCGATCACGGCATCCGTTCGGGTGAAGTCGGCTTGACCCATGACCTGCCAGCAGAACGCGGCGACTTCGACGCGCTTGCCCTGCTCGGCATCCGGGATCTCGGCCAGCAGCACCTGCCGATCGCCGACGAGCTGCGCGCGGAGGGACTCGGCCTGCGCCGCCAGGGTCGGCGGATGCACGATGAGCACCTTCTGCGCGTTCGCGGGCAGCTTCTCGCTCAGGGAGGCCAGCACCCCGCGCCCGATCGTGATGTCGTATCCCGGCTCGCCGGCGACGGAGATGGTGGTGGTGTCGGTCATGGGGTCTCCTGGGTCGGGACGCTCTGCGCCCACGCCACGATGTCGTCGACGACGCGGGCCAGGGGGCCCGAAGACGTGTCGAAGGCGATGTGCGCGGTGGATTCGTACACGGGTCGGCGTTCCTCGTAGATGCGGAGCCAGCGCTCGACGGGGTCTTCGGCGTCGAGGAGCGGGCGATCGTCTCCGTGGATGCGGGATGCCACGACGTGCGGCGCGACGGTCAGCAGCACGACGTGGTGCGCGGCCAGGCGTTCCCGGGTCGCGGCATCCAGCACCGCTCCCCCGCCCAGTGCGACCACGCCGCCGGCGGAGAGGGCCTCGGCGACGGCGGCGCGCTCGAGGTCACGGAAGTGCGCCTCGCCGTGCGCCGCGAAGATCTCGGGGATCGGCCCATGGTCGCGGACGACGATCTTGTCGGTGTCGCGGAACGGCCGGCCGAGCGCCCGCGCCACGCGACGACCGATGCTCGTCTTGCCCGCGCCCATCGGTCCGATGAGCACGAGTGCGGCGGTGGGGGCCTCAGCCGAGGTCATGCGCGAGCAGCGCCGCGTCGGAGGCGTCGGTGGTGCGCAGCGTCTCGGGCAGGTGCGCGAGGTAGGTCTCGAGGTTGCGGCGGGTCTCGGCGACGTTGTCGCCGCCGAACTTCTCCAGCACCGCGTCGGCGAGGGTGATCGCGACCATCGCTTCGGCGACGACCCCGGCGGCCGGAACCGCGCACACGTCAGAGCGCTGGTGGTGCGCGGCGGCGGTGTCACCGGTCGCGACGTCGACGGTGCGGAGCGCCTTGGGGATCGTGGCGATCGGCTTCATGCCGGCGCGGACGCGCAGCACGGTACCGGTCGACATGCCGCCCTCGGTGCCGCCCGCACGGTCGGACGACCGCGTGATGCCGTCTCCCGTGGCGAAGAGCTCGTCGTGGGCCTGCGAGCCACGGCGCGTCGTGGTGAGGAAGCCGTCTCCGACCTCGACCCCCTTGATCGCCTGGATGCTCATGAGGGCCTGGGCGAGCTTGGCATCCAGCCGGCGGTCCCACTGCACGTGGGAGCCGAGCCCCGGCGGGAGGCCGTACGCGAGCACCTCGACGATCCCGCCGAGGGTGTCGCCGGACTTCTTCGCGTCGTCGACCTCGGCGACCATCGCGGCCGACGTCTCGGCGTGGAAGCACCGCAGCGGGTCGGCGTCGAGACGGTCGACATCGTCGGGGGTGGGGAACTCCGCGTCGTCGGGCACGCGCACGGGCCCGATCGAGAGCGTGTGGCTGACGAGCCGGATGCCGAGCTCGCCGAGGAACGCACGGGCGACGGCGCCGAGGGCGACGCGCGCCGCGGTCTCGCGGGCCGACGCGCGCTCGAGGATCGGGCGCGCCTCGTCGAAGCCGTACTTCTGCATGCCGACGAGGTCGGCGTGTCCGGGACGCGGACGGGTCAGCGCGGCACCGCGTCCGCGGGAGCGGTCGGAGAGCTCGACGGGTTCGGGGCTCATCACCTCGACCCACTTCGGCCACTCGGTGTTGCCGATGCGCAGCGCGATCGGGCTGCCGATCGTGAAGCCCTGCACGATGCCGGTCGACAGCGTCAGCTCGTCTTCCTCGAACTTCATGCGCGAGCCGCGGCCGTAGCCGAGCTTGCGGCGGGCCAGATCGGCACGGATCTGTGCGGGCGAGATCGGGACACCGGCCGGCATCCCCTCCATGAGGGCGACCAGTTCGGGGCCGTGGGATTCCCCGGCCGTGAGCACGCGAAGCATGGCTCTATCCTCCCATGACGGCGGTGCGCATCGCGGCGAGCACGGCGTCCTCGCGCTCCAGCGGCTCCGCGGGGTCGCCGCCGACGAACACGCGTACCTGCAGCAGGGCCTGGTGCAGCAGCATGCCGAGTCCGTTGACGGCCTGCTGCCCGGCCTCCTGCCACGCCACCGCCAGCGGAGTGGGCCAGTTCCCGTAGACGACGTCGACGAGCGGTCCTCCGACGGATGCCAGGACGCTCGCGGTGTCGCCCAGGTCGGTGCCCCCGGGGAGCGTCGCGATCGTGACGTCGGCACCAGCGGGCTCGGGCGCGGCCAGCGCAGTCACGGTGACGGGGACTCCGAGCGCGTCGCCGAGCGCGACGAGCGGCGCGGCCGCCTCGGGCCGCCGCGCGCGCACCTCGATCGCTTGCGCACCGAGACGGACGGCGGTCACGACGGCGGAGGTCGCGGTGGCTCCGGCGCCGAGGATGCGCACCCGCTCGGGCGTGTCGACCCCGATCTCGCGAAGAGCCCGCGCGAGGCCGCCCACGTCGGTGTTGAAGCCGCGGGGTCCGTCAGCGGTGAACCGCAGCGTGTTCACGGCGCCGGTGAGGCGCGCGTCGTCGTCCAGGGATACCGCTGCGGCGGCTGCGACGTTCTTCAGCGGCATCGTGAGCGAGAGCCCGCGCCAGGTGGCATCCCGTTCCGCGAGGGCCGCGCCGAACTCCGCCTCCGCGACGCGCCGACGCCCGTACTCCCAGGGCAGACCGAGCTCGCGGTACGCCGCCGCGTGCAGCAGCGGCGACCGCGAGTGGTCGATCGGGTCCCCCCAGACGGCGAGGCGGACGGGCGTCAGCATCCGCCGTCGGGGTTGTCCGCGCACCACGCGCGCCACTGCGCGACGGCCTTCTCGTGTTCGCTGTAGGTCGACGTGAACACGGTTTCGCCGGTGTCGAGGTTGACGGTCACGAAGTACAGCCAGGGGCCGTCGATGGGCTTCATGGCCGCATCGATCGCGAGGTCCCCCGGATTGGCGATCGGCCCGATCGGCAGCCCGGGATACATGTAGGTGTTCCAGGGGTTGTCGCTGTTGCGGGCTTCCTCTGACGTGCTCACCGACCCGCTGCCCAGCTCGTTGGCACCGTACTGGACGGTGGAGTCCATCTCGAGCTTGCCGAAGGTCTCTTGGTTCGAGGGCTGCAGTCGGTTCTCGATCACGCGCGAGACCTTGTAGAAGTCGTCGCGGTTGCGCGCCTCGCGCTCGATGATCGAGGCGACGATGAGGATGCGTTCGCGATCGGCTTCCGGGACGCCCGCGGTGTCGAGCGACTGCACCGTCCGCTGCACCATGCGCTGGATGACCTCGGTGGCGGTGACACCCTCGTCGAAGTCGTACGTGGCGGGGAAGATCCAGCCCTCGAGCGTCGTAGCCGGCACGCCGTACTGCGACGGGTCGGCGACCGCGGCCTCGAGATCGGCGCGCGGCATGCCCAGCTGCTCCGACATCACGTCGAGAGACTGCTGCAGAGTGAGCCCCTCGCGCAGCTGCACGGAGTTGTCGAGACGGTTGGCGGGGTCGCGGAGCGCGTCGAGGACCGCGGCCGAGGTCATCTGCTGCTGCAGCTTGTAGACGCCGGGCTGGAACGTGAACGCGACGGAGTTGTCGACCATGTACTTGTAGAGCGAATTGGAGGCCTTCGTGACCCCCGCCTCGAAGAGCTTCGGCGACACGGATTGGCCGGTGTCGCCCGAGACGATCGTGACCCGGGCCTCTCCCGTGGCCATGCCTGCTTCGAAATCGACCGGTTCACCGGTGCCGAAGAACGCCTGGACCCGCTCACCGT
Source organism: Microbacterium sp. 5K110 (assembly GCF_005774735.1). Classification (GTDB taxonomy): domain Bacteria; phylum Actinomycetota; class Actinomycetes; order Actinomycetales; family Microbacteriaceae; genus Microbacterium. Next base: position 316 of record NZ_VBUM01000017.1, on the reverse strand, counting down.
AGGTGTTCCACAGGGCGAGGCCGCCCCCGGCGATCCCCCCGAGGATGATGAGCACGATCGCCAGCGCGATCCAGCCGCCCGCACGTCGGCGACGCCGCGGTGCGCGGACCGCCCCCCGCACCTGGTCGGTGCTGGCGTGTCCCGCGAAGAGGTCTTCCAGGGATCCGGATGCCGCCGGGCGACCGCCGCCGGATCCTCCAGCGGCTGCGGCCCCCGCGCCAACCAGTACGGGCTCGCGATCGTGAACGGGCTGCGGTGTCGGTTCGGGCCGAGACGACGGCTCGGGCCGGGGTGTGCGCTCGGCGCGGGAGTGCTC
>NZ_VBUM01000177.1 GCF_005774735.1 Microbacterium sp. 5K110 | reverse complement strand
TCCCGGGTCTGCGCGACAACGCGCTCCTGGCCGGCGCCCTCGCCGAGATCAGCGGCCAGCCCGAACCGGCCCAGCTTCTCAACGTCGCACGACAGCTGCTGCAGGGACACGTGTTCCTCCGCGTCAAGGGCGACGCCCGGGCGCTCCTCGCCGAAGGCAAGGACCTGCCGCTCGCGATCGCGACCCGCGGCGACGAGCAGCTTGTTCTCGCGTACAGCAGCGGGCACGCACTGACCAAGAGCGTCGAGGCCGACGGCGACCGCGACACCTCGGCCATGGGGCAGCCCGTCATGGCCCTCCTGAAGCATGTGCTCGCCGGCCCCTACGCCGGTGTCGTGCTCGACCACGCATCCGACGACGCCCGTGCGGTACTGCCCTCGGCCCTGCTCGAGCGGATGGTGTCCGAGGCCGACCCCGACCTGCGGATCAAGACGGCGCTCAGCGAGAAGCGCACCGAGTCCACGGCATCCACCGTCGCCGAGGCGATCCTCGCGGGCGCTCCGCTGTGGATCGCCGTCGCTCAGTCCGAGGACGGCGGCCCCGTGGGCGTCGCCGAGTCGCGCTCCGCGACGGGCGAGCGCTTCCTCGAGGTGTTCTCGCACCCGCTCGAACTGCTCGCTCTCGGACGCGGCGATCAGCCGGTGCCGCTGCAGAACGAGCAGCTCGCCAAGGCACTCGTCGGCGACGCCGGTCTCACCGGGCTCCTGGTCGACCCCGCGGGTCCGTGGATCCGCCTCACGCGCGAGCACCTCACCGGCCTCATCGCCCTCGCCGACTGAGTCCGGCTGCGGCTTGTCTGGCCGCGTGGGGCGGGTGTCGGGCGCGGGC
>NZ_VBUM01000176.1 GCF_005774735.1 Microbacterium sp. 5K110 | reverse complement strand
CGGCGAACCCGTCCGCGGCAGCGCGTGCCCCGGCCCCGCGTAGAGTCGCGTCATGCGCTCCTCCCCCCTCGGCGCCGACGACGTCCGGCGTCGGCGCGATCCCGCGCCGCGACCGCTCTGCTCCCCCGGGGACGAACGATGACCGGGTTGCCGACCGGTCGGCACTTCGTCCTGACGTGGGGCATCCCTCGCGAATACGGCGGTCTGACGGCCGCCCTCCTGCAGCGGTCACGTCTGTTCGACCGCCTCGGCGGAGTTCCCGTCGACGTCCTGACCTGCGACGACCGCGCGGATCCGATCACCATCGACGCGGAGCTCTCCGCACGCGCGGCGTTGTCCCCCGGCGTTCACGTGCGCAACCTGTGGGAGTGGCTGCGCGAGAACGATCTGCGCGGCCGCGTCGTCGGGCCGAGCGCGGGGTTCTCGCCGCTCCCGGCGGGTTTCGGCGAGGAGGTCTCGGGAGGGGCCGTGCACCGCCGCATCCGCACCGACGCGCGTGGTGCGATCCAGCAGATCGATCACCTGCGCGCCGACGGAACGCTCGCGGCCTCGGACCGTCGGGACGTCCCGACCGCGGACGGTCACGTCCGCCGGGTGATCGTGACGTGTGATGAGGCGGGTCGACCGCGCGCCGCCTGGCGGGGCGTGCGCACCCTCTACGCCGCGTGGCTGGATCGCCTGACCGGAGGCGAGACGTCGTTCCTGCTGGTGGACAGCAAGGCGATGGCACGGTTCGCGGCCGGGTACCGTCGACGACACGTGGTCGTGGTGCACGTCGTGCACGGTTCCCACCTCACCGACGACGGAGCGGCCCTGCGCCCCTCCCGCGCTGAGGTGTTCGCGCGGCTCGGAGCCTTCGACGCCGTCGTCTTCTGCACGGCGCGGCAGGCACGCGACGTGCGACGCCGTGTCGGGC
>NZ_VBUM01000175.1 GCF_005774735.1 Microbacterium sp. 5K110 | reverse complement strand
GAGCCAGGGGAGGCGCGGCTCGACGAGGGGGCGGAACACCCGCCGCACCGGACGGCTCGAGAGTGCCACGGCGATGGCGACGCTGCCGAGAGCGACGACGGGGATCCACAGTCCCATCGGCTCCAGGCCCCGCAGGATCCCGGACTGGCGGAACGGGTACAGCACGAACGTGTGGAGCAGGTAGACGTACATCGTGTACCGCCCGAGCGCCGTCCACCGCGTCTCGCGGCGCGGCACGAGAACGAGGAACGCGGCCATGAGGACGAGCGCCAGCGCGATGATCGCCAGGCGCACACCTCCGGCCCACCACTGCGGGGCGCCGAGATCGGCGTAGCCGTCGACGAAGAACAACCACGTCCCCAGACGCATGTCGCGCCAGACGTCGACGAGCGCGAACGCGGCGACGCCGGCGCTCGCGAGCACGGCGACGGCGACCCCGCGCAGCCACGCGGGTCGGTGAGCGAGCATCCGGTAGCGGGCGACCGCATCGTGCTCGCGCAGCCACCAGCCGAGCGTGAAGAAGGGGAGGAGCCCGAGGAAGCGCGAGAGCGAGAACGTCGAGTCGAGGCTCGGCAGATACCCTGCGACGATCGAGATCCCCAGAGCCCACCACACCGGGCCGCGGAGGAGCACGAGGTACGGCAGAACGAGGCGGAACAGCGCCAGGGCCAGCAGGAACCACAGCGTCCACGCCGGTTGTGCCGGATCGAGATTCGTCCGGCCGGTCACGAGGAACTGCGTGAGCGTCCACAGCGCCTCGAAGATCAGGTAGGGCGCGACGAGGTCGGTGATCACTCGCGCCATGCGCTGCCGCGTGGGCTCGCCCGCCGACGAGAAGTACCCCGAGACGAGGGCGAACAGCGGCATGTGGAACGCGTACACCAGGAGGTACAGCGCCTCGGCGGCATCCGAGTCGTACGTCAGGCGCTGGATCGCGTGGCCGAACACGACCAGGACGATCGCGGCGAAGCGGGCGTTGTCCCAGAACGGCACCCGGGGTTTCGCGGGGCGGAGGGGCGTGGCATCCGGAGTCGTCATC
>NZ_VBUM01000174.1 GCF_005774735.1 Microbacterium sp. 5K110 | reverse complement strand
CCGTACCACGTGACGATGCTCCGCCAGGCCGAGAACGCCTGCATGCCCGTGACCTTCTGCTCCATGATCGCGCTGACCAGGGCGTCGAACACGAGGTCGGTGCGTCCGATGCGCAGATCGGGATGCCGCCGATGCCACTCGGCGACCGACGGATGCCGCGACGCGTCGAATCCGTCGGGATCGTCGCTCGCTCCGCACAGGGCGGGGAGCTGATCGAGCGCCCAATCGGCGCCGGGGCCCCAGGCGGCCGCGCGGACGGTGCCGTCGGCGGTCCGTCGCAGGGCGAGCGTCGCGACCCCGTCGGGGGTGCGGCTCACCCGCCAGACGACGCCACCCGCCCCGAGGGATCCGGTCGCGGCGTACGTGGGGTCGTTGCGTCCGTGTCGTTGCGCGGCGACCGCGCGCCCGACGTCGACGGGCTGCCGCGGGCGGTACTCGGTTTCGACGGGTGCCGCGGACGCCGGGCTCGTCACGCGCGGCCGCAGCCGCGTGGACACCCGGGTCGATCTCATGCGGACACCCTACGTCCGCCCGCCGACATCGCCGCGGTCCGAGGGCGACCCGCCCGGGAAGGACTCAGAAGCGGTCGGGCGAGGGGGTGCCGTGGCCGTACCGGATCGAGACGTCGGCGTGGCGGTCGAACCGGTAGCCCACGCCGCGCACGGTGCGGACGATGTCCTCGTACACGCCGAGCTTGGCGCGCAGGCGGCGGACGTGCACGTCGATAGTGCGCTCGCCGGGCGCTTCGTCGTCGGTCGCGCCCTCCCACAGCGACGACACGAGCTCGGCGCGTTCGATCGTGCGACCCTCGCGCAGAACGAGGTACTGCAGCAGCTCGAACTCCTTGAACGTGAACGCCGCCGACTCGCCGTCGATGAGCACGCGCTTGCGCGAGATGTCGACGATGACGCCGCGGGGGGCGCGGTCCTCGTCGGCGGGCTCGTCCTTGGTGCGGGCCACGGCGGACGGTTCGTGCAGCGCGAGGCGGACGACGTCGACATCGCGACCGCCCGCACCGGCGGGGGCGAGGGCGACGGTGGCGTAGGTCTCGGCGGAGGGAGCCAGCTCGCCGAGCGTGCGGCGCAATGCCTCGACGAGGGTGCCGAGGCTGACGCCGGCGGCGGCGGCCTTGGCCTCGTCGATGCCGACGTAGAGGGC
>NZ_VBUM01000173.1 GCF_005774735.1 Microbacterium sp. 5K110 | reverse complement strand
CCTCCGCTCCGGGGCTGCGGGGCGCGGCGAGGGGAGGAGAGTCGGCGACCGGAGGACGGTGCCGGGGTCCGGCATCCTCCCCTCCCCGGATCTCCTCCGCTCCAGGGCTACGGTCCGCGGCGGGGACCGCGTGCCGGCGGCGGGAGGAAATTCGGCAACCGGAGGACGGTGCCGGGGTCCGGCATCCTCCCCTCCGCGGATCTCCTCCGCTCCGGCGGGCGTGCGGGGCGCGGCGGGGACCGCGTGCCGGCGGCGGGAGGAGATTCGGCAACCGGAGGACGGCACCGGGGTCCGGCATCCTCCCCTCCGCGGATCTCCTCCGCTCCGGGCTCACCGGGCTCGATGCAGCCCCTGCGCGATGGCGGAGACGATGCTGTGCTGGACCGAGGGCCAGTCGTCGACCAGTTGGTGGTAGCTGACGCGGATGACGTGGTAGCCGTTGAGTGCCAGAAGGGCGTCGTGCCGGATATCCGCCTCGCGCTGAGCCCCGACATGGTGACCGCCGTCCGCCTGGACGACGAGCTTCTCGCCGATCAGCAGGTCGACACGGTGGCCCAGGATCCACATCTGCGGGCTGAGTCGAACTCCGAGCCACGCCAGGCGCACGACGAGGAAGGTCTCCAGACCCGAATCGGCGAGCGGCGTGGCCCGTGCCGCGAGTTCGAGACCGCGGCTCGTCAACGGGTACCGACGCATCTCGTCGAGAGTGACCAGCTTCTTGTTCAACGCCGAGTTCCATATCGCGAGCGCCTGCTCGTCGGGCAGGCAGCGGCTCACGACACCGAGGACATTGACCACGCCGTCGACCAGATTCTCCGGATGCCGAGGGACCAACGGCCGGCAACGGTGGACGCGCGTGCCCGCCGCGACGCTGATGCGACCGGCGTGAGGCGGGGCGGCCACGTGGACCTCGCCCGTGGCCAAGACCCACAGACCGTGTCGGACCGCTGCGGTGGAGCATGCCAACGTCACCCCTGTGCGCGCCGCGGCGACGAGGAACGGATCGGCATCGGGGACGGCGACCCACCGACGGCGAAGACGGAGGAGGGCACCGTGCTTCACCGCGGAGGAGAGCGTGTCGACGGACACTCCCTCTCGCTGGAGGGCCGCGGTGGCGACGACACCGCCGAGGGTACGCACGCGGGCGACGAGCCGATCGATCCGGTCGGAGAGGCGGGGATTCACGGCGCCAGCGTGCCCGATCGCTCGAGCGCGCGGTCACGCGGCGGCCGCAACCTGTGGATGACGGGGCTGGGG
>NZ_VBUM01000172.1 GCF_005774735.1 Microbacterium sp. 5K110 | reverse complement strand
TCGCCCCCCTGATCGCCGCGCACGACGAGTGCGTGCAGGGAGCGGTCGTCGTGGCCACCTGCAACCGCTTCGAGGCCTACGTCGACATGGACGAGCCCGTCACGGCCGCCGTCGCGGTGGGAGTGGAGGCCACGCTGAGCGCCATCGAGGCGGCCACCGGCGTTCCCGCGAGCGAGCTCGAGGGTTCGTACACCGTGCTCGGCGGCGGAGATGTGGCCGAGCACCTCTTCTCGGTGGCATCCGGTCTCGAGTCGGTCGTCGTGGGCGAGGGCGAGATCGCCGGTCAGGTGCGGCGCGCCCTCACCGAGTCGCGCAACCTCGGCACCACGTCCGGAGAGCTGGAGCGGCTGTTCCAGCGCGCGTCCGAAGCTCAGCGCGGCGTGAAGAACTCCACCGCGATCGGCCGCGCCGGCCGTTCGCTCGTGCGCCTCGGCCTCGAGCTCACCGACAGCCGCATCGCCGACTGGTCGACGCAGCGCGTGCTGCTGGTCGGCACCGGCGCCTATGCGGCCGCCACCGTCGCCGCACTTCGCGATCAGGGCGCCGAGGACATCTCGGTCCACTCCCCCTCGGGCCGCGCCGCGAAGTTCGCCGCCAAGCACGGGCTGCGCGCCGTCTCGGCCGAGACCTTCCCCACCGCCGTCGCTCACGCCGACCTCGTGATCACGTGCACGACGAGCGAGCACCACGTCGTCAGTGCCGCCACGTTCGCCGCGGGACGCACCGCCGCCGAATCCGCCGCCGCTCCCGCCGGCTGCCCCGTCGACCACTCGGGCCGCCGCCTCGTGATCGACCTCGGCCTCCCCCGCAACGTCGACCCCGACGTGGCCGCGGTGCCCGGCGTCGACCTGCTCGACCTCGAAACCATCCGCCTCCACGCCCCGCTCGAAGAGCTGCAGGCGACGGATGCCGCGCGCGACCTCGTCCGCGACGCCGCCCGCCGCTTCGCCTCGGTCGGCGAACGCAAGAACATCACCCCCGCGGTCGTCGCCCTGCGCGCTCACGTGTTCGGCGTACTCGACGCCGAGGTCGCCCGGGTGCGCGCCCGCGGCGACGAGGGCGGACAGACCGAGCAGGCCCTGCGGCACCTCGTCGGCGTGCTGCTGCACACCCCGACGACCCGCGCGCACGAGCTCGCCGAGTCCGGCCGCGGCGACGACTACGTCTCGGCGCTGTCCGCGCTGTTCGGCATCGAGGTCTCCGAGCCCGAGGCTCCCCGCATCGCCGACGCGGTCTGAGCCCGGCGCCGCGCCGGCGCGCCGGCGCGCGGAGGACTTCCGGGCAGCGGAGGACCGACACCGCAGCATCCATCCTCCGCCCGCCGAATCTCCTCCCCCCGGCCCACGCATCTGCGGCCGTGCCCCACCGAGTCGAGCACAGG
>NZ_VBUM01000171.1 GCF_005774735.1 Microbacterium sp. 5K110 | reverse complement strand
GGCCGCGTCCGTTTGAGTGGTGGTCTTTCGCTTCGTTGCGATGATCAGCTGTCGTTAGTTTAGGCGGCGGTGATCTCGGGGAGTATCACCGCCTCGTCGATGGTGGGGGTGGTCGCGGTGAGCTCGGTCATGGAGGCTTCGGAGAAGTAGCGGCGGTCGGCGGCTTCCCATTCGTCGTGTTGCTCGACGAGGACGGAGCCGGCCAGGCGGAGCAGGGCGGCGTTGTTCGGGAACACGCCAACGACGTCGGTGCGGCGCTTGATCTCCCGATTGAGGCGTTCCAGCGGGTTCGTGGACCAGATCTGTCGCCAATGCCGGGCGGGGAACGCTTTGAACGCGAGGATGTCGTCACGGGCGTCGGTGAGCATCACGGCGGTCTTGGGGTGGACGCGCTCGATCATGCGCACGACTTCGTCGAACTGGGCATCGATGTGCTCGGCGTCGGGTTGGGCGAAGATCGTGCGGATCACGCTGGCGACCATCTCCTGCCGGCCCTTCGGGAGGGCGGTCAGGACGTTGCGCATGAAGTGGACGCGGCAGCGCTGCCAGGCGGCGCCCTGCAACACGGTCGCTGCGGCCTTCTTCAGTCCGGCGTGGGCGTCGGAGATCACCAGCTTCACCCCGCCCAGACCTCGTGTCTTCAACGAGCGCAGGAACTGCTTCCAGAACTCCTCGGTCTCGCTGTCTCCGACATCGAAGCCCAGCACGACCCGCCGCCCGTCAGCGGCGACGCCGATCGCGACGACGACCGCCTGGGACACGACACGGTGGTCGATGCGGACCTTGCAGTAGGTCGCGTCGAGGAACACGTAGGGGTAGGCGATGTCAGACAGCGAGCGGTCGCGGAACGATGCGACCTCGGCGTCGAGCCCTTGGCAGATGCGGGACACCTCGGACTTCGAGATGCCAGTGTCAGCGCCGAGCGCTTTGACGAGGTCATCGACCTTCCGGGTTGAGACGCCGTGGAGGTAGGCCTCCATCACGACCGCGAACAAGGCTTGGTCGACCCGGCGGCGCCGCTCCAGCAGCGACGGGAAGAACGACCCCTGCCGCAACTTCGGGATCCGCAACTCCAGATCCCCAGCCGTGGTCGACAGCACCCGCGGCCGGGAACCGTTGCGGGTAGTCGTGCGCTCGCTCGTGCGCTCGTAGGGGGCGGCGCCGATGAATGCGGCTGTCTCCGCGTCGATCAGCTCCTGGTAGAGCCGCTCGGTCGCGGCTCGGATGCGGTCGGTGGTGCCGGTGAGCTTCAGTTCCCCGAGCAGCTCGAGGAGGGCAGACTGGTCAAGAGCCATCGTGCGGTGTCGTCTTTCTGTGTGAGTTCTTGGTCGTTCTCACTGACCATCGCACGATGGCTCACCCCGTCGCGGTCACGACGCCGCGGGCCCGAAAGACCACCACCCCGCGGGACTCCAGG
>NZ_VBUM01000170.1 GCF_005774735.1 Microbacterium sp. 5K110 | reverse complement strand
CGGTAGAGCTCGTGCGCACCGCCGGACGGGATGCGTGCGTCACGGGGACGCGGGACGGGGTCGGCCGACGGCAGCGCGTCGGTGGTGACGCGCTCGCGCGAGCGCGAACGGCGCGTTCCGGCAGCGGTGTCGCCCGTGGGCGCGTCCGACGGCGGTTCGGGCTCGGGCGAAGTGGCCGCGCCACGGCGACGACGGCCGACGGCCGTGGTCTCCTCGAGAGCCGGGGGCGGATCGTCCCGGGGCGTGGCCTCACGAGAGCCTCGGATCGTGTCGTCGAACGATTCGTCCGGCGTCGCCGCGGCAGCGCCCTCACCACCGCGGGCTCGGGCCGTCTCGTCGGACGGCTCGTCGCGGACGATGCGCACGGTGGCATCCGACGGCTCCTCCCGCACGACCCGGACGGTGTCTTCGGCCCGCGCCGACCGCAGGGAGACAGCGGTGTCCTCGTCGATCTCATCGCCGTCGTCCACGGCCGGGTCCGGCCGAGCGGGCCACGGGCGCAGACGGCCCGCCCACAGCGTGACGTCGTCGGGATCGTCGGGGACGTCGTAGGGGCCGCTCACGGCTCCCTCCGCGTCAGGCGCACCTCCGCGTCGCCGAGGAAGAACCGCTCCCCCGCCTCGATCTCCTCACCGGGAGGCGCCTCGACCTCGGTCCCCATCAACGTCGCGAACAGCACGCCATTGGTCGAGTCGAGATCGGTGACGTACCAGGTCTCTCCCCGCAGTTGCAGTCGAGCGTGCGTCTTGGACACCGTGCGGGTGTCGTCGACGATCGCCACGAGCTGGGCGCCGGGGTGCGCGGCATCCGGGGCCGGGCGACGACCCAGGATGACGACGTCCGACGTCAGGTCGACCGGCGCGCCGGCCGGCGGCACGAGCGCCCACGGGATACGGCGGCGGCGAGTGACGACGGTACGGTCCAGCGCATCGAAGTCGGAATCATCAGCCTCGGCGGGGAACTCCGGCTGCGTGTACAGCGCGGACACGGAGGTTCGCGCGGACCGCGGCGCACCGGCCTGTGGTGCATCGGGCACCGCCGACACGGCCTCGGACAGTTCGGGGAACTCCTCCCCCGGGCCCTCGTCATCGCGGCGGGGAACGGCCGAGACGGGGACCTCCGCCGGTGCGGGGCGTGTCAACGGCACCTCGGGCTCAGGCGCGGGCTGGGGCACCTCGGCCTCGGGCGGAACGTCCGACGCGACCGATCCCCCGCGCGCGGGGAAGGCCGGCGTGAGGGGAGCCGCATTCCAGCCGGCGCTCTCGGAATCCTCGCCGCGGGCGGGTGCTTCGGGGAGCGGCGGCGTCGCGACCGGCGTGGTCGGTGCGCGCAGGGCGGCGAGCGCCTCCGCCACCGAGTCGTGGACGTCGGCCGAGGTCTCGGGCTGCTCCGACCCGGAACGCTGCTCACCCGCGTCGTCTCCGCGGGGCGGGAAATCTGCTGCGGCGGGCGGGGCCCAGTCGGACGG
>NZ_VBUM01000016.1 GCF_005774735.1 Microbacterium sp. 5K110 | reverse complement strand
CTCCCGCGCCCACCGCCCCGCTCTCGGACGCCCAGGTCGCGGCGATCGCCGCGGGCTACGCCGGTGCGGGCGCGGCACTCGACCTGGGCGTCCTCGTCAACGGCGGGCCCGTGGCATCCGTCCCCGTCCGCATTCCTCTCGCGATGACCAACCGACACGGGCTCGTCGCCGGTGCGACGGGCACCGGGAAGACCCGCACGCTGCAGCTGCTCGCCGAGCAGTTGTCGGCCCACGGGGTGGCGGTGTTCGCGGCCGACATCAAGGGCGACCTCTCGGGTATCGCCGCGCCCGGCGTCTCGAACGAGAAGCTGCTCGCGCGCACGAGCGCGCTCGGGCAGGACTGGACGCCGCGCGCGTACCCCACGGAGTTCTACGCCCTCGGCGACGACGCCGGGTCGGGCATCCCGGTGCGGGCCACGGTGTCGGGATTCGGGCCGCTGCTCCTCAGTCGCGTTCTGGGGCTGAACGCGACGCAGGAGTCGAGCCTGGGCCTGGTGTTCCACTACGCCGACGAGAAGGGCCTCGCGCTCGTCGACCTCTCCGACTTGCGTGCCGTGCTGACGTTCCTGACCAGCGACGAGTGCAAGAGCGAGCTCAAGGAGCTCGGGGGCCTCTCCGGCGCGACCGCCGGTGTCATCCTGCGCGAACTCGTCGCTTTCTCGGCCGCCGGCGCCGACACGTTCTTCGGCGAGCCCGAACTCGATGTGACCGTGTTCCTGCGTACGACCGCCGACGGCGAGGGCGTCGTGAGCCTCCTCGAGGTGCCGAACGTCGCCTCGCGGCCCGAGCTGTACTCGACATTCCTGATGTACCTGCTGGCCGAGCTGTACGAGGCGCTCCCCGAGGTCGGCGACCTCGACAAGCCCAAGCTGGTGTTCTTCTTCGACGAGGCGCACCTGCTCTTCCGCGACGCCTCGAAGGCGTTCCTCGCCGCGATCACGCAGACGGTGCGTCTCATCCGCTCGAAGGGCGTCGGCGTCTTCTTCGTCACACAGACGCCGAAGGACGTCCCCGCCGACGTGCTCGCACAGCTCGGCTCGCGCGTCCAGCACGCCCTCCGTGCGTTCACCCCCGACGACGCGAAGGCGCTGCGCGCGTCGGTGCGCACCTACCCCGCCTCGGGCTACGACCTCGAGCGCGTGCTGCAGGAGCTCGGCACGGGAGAGGCGATCGTCACCGTCATGAGCGAGAAGGGCGCGCCGACGCCGGTCGCCTGGACGCGGCTGTTCGCCCCGCGGGCGTCGATGTCGCCGATCCCCGCCGCCGACCTCGGCGCCGCGGTCGCGGCATCCCCGCTCTTCGCGCAGTACGGCACCCCGATCGATCGGGAGTCGGCGCGCGAGATCCTCGGCGCCCGCATGCAGGCGGCGGCCGAGGCGCGCGACGCTGCCGAGCGGGCGAAGCAGGCCGCCGCCGACGAGGCCGAGTACGCGAAGCAGAAGGCCGCGATCGACAAGGCCCACGCCGAAGCGCAGAAGAAGGCCCAGCGCGAGTACGAGCGACTGCTCAAGAGCACGTCGGCCCCGGCACGGCGCACGACGGCCCCGGCGGCGCCGCTCGACGATCTGCTCGGTCGCGGTTCGACCAAGACGATCCTCAACGGCGTCATCCGGGGCCTGTTCGGCACCGGGCGCCGGAGCTGAGCGCGCTCAGCTCCGGCGGATCTCCAACGGCATCGTCGACGTGTCGATGAGGGGGTCCTCGTCCTGGCGTGCGACGACCGCCTCGGCCTCGGCGGGGGTCTCCACGGCGGGAACCGAGCCGAGCAGCGGTCGGCGTGCGGTCTCGCGCATCGACAGCAGGGCGACGAGCCCGAGGGCGGCGAAGAACATGATGTAGAACGCCGGCATGAGCGTGTTGCCGGTCCACTCGATGAGCGCCTGGCTGAACAGCGGGGTCGTCCCGCCGAAGAGCGACACCGCGATGTTGTACGCCACCGCCATCGCCCCGAAGCGAGAGGCGGTCGGGAAGAGCGCCGGCAGAGCGGATGCCGAGATCGCGACGTAGAACGCCACCGGCACCGCCGCGAGGAACAGGGCGATGATGACCGCCCACAGCTCGCCGATCTGCATGATGAGGAAGGCGGGGATCAGCAGCACCAGCGCGGAGGTCGCGGCGATCGCGTACACCGGCTTCCGACCGATCCGGTCGCTGAGCTTGCCGATGAAGGGGAGCGTCGCCGACATCACCAGCAGCACCGGCACGGTCGCCACGGCGGCGCCGAGGTTCGAGATGCCGACCTCGGTCTCGAGGTAGGTGGGCATGTAGCTGGTGAGGGCGTACCCGGCGGTGTTGGTCGCCGCGACCAGCGCGATGCCGATCAGCAGCGCGCGCCAGTGGTGACGGACGATACCGGCGAGGCCCTGACGCGCCATCGGGTCGTCGGAGCCGGCCTCCTGCGCGGCCTCGGCGGCATGGGTCTGCTCGAACGACGGGGTCTCGGGAATGCGGAGGCGGAAGTAGATCGCGACGATGCCCAGGGGGATGGCGAGGAGGAACGGGATACGCCACCCGTACTCGACCATCGCGTTCTCGCCCGAGACCGCGGTGGTGATCGCGGTCGTGATCGCCACGACCGAGGCCCCGGCGGCGAAGCCGACGTACGAGCCGACGTCGAGCCACGACGACCAGAAGCCGCGGCTGCGGTCCGGGGAGAATTCCGACACGTACGTCGTTGCTCCGGCGTACTCGCCACCGGTGGAGAAGCCCTGCACCATCTTCAGCAGGTACAGGGGCACGATCGCCCACAGCCCGATCGCCGCGGAGGTGGGCAGCATGCCGATGAGGGCCGTGGCGGCGGCCATCATGGCCATCGTGAGGAACAGCACCTTCTGACGCCCGATGCGGTCGCCGAGGGGGCCGAGGACGAAACCGCCGAAGGGGCGGACGAGGAACGAGATCGCGAACCCCAGGAGGGTCACGAGCAGACCCCAGGGCTCGGGCAGGTCGGAGGTGAAGACGACGGCGAGCGTGACGGCCAGGTAGCCGTAGATGCCGAAGTCGAACCACTCCATGAAGTTGCCGACGACGGTGCCTCCGATGGCCGTGCGTACGCGTTTCTTGTCCACGACGATGACGTCGTCGACCTCGAGTCGAGGGCTTTCGGGGGCCACGGGGGGATGTTGGCTCATTCCTCTACCCCTACCGCGATCGTCCGGAGTTTTCCAGTCGACCGGGGTGCGCGGCGGCGGTGTGGTATTCCCGTCGCGAGGTCAGGAGAAGGCCAGGGTGCCGTCTCCCCACGCCCGCCGGAGTTCGCCGTCGAGGTCGTCCACGACGAGGTCGTGCCGGTCGATCACGAGCGTGGTCCGGGCGTGGTCTCCGTCGACGGAGAAGGGCGGCCAGTCGGGCGCGTCGGGCGCGTCGGGGGCGTCGCCGTGGGCGAACGCGGTCCAGCGGCGCTGCATCCGCGCGGAGATGAGTTCGGCGACACGGCGGCCGCCCAGGCGGAACGTGAGGTCCTTCGGTCCGCTCACCAGGTTGCCCCACAGATAGGGGAGTTCCGTCGCGTGCGTCGCGCCGAGGCCGATGAGCCGCAGGAACGGCGAGGCGTGGTCGAAACGGTACAACCAGACCGGGGCCGCCGCCGCGTGCCCCTCCGCGACCCAGAGGGTGGGCAGGCGGAAGCCGATGTCGCGGGCCACGCCCAGCCCCACCGCACGGTGACGCACGTGCTCGTACGCGGTGAGCACTTGTTCACGGCTGGGGAGTTCGACGCCCGGGTTCTCCGACGCCATGTCGGCGAACATCGTGTCGATGCGATCACCCGTGATCGGGATGAGCGGCGACTTCATGTACGAGAACAGCGACGCCTCGTCCTTGTTGGTGCCGATGAGGAGCGGGACCGGGATGCCGCGGCCCTCGCGCAGCACCGTGACCGGCGCCTCGGGCAGGAGCGTCCCATCGATCACGGGGGCGAAGGCGAGCGTCCCCGGATCGGTGGTGGGGATCTCGGCATAGACGGTCTTGCCGGCCGCGACGATCTTCTCCGCCGGGGCCGAACGCAGCAGGTCGGCGGCCCCCGGGTCGGCGGGGTCGATGCCGAGCTCGCCGAGGAAGCGCTCCGCGACGTGCCGCGCGCGCTCCGGTCCGTAGACGCTGGACGCGGGGGAGGATTGCGCGATCGCGCGGTGGAACAGACCTTCCGCGGACGGGGTGGCCAGGAGCGTCGTGACCAGACCTCCGCCGGCGGACTCGCCGAACACCGTCACCCGGTCGGGGTCGCCGCCGAAGGCCGCGACGTTGCGCTGCACCCACCGCAGCGCCAGCAGCACGTCCTTGAGGGCGAGGTTGCCGTCGAAGCCGGCGCCGGGCAGGGCGCCGGAGAGGTCGACGAAGCCGAGTGCCCCGAGCCGGTAGTTGAGCGTCACCACGATCACGTCGCCGGAGGACACCATCGCGGTGGCGTCGTACAGCGGCTGGCTCGACGACCCGAAGGTGTAGGCCCCGCCGTGCAGCCACACCATCACCGGCCGCGGCGCCGCGGCCTCGGACTCGGGGGCCCAGACGTTGAGCGACAGGCAGTCCTCGTCCTGTACGGCGCCGTCCCCGAGCGGGATCGCAGGGTTCGCGGGCTGCGGGCAGACGGAACCGAAGACCGTGGCATCCGTCTCTCCGTCGGCGTCGGGGGCGGCCACCGGGTCGCGGAAGCGACGCTCACCGATGGCGGGAAGAGCGAAGCGGATGCCGCGCCACGAGCGCACACCGCGGTCGACCATGCCCACGAAGACACCGGCGGGGGCGGCGGCACGGCAAGAGGGGGAAGAAGTATCCATGAGGGTCCTCACGCGATCAGCTGGTGGATGAGATGGGCCGCCTCGTTGGCGGCGAGGACGGCGAAGAGCACCGTCATGATCACGGCGTTGTGCGCGATCATCTCGTTCTTCAGGCGGTCCAGAGCGCTGGTGATCCCCGGGATGCCGGTGGCTCCGAGCGCGGTCGGGACCAGGAGCGTGATCGTGCCGACCACGGCGACCCCGATGCACAGCAGCACCGCGAGGGCGATCGGCGCGTGGGCCGCCCCGATGAGGGCGCCGCCCTTGAGCTCGAGCGGGAGGTTCTTGCTGTTGGTCGCCGCCATCAGCAGCCCCAAGCCGGCGGCGCGGGCCGGGGTGATGGCATCCATCGCGGCGAGCCAGCTCGGCGGGGTCGCCGCGGTCCCGGGCTTCGGGCGGCTGCGCCAGCTGAGGATCGCCATGACGCTGAAGCCGACGGTGAGCAGCCCGCCGAGGACCATCACCACGATGCGGCCGCCCTCGCCGTGCGAGGAGCCCGCCGATGCGCCCGCGGATGTCGCCGCGCCCACGGCGAGCACCGCGAGCGTCACCGCGAAGAAGGTCGCGGTGTAGATCGGCGCGGCCACCCGGCCGCGGGCGGAGAGCAGGATGGCCACGACGGCGACGATCGGCAGCGGCGAGATCGCCATGCCGACGGCGAGGGGCAGGAGTGCGGTGAGTTCGGACATCGGGGCCGACGCTACGCCGGGGACGGCGAGCCCTCGGCGGAATGTTCGGCTGACACGACATCCGTCTCCGCGATCGCGAACCGTGCCTCCAGGACAGCGGTGTCTCCCGCATCGCGGAGCCGCGCCCCGAGCGCGTGAGCCCGCGCTCCTCCGCGCAGGGCGGCCCCGCGCGGAGGGGCGCCGGGGGAGGTGACCCGTACGTCGAGCCGCGGCCCGCCCGCGGTGGCACGGAGCTCCACCGCGACCGCCGCCGCTCGTTCGCGCGCGTGCTTCGCGGCGTTGAGGAGGCCCTCCGCGACCACGTCGATCACGTCCCGCGCGAGAGCGGGATCGGTCTGCAGCGCGCCGCGCGCGGCGTCGGTGACGTGCGCGTCGACGGGCATCGCGCGAGCCCACGTGGCCAGCAGCGCATCGAGGGAGGCGGCCCCCGCACCGGTCGCCGGGGCATCGAGGGCTCGCCGGACGCCGTCGGCGACAGCGGCCAGCTCCGCGCGGAAGGCCGCGAACTCGTCGGGACCCGGATCGGGATGCCGCAGGACGAACTGCACCGCCGCGCCCTGTCCGTCGCGATGCAACCGCTCCGCCGCTTCGTGCAGGCCCGCCCGCACGGCACGGGTACCCAGGTCGTCGGCGCGGACGCGCTCGGCGATGGCGCCGGACAGCCGCCGGCGTTCGATCGCGAGAGTGCGTGCCCCGCCGCGCCAGCGCGCGAGGGCCGCCGCCAACGCCGGGTAGGCCAGGGCCGGGACCGCCGACGCGGGGAACGGCACTCCCTGCGCCGCCCCGATCGCCGCGAGGACGACGCCCACCGCGACCACCGAGACGGCGAAGATCGCCCCGCCGGCGACGCGGGCGCGGCGCAGGCGCGGCAGCCGGGGAACGGTATCGACGAGCAGCCCCAGCACGACCGTGGCGGAGAGGCCGAGCGCGAGATCGATCGGCGCGATCGTGCGGACGGCGTAGGGGAGGACGGCGACGCCGTAGACGGCGGCCGTCAGACCGAGGGGCGGCAGCCGGAAGCCGCCGCGCGGGGGACGGGCGCGCGCGGCGGGCGCGGTCGGCTGCGACGGCAGCCCGTCGGCGAGAGAGCCGAGGGCGTGCGCGTGGGTGCGCAGCTGCGTCGCCAGTGCGCGCACGTCGTCCGTCGTCACGGGCTGGGCCGCTCCGATCGCGGCGGCGGCGGCCGACACCGCGCGGCGGGCCTCGACGCGGAAGTCCGCCACGCGATCGGCGCTGCTCCGCAGCTGAGCGAGAACGGCGCGCAGGAGGGCGTCGGTCTCGCGGGTGGCGCGCGCGGCTCCGACCAGGACGGCCGTGCCGATCAGGGCGATCGTCCACACCGCGAGGTTCGTCGCCGCCCGCAGCGGCAGGGCGTCGGGAGTCGGGGCCGGCAGCCCCAGCGCGAGAGACAGGGCGTCTTGGCCGACGGGGCGGAGGATCGCGGTGACGACGAGGGCCGTCGCGACGATCGCCGCTCGCGCGACCGGGGCCGACACCCGGCGCTCGATCACGGCGACGAGTCCCCACGCCGCGGCGAACATCGCCGCCGTCATCAGCGACACCGTCGCGCGTTCGACCGGGGTGAGTGCGGCGGGCAACGGCGCCAGCACGATCAGCGACACCGCGATGACGGTGACGAACGTCCAGCGCGTGACGAACCGGCCGCCGGCGAGGGCGGCGGCGATCGTCTTCACGGCGCGGAGCCGAATTCGGCCAGGTACAGCGCGCTCGCGCGCACCCGGGGATTCGTCGCCGGGTCGGACCCCAGCGCCAACCTCTCGAAGATGCGGCTCACGGCACGCTCGACGGCGCGCGTGGTGGTCCCGCGCTCACGGGCGATCTGCGCGTTCGACCATCCGCGCGCAACGAGCGCGAGCACGTCGATCTGCCGCCGCGTGAGCCCCGCGAGAGGAGACGGCCGGGGAGACGTCGGCGCCGGCGGGATCGCCTCGGCGAGGGCCGCCTCGATGGCCTCCACGACGACGTCGGCGCTGGTCACGTCGAGTTTGGAGACGAACACCGCTCCCTCGGGGCCGACACGGCCCGCCCCCGCCGCGGCCCGGGGGAAGCTGCTGAGGAACACCACGGCCAGGTGCGGCGCGAGCCCCGTGAGCATCGTCGCGAGTTCCACGCCGGAGGGACGCGTGCCCAGGTCGATGTCGGTGAGCAGGACGTCGGGGTCGGTCGCGGCGAACGCGGTCGTGGCTTCGGCGGCGTCGGCGGCACCGGTGGGCTCGAACCCACGATGGGCGAGCATGTCGCACAAGAGCGCGCGCATCGCCGGTTGATCCTCCACGACGAGCACGCGTCGCACCCACGCGGTCTCCACGGCCCTCACCCTAGCGTCGTCAAGCCCCCGTCGATGTCGGGGGCCGGGCGTACCGTGTCGGCATGAGCGAGCTGTCCGCCCCCACCGGCCGTGAACCCGCGCTCGTCGCGCAGCCTCGCGCCGACGGGTCACCGCCGCGGGCCCTCGTCCTCGGGGCGACCGGGTATCTCGGCGGTCGGCTCGTACCGCGCCTTCTGTCGGCCGGGTACCGGGTGCGCGTGCTCGCGCGCGATCCGCGCCGGGTCGAGGCCTTCCCGTGGGGAGACGAGGTCGAGACGGTCAAGGGCGATGCGACCGACCGGGCGGCGGTGACCCGCGCGGCCGAGGGCGTCGACGTGCTGTATTACCTCATCCACTCCATGGGCGGAGGGCGCGACTTCGAAGACACCGATCGACGGGCCGCCCGCACGGTCGCCACGGCGGCCGCGGCGGCGGGGGCCGCGCGCATCGTCTACCTCGGCGGACTCCACCCCGACGACGCGCCCCTCTCGGCCCACTTGCGCTCGCGCGTCGAGGTCGGCGACATCCTCCTCGCCAGCGGCGTGCCCACGCTCGTCCTGCAGGCCGGCGTCGTCATCGGCTCGGGATCGGCGTCGTTCGAGATGGTGCGCCATCTGACCGACGTGCTGCCCTACATGCCCGCGCCGAAGTGGGTGCGCAACCACATCCAGCCGATCGCGGTGCGTGACGTGCTGCACTACCTGCTCGGGGCGGCGCGCGTCGCGCCCGACGTCAATCGTGCCGTCGACATCGGCGGCCCCGACGTGCTGCGCTACGGGCAGATGATGAACGGCTACGCGATCGAGGCGGGTCTGCACCAGCGTGCGATCGCGTCGCTGCCGGTGCTGACGCCGCGCCTGGCCTCGCACTGGGTCAATCTCGTCACCCCGATCCCGAAGTCGATCGCGCGTCCGCTGGTCGAGTCGCTGCAGAACGACTGCGTCGTGAAGGACCGCGCGGTCGACGACCTGATCCCGCGCCCCGAGGGCGGGTTGATGCCCTACCGCGAAGCCGTCCAGCGCGCGCTCGGGCGCCTGAACGACGACGCGATCGAGACGAGTTGGCAGGATGCCGAGGTCTCCGGTGCCCCGAGCGACCCGCTGCCGAGCGACCCCGAGTGGGCCGGTCGCCTCGTCTACACCGACGAGCGGACGATGCGCACGAGCGCCAGCCCCGAGCAGTTGTGGTCGGTCATCGAGGGCATCGGCGGCGAGAACGGCTGGTACTCCTCGCCGCTGCTGTGGGCCATCCGCGGGTGGATGGATCGCCTGGTCGGCGGCGTGGGCCTGGCCCGCGGGCGCCGGAGTCGCTCGATCGTGACGGTCGGCGACGCCCTGGACTTCTGGCGCGTCGAGGCGATCGAGCCCGGGCACCTCCTGCGTCTGCGCGCCGAGATGAAGGTGCCCGGCGGGGCGTGGCTCGAATTGCGTGCGAGCCCCGACGGCGGCGGCGCGCGCTTCGATCAGCGGGCACTGTTCTTTCCGACCGGCCTCGCCGGGCGGCTCTACTGGCTCTCGGTCCTGCCTTTCCACGGCTTGATCTTCAGCGGGATGGCCCGGCGCATCACGGCGGCCGCCGAGTCGGTCCAGCGCGACGATCTGGCGCCGAAGGCGAAGGCGGGACGCATCGCGCCCGAGATCCCCGAGGTCGAGACGATCGCCTCGGGCTCCGACGCGCACGCCTAGGCTGAAGAGGTGCCGCACACCGCTCGCGTGATCACCGTCTCCGACCGCTCCGCCGCGGGGCTTCGCGAGGACCGCGGGGGCCCCTTGACCGTCTCGCTGTTGCGCGACGCGGGGTTCGATTGCGCCGACGCGGTCGTCGTCCCCGACGGCGCCGACAACGTGGAGGCCGCGCTGCGTGCGGCGATCGCCATGGGAGCGGGCCTGGTCGTCACGACCGGCGGGACCGGCATCGCCCCCACCGACCGCACCCCCGAGGGCACGGCTCGAGTCCTCGACCGCGAGCTTCCGGGCATCGCCGAGGAGCTCCGCCGCCGAGGACTGACCGACACCCCGCTGTCGGTGATCTCGCGCGGGCTCGCGGGGATCGTCGACCCGGGCACGCTCGTGGTGAACCTCCCGGGCTCGACCCGGGCCGTGGCATCCGGGATCGCCGTCCTCGCCGAGCTCGCGCCGCACGTGCTCGACCAGCTCGCCGGAGGAGACCACTCATGAGCGCCGTCCGCATCGCCCGCCTGTCCGAGGTGCCGCTCGACCTCGACGCGCACCTCGACGCCGTCGAGGACTCCTCGTCGGGTGCCGTCACGACCTTCGTCGGCCGCGTGCGCGACACCGACCCGGACGCGACCGACGCCGTCGTCGCGCTCGAGTACAGCGCGCACCCCGACGCCGAACAGGCGCTGCACCGCCTCGCCGAGCAGGCCGCCGAGGGTACCGACGCGATCGTCGCCGTGAGCCACCGCGTCGGCCGGCTGAGCGTGGGGGAGGCCGCGGTGGTCATCGCCGTCGCCTCCGGCCACCGCGCGGCCGCCTTCGAGGTCTGCCGCACGGTCATCGAGACCATCAAGACCGACCTGCCGGTGTGGAAGCGACAGGTGGAGGCCGACGGCACGACGGCCTGGAAGGGCCTGGGCGGCTGAGCCCGGGTCAGCCGCCCGCGAAGGGCGGCAGCACGTCGACGTGGGTCGCGCCGGCCAGTGGAGCGTCGTCGTCTCGACGCTCGCCGTCGACGAGCACCGCGCAGCGATCCAGGATGCCGCCGAGCTCGGGGTGGTCGGCCACGATCGCCGCGCGCAGTGCGAGCAGGGTCGGCTCGTCGCGGTCCTCGGCATCCGTCCCCGCCGCGTCGGCGGCGGCGGCGAAGTAGCGCACCCGCACGCTCACGCGGGCTCTCCCGGGCGGTGCCAGTCGCCGGACTTGCCCCCGGTCTTCGCCACGATCCGCACGTTCTCGATGAACGTGCCCTTGTCCATGCCCTTCACCATGTCGACGATCGCGAGCGCGGCGACCGAGACGCTCGTGAGCGCCTCCATCTCGACACCCGTGCGGTCGGCGGTGCCGACGGTCGCCTCGATCTCGACGCCGTCGTCGACGATCGCGAGATCGACCGAGGCGCGGTGCACGCCGATGACGTGCGCGAGGGGAAGGAGCGCGGGCGTGGACTTCGCGGCCTGGATGCCGGAGATCCGCGCCACGGCCAGCACGTCGCCCTTCGGCGCGGTGCCGTCGCGCAGGGCGGCGACGACCTCGGGGGCGCAGCGGACGAAGCCGCGGGCGGTGGCGGTCCGGACGGTGGGCTGCTTGGCGGTGACGTCGACCATACGGGCGTGGCCCGCGGCATCCAGGTGGGTGAAGGTCATGGAATCAGCATGACATCGACGGGATCGCCGACGGCGACGGTCGACACCTCGGCGGGCACGATCGCGAAGGCCTCCGCACGCGCGAGCGAGGCGGCGAGGTGCGATCCGGATCCGCCGGCGGTGGCGGGACGCACGGTGCCGCCGACGAGGTCGATCACCGCGGGGAGGTACTGGCGACGACCGGGCGGCGTCGTCCAGGCCTCGGATGCCGTGAGTCGGGCGATCCGTCGGTCGGTCACCGTGCGGCCCTGCAACGCGAGGAGCGCCGGGCGCACGAACACCTCGAACGACACCGCGACGCTCACCGGGTTGCCGGGCAGTCCGAACACGAGTCGGCCGTCGTCGAGGACTCCGAACGCCTGCGGTTTGCCGGGCTGCATCGCCACCCGGGAGAACACGATGCGCGCCGACAGCGCCTGGCGGACGGGCTCGTACGCGCCCGCGCTCACTCCGCCGCTGAAGACCACGACGTCGGCGTCGGCCGCGTGCTCCAGCACGGCCTCGATCGCGCTCGCGTCGTCCCGGACGGATGCCAAGACCGTGACCTCGGCGTCGGCGTCGGCGACCAGGGAGGCGAGCAACGTCGTGTTCGAGTCGGGGGTCTGTCCGCGGCCCGGCACGGCGCCGGGGGCGACGAGTTCGCTCCCGGTCGACACGACCGCGACGCGGGGGCGTCGGCGGACCTCGAGTTCGGGGACGCCCGCGGCGGCGGCCGCCGAGAGAGCGAAGGGGCCGAGCCGCTCGCCCGCGGACAGCACGACGTCACCGGTGCGCACGTCTCCGCCGCGGCGACGGATGAACGCCCCCGCGGCGGACGGTGCGCGGTGCACCTCGACGGTGCCGAGGGAGTCGGCGAGGCCTCCGGCGGTGTCCTCGAACGGCACGATCGTGTCGGCGTCGGACGGCACCGGTGCGCCCGTCATGATGCGCACGGCCTCGCCGGGACCGAAGCTTGGGTTCTCGGCCGACCCCGCCGGCAGATCGCCGACGACCCGCAGCGACACCGGGTGCGCGGCATCCGCCCGCTCGACGTCGGCGAAGCGCACGGCGAACCCGTCCATCGACGAGTTGTCGTCGCCGGGGAGGTCGTGACGGGCGCCGACGTCGGCGGCGAGCGTCCGCCCCGCGGCGTCGGCCAGGCGCACCGTCTCGACGGGCAGCACGGTC
This sequence comes from Microbacterium sp. 5K110, assembly GCF_005774735.1. Classification (GTDB taxonomy): domain Bacteria; phylum Actinomycetota; class Actinomycetes; order Actinomycetales; family Microbacteriaceae; genus Microbacterium. Next base: position 35,327 of record NZ_VBUM01000016.1, on the reverse strand, counting down.
ACGGCGGCCCGCACACGGGCGCGGTGCTCTTCGACGGTGATCAGATCGGTCACGGGGTCCTCCGGGCGACGAGCGGGACGATGTCGTGGCGGGCGCGCAGGGCGTCGATGATCGCCATGCGCCCGAGGAGCGGATCGCCGGCGCCCGTGACGAGCTTGATCGCCTCGGTCGCGAGGAGCCCGCCCACCTGGACGCACAGCGAACCCAGGACCCCGACCTGCGCGCACGTGGGCGGCTCGCCGACGGAGTCCGCGGGGAACACGTCGGACAGGGCGACGGGGGAGTGCCCCGCGGGGGGCCGCGACCAGAACACCGTCACTTGCGCGGACCACTCCTGCACGGCGCCCCACACCAGCGGCATCCCGAGCTCGTCGGTGGCGGAGGCCACGGCGCTGCGGGTGTCGAACGTGTCGCTGCCGTCGATGACGACGTGCGCGCCGGCGAGGAGCTCCCGCGCGTTGTCGGGGGTCAGTCGGCGGTTCTCCTCACGGACGCGGGTGAGCGGGGAGAGATCGCGCACCGCGCGGGCGGCGGAGGTGGTCTTGGGGATGCCGATGTCGTCGACGCGGTGGAGGAGCTGCCGCTGCAGATTGGTGCGCTCGACGACATCGTCGTCGATCACGACGAGTTCGCCGATCCCGGCCGCGGCGAGGGCGAGCAGCACGGGGGAGCCGAGGCCGCCCGCGCCGACGACGGCGATGCGCGCGGCGGCGAGACGCCGCTGCCCCTCTTCGCCGATCCCGGAGAGGACGGCGTGCCGGGCGGTGCGGATGAGTTCTTCGGGGGCGAGCGAGGCCACCGGGTCGACGAGCGGCCTCATCCGCCGATCGCGCTCATCGTGCGCTCCGGCTGGATGAAATCGGCGCGCGCGAGGCCGACGCGGTCGGAGCCGTGCGCGCGGGGCTTGCGCCACATTGCCTCGCGCCAGATCTGCGCGAGGTCCTCGTCGCTCGCCCCGTCGCGGAGCGCGGTGAGCAGGTCGGTCTCTTCGTGCGAGAAGAGGCAGGAACGGATCCGCCCGTCGGCGGTGACGCGGGTGCGCGTGCAGGCCGCGCAGAACGGCTCGGTCACCGACGAGATGATGCCGACGTGCCCGGCGAGGGTGCTGTCGCCCGCACGCCGCACCTCCCAGCGTTCGGCAGGGGCGGCCCCGCGTCCGCGCGGGTCGGCGGCGAGGTCGAACGTCTGCTCGAGGGCGGCGCGGATCTCTCGCGCGGGCACGACCTGCGTTTCGGTCCACGCCCGGTCGCCGTCGAGGGGCATGTCCTCGATGAAGCGCATCTCGAAGCCGTTCGTCACGGCCCAGTCCACGAGCGGAACGATCTCGGTGTCGTTGATGCCGCGCAGCAGCACCGCATTGATCTTGATGGGGCCGAGGCCCGCCGCGCGGGCCGCCTGGAGTCCCGCGAGCACCTTGTCGAGGTGGGGGCGGCGGGTGAGCTCGGCGAAGGTCTCGGGGTGCAGGGTGTCGAGCGAGACGTTGAGACGGGTGAGCCCCGCGTCCTTCAGGGCCTGCGCCCGGCGGTCCAGCCCCACGGCGTTCGTGGTCATCGAGATCGGCAGGTCGGGGTTGTCGGCACGGATGCGGGCGATGACGTCTTCGAGATCCTTGCGCACGAGAGGTTCGCCGCCCGTGAGCCGCAACTCCTCGGCGCCGAGCGAGCGCACGGCCACCCGGACGATCCGCGCGATCTCGTCGCCGGTCATGAGCTGCGTCTGCGGCATCCAGGGAAGCCCCTCGGCCGGCATGCAGTACGTGCAGCGCAGGTTGCACTTGTCGATCACCGACACGCGCAGATCGCGGGCGACGCGACCGAATCGGTCGAGCAGCCCGCCGTCGCGCGGTGCCCCGGTCTCGCGCACGCCATCCATGGATCGAGCCTAGGCGAGCCGGGGCCGTCGGGGGCCGCCGTGGGCGCTAGCGTCGGGGCATGACGACCACGTACCGGATCGCGACCGCCGCCGGTCTGCTCGGGGTCAGCGACGACACCGTGCGCCGGTGGATCGACCAGGGACTGCTGTCGACGACCGGGACGTCGCCCGTCGAGATCCCCGGCGAGGCGCTCGCCGCCCGCGCCGTCGCGCTCGCGGACGAGCCCGACGATCCCACCGGCGTCTCCTCGAGCGCTCGCAACCGCTTCGTCGGGATCGTCACGCGCGTGCGCATCGACGGCGTCATGGCGCAGGTCGACCTGCAGTGCGGGCCGCACCGGGTCGTCTCGCTCATGTCGGCCGAGGCCGCCGAGGAGCTCGCGCTCGTTCCCGGTGCCCTCGCCGTGGCATCCGTCAAGGCGACCGTCGTGACCGTGGAAACTCCGCGCGAGCGACACTGAAGGCGCCCGAGTATCCGCACATGCGGAATACTGGATGCCGCGGGCCCCGGGCTCTGCGGAAAGGACCCCTCATGCGTCGTCCCGCCGCCGTGCTCGCCCTCTTCGGCGCCGTCGTCGTCCTCGCCGCCGCGTGCGCCGCGCAGACCCCGGCCCCGGCGGCCTCCGCGGGTGCGCTCTCGGGCACCGTCGAGGTCTCGGCCGCCGCGTCGCTGCAGCGCTCCTTCAATGAGATCGCCCGCGCGTTCGAGGCCGAGCACCCCGGTGTCACCGTGCAGACGGTCTACGACGGGTCGAGCACCCTCGCGACGCAGATCGGCGAGGGGGCACCCGTGGACGTCTTCGCCTCCGCCGACGAGAAGAACATGGCCAAGGTCGCGGCACAGGCCCCCGATCCGCGCGTGTTCGCGGGGAACACCCTCGTCATCGCGGTGCCGACGGGCAACCCCGGCGGGGTCGCGACCCTCGCCGACCTCGCCCGCGTCACGACCGTGCTGTGCGCGCCCGAGGTCCCGTGCGGGGCGGCGTCGGCCACGCTCTTGGGGAATGCCGGAGTGGGCGTCACTCCCGCGAGCGTCGAACAGAACGTCACCGCCGTGCTGACGAAGGTCGCGGCGGGCGAAGCGGATGCCGGACTCGTCTACGCCACCGACGTCGTCGGCCGCGCGGACGTGGAGGCGGTCGTGCCGGCCGGGGCCGACGCGGTCGTCAACCGTTACCCGATCGCGGCACTGGCGGACGCCCCGAACCCGATCGCGGCGGAGGCCTACGTCGACTTCGTGCTGTCGGCGGGCGGGCAGGCGATCCTCGCCGACGCCGGATTCCGCGCGCCGTGAGCGGCACGGGTGCCGGCTACGTCCCGCGCTGGCTGATCGTGCCGGCGGCGGCCGGGCTGCTGTTCCTCCTCGTCCCGCTCACGGCGCTCGTCGCGCGCGTGCAGTGGGCCTCCCTCGTCGCCGACGTGACGTCACCGGCCGCGCTCGCCGCCCTCGGGCTGTCGCTGGGGACCGGGGCCGTGGCGACGGCGGTGTGCGCGGTCGTCGGCATCCCTCTCGCCCTCGTGATCGCCCGCAGCTCCCCCCGCGCCGCCGCGGTCCTTCGGGCCCTCGTCACGGTGCCGCTCGTGCTGCCGCCGATGGTCGGGGGAGTGGCGCTGCTCTACCTGTTCGGGCGCACCGGGTGGTTCGGTGGCCTCGGCCTGCCGTTCACGACCGCCGCCGTGGTGCTCGCGCAGGTGTTCGTCGCGCTGCCGTTCCTCGTGCTGGCCGTGGAGGGGGCGCTCCGCAGCACCGGCGTGGAGTTCGAGCGCGCGGCCGCGTCGCTCGGCGCCTCGCGGGCGACGATCCTGCGCCGCGTCACGCTGCCGCTCGCCGCCCCCGGGATCGTCGCGGGCGTCGTGCTGTGCTTCGCCCGTGCGATCGGGGAGTTCGGGGCCACCGCCCTGTTCGCCGGAAACCGCCCCGGGGTCACCCAGACGATGCCCCTCGCGATCTACACCGCCTTCAACGGGGCGGGGGTATCGCAGGGCACCGCCGTGGCGCTGGCTCTGCTGCTGCTGGTCACCGCGATCGCGGTGCTGCTCCTGGTGCGGGGCTGGCGCCCGACGGGGACTCCCGCATGACGGCCGTGCTGTCGGCGCGCGTCGTCGTGCGCCGGCGCGAGTTCGCGGTCGACCTCGCGCTCGACGTGGCGCCCGGCGAGACCGTCGCGGTGATGGGACGCAGCGGTGCCGGCAAGTCGACGCTCCTCGCGGCGCTCGCGGGACTCCAGCCCCTCGACGACGGCGAGATCTCGGTCGACGGTCGCGTGCTCGACCGCACCGCGCGGCCGCGCGTGCGTACCGCCCCGATGCATCGCGGCATCGTGCTCCTCGGTCAGGACGCGCGCCTGTTCCCCCACCTCCCCGTTCGCGAGAACGTCGCGTTCGGTCCGCGCGCCGCGGGGGTCGCGGCATCCGACGCCCGTGCCGATGCCGACGCGTGGCTCGCGCGCGTGGGGCTCCCCGGAACCGGCGGCCGGCGCCCCGCCGAGCTCTCGGGCGGCGAGCAGCAGCGCGTCGCGGTGGCGCGGGCCCTGGCCGCGGGGCCGCGGGTCGTGCTGCTCGACGAGCCGCTCGTCGCCCTCGACGCCGTGACCGCGTCGGAGATCCGCGCGATGCTGCGCGATGCGCTCGCGGGCGTCACGACGGTCGCGGTCACCCACGACGCCGTGGATGCCGCGGCCCTCGCCGACCGTCTCGTCATCGTCGAGCGTGGGCGCGTCACGCAGCAGGGCGCGGTGCGCGAGGTGTTGAGCGCTCCGGCGACCGACGTCGCGGCGCGCATCGCGGGTCTCGAACGGCTCGTCGGTCGCGCCGACGGCGGCGGGTTCGCGGCCGGGGGAGTGCGCCTCGAAGCGGCGGATGCCGGGTCGCGGACGGTCGCGGCGGTCGACGGCGCCCCGCTCGCCGCGGTCTACCGCGCATCCGACGTGCGGGTGGGGTCCGAGCCCGCAGACGCCCCCGGCATCGGCGCGTGGACGGCGACCGTCTCGTACCTCGAACCGACGCCGAGGGGCGTGCGCGTCGTCACCGACGCGGGGGTCGCGGAGCTCGACGTCACCGCGGCCGCGGGTCTCACTCCCGGCACCCGAGTGGAAGTGCGGCTAGCCCCCGCGCACGTACGGTTCGTCGCGGCATCCTGATCGCTCGTCAGCCGACCAGCACCCGCCCGTCCTCGAGCCGTACCACCCGGTCGACGAGCTCGGTGGGGACGTCGACGTGCGACACCAGCAGCACGGCGCGATCGCGGCCGACGGCGCCGAGCAGATCGCGGAGCAGGACGTCGGATGCCGCCGGGTCGACGCCCGCGGTGGGCTCGTCGAGCACGAGGACGGGGAAGTCGCGCAGCAGCGCGCGGGCCAGGGCGAGGCGCTGCGCCTGCCCGCCCGAGACGAGGGCACCCCGGTCGCCGACGCGGGCGTCGAGTCCGCCGCGCTCGGCGACCCAGGCGTCCAGGCCGACTCGCGCGAGCACGGCGCGCACGTCGTCGTCGGTGGCGTCGTCGCGCGCGAAGAGCAGGTTCTGGCGCACCGACTCGTCGAACAGGAACGGCGACTGCTCGACGAGGCCGATCGTGCGGCGCAGGTCGTCTCCGGACAGGGAGCGCGCCTCGATGCCGCCGACGGTGAAGGAGCCGCCGTAGTCGAGGAAGCGTGCCAGGACGTGCGCGAGCGTCGTCTTCCCCGCGCCGCTCGGGCCGGTCACGAGCACGCGTTCACCCGGACCCACCCGCAACGTCACGTCGGTGATGCGGCCGGTGTCCTCGAGTGCGGCGTCCGAGCGCGCGGGCCAGTGCGCGTCCACGTCGCGGAGCTCGATGCCCGAGCCCAGGGCCGGGGCGATGCCGGTCGGGGCCGGCTCGTCGCGGGGGAGGCCGTCGGGGATCTCCGCCGGGACGGCCTCGGCGATGCGCTCGGCCGCGGCGCGCACCTGCCGCCACGAGGCCAGCGCCAGGGGGACAGGGCCGAACACCTCGAAGACGGCCATCGGCAGCAGGACGACGACGGCGAGCCCCGGGCCCGACAGCGTCCCGCCCGTCACGGCCGGAGCGGCCACGACGAGCGCCAGGAGCGAGGCGAGCCCGGCGAGCACCGACACCGTGCCCGAGGTCAATCCCTGCGCGGTCCCGCGGCGCACGACCGCCCGGCGGAGCGCGGCGTCGGCGAGGCGCACGCGCTCGCGCGCGGCATCCACCGCCCCGTAGGCGGTGAGCACGTCGAGGTTCGTCAGCAGATCGTGCACGGCGTCGGCCACCGCCGCCCGGAGCGGCGCGATCGACCGTTCCGCGCGGGATCCCGCCGCCCAGCCGAGCCCGACCGACACCGCGAACGCGACGATCAGGCACCCGAGGAGGGCGAGCGCGGCCGGCCACGACACGAACGCCGTGAACCCGACCGCCGCCAGCGCGGTGACGGCCGCGACCGACAGGGGGAGCACGACGCGCAAAGGGAGGTTCTGCAGCTCTTCGACGTCGTCGACGAGGCCCGAGAGCAGCCCTCCGCGCCGGGCACGGGCCAGCCCGTCGGGCGCGAGGGGGACGAGCTCGCGCACGAGGTCGGCCCGCACCCCGGCGAGTCGGTCGAGCGCGGCGTCGTGCCCCGTGAGTCGCTCCAGGTAGCGGAACACCCCGCGCGACAGCGCGAAGGCCCGCACACCCACGACCGCGGCGGAGAGGTACATCACGAGCGGCTGCTCCGCGGCCCTCGCGATGAGCCACGCGCTCGCCGCGAGAAGCGCCACGGCGCTCCCGGCGGTGCCGAATCCCGAGAGCACGGCGGGGGCGAATCGACGACGCGAGGGCATCGCCGAGCCCAGGATGCCGCGGGCCCGGGCGTTCACGAGAGGACTCCGAGGTCCACGACGCGATCGGCGATGGCACGGGCCGAGACGCGGTGCGACACCAGCAGGACACCGGCGCCCGCGTCGGCCTCCGCCCGCACCGTGCGCCACACGTGCGCCTCGGTCTCGGCATCCAGGGCGCTCGAGGGCTCGTCGAGGACGAGCACGCGCGTGCCGGCGAGGCGCGAACGGTAGAGGGCTCGGGCGACCGCGACGCGCTGGGCCTGGCCACCGGAGAGACCCGAGCCACCGGCGCCGAGTGTCGTCGCGGGGTCGAGGTCGGACGCCCCCGCATCGGCGAGGGCCCGTGCGATGGTCGCGCTGTCGGCGTCGGAGCCCAGCGCGACGTTCTCGGCCACGGTTCCGGAGACCAGCCCGGGACGCTGGCCCGCCCACGCGACGGTGTCGCGCGCGTGGGCGACCCGGCGACCGTCCACGCGCACCTCGCCCTCGTGGTCGGCGTAGCCCAGGAGCGCCGCGACGAGACTCGACTTGCCGGCGCCGCTCGGACCGGTCAGCAGCACGACCTCGCCCGGACCGACCGACAGTGACACCCTCGGCATCGCGTGTGCGCCGCGGTCGACCCGCACCTCGCGCAGCTCGACGGTCGAGCCGCGGGGGGAGTCCGAGTCCTCGGTCGCGTCGGCGGTGCGCGCGGCATCCAGCGCGTCGAAGATCTCCTCGGTCGCGGCGACGCCCTCGGATGCCGCGTGGAACTGCACGCCCACTTGGCGCAGCGGCAAGTACGCCTCGGGCGCCAGCAGCAGCACGAAGAGCCCCACGAGCAGACTGAGGTCGCCCGCGAGCAGGCGGAACCCGATCGTGACGGCGATGATCGCGACCGAGATGGATGCCAGGAACTCCAGGGCGAAGCCCGAGAGGAACGACACGCGCAGCACCGTCATCGTCTCGCGCTTGTAGTCGCGGGTGGTCTGCTCGATCGTGTCGGCGGCGCGGTGCTCGCGACCGAACGCCTTGAGCGTGCCGAGTCCCTCGACGGTGTCGGCGAACCGGGCCGCGAGGCGCCCGAGCGTGCCGTACTGCTTCTTCTGCACCGTCCGGGTCGCGAGCCCGATGAGCACCATGAACAGCGGGATGAGCGGCAGCGTCAGCACGACGATGAGCCCGGAGAGGGGATCGGCGAGCGTGATCGCGCCGATGAGGATCGGCGTCGTGATCGCGGTCGCCACCAGCTGCGGGAGGTAGCGGCCGAAATACGCGTCGAGCGCCTCGAGGCCGTGGCCCGCCGTCACCGACAGCGAGGCGGCGTTGCGTCGCGCGAGCCAGCCCGGACCGAGGGCCGCCACGGCCCCGACGAGACGTTCGCGCAACTGCAGCGATGCGGCTGCGGCGCCGCGGGCCGAGACCCGCTCGGATGCCGCGACCAGCAGGCTGCGCACGATGACGAGCAGCACGGCGGCCGCGAGCAAGCCGGACAGATCGCCGAGGGGACGCTCGTCGATCGCGCCGACCAGGGCCGAGGTCAGCGTCCAGGCAAATCCGACGACGACCCCCGACTGGGCGAGAACGATCGCCGCGCTCACCGCGAAGAAGCCGCGGGAGGCAGAGGCGTATCGCACCAGTCGGGGGTCGACGGGGCGCACCCGGGTCGTGTCGGTCAATGCGCCACCAGCGCGGCCTTCTCGATGCGGGCGCGGGTGACGCGCTTGCGGAACACCCAGTAGGTCCAACTCTGATACGCCAGGACGATCGGCAGGAAGATGAGCGCCGCCCAACTCATGATCGTCAGCGTGTAGTCGGTGCTGGAGGCGTTCTCGATCGTCAGGCCCGAGCCGGCTTCGAGGGTCGAGGGCATGACGTTCGGGAACAGGGCGAAGAAGAGAGCCGCCACGGCGGTCACGATCGTGATCGCGCCGAGGGTGAAGGCCGTTCCCTCGCGATCGCGGAGGTTGGCCACCCAGGACCCGATGAGCGCGAGCGCCGCGATGCCCGAGAGGGCGACGACGCCGAGGAGCAGCGGAGCCTGATTGTTGGCGGCCTGGATGATCGTCCAGACCAGGAACACCGCGGCGGCGACGATCGTGAGCAGTCCCGAGGTCTTCGCGAGCGCCCGGGCATCGGTGCGCACCTGTCCGTCGGTCTTCAGCGCGACGAAGTAGACGCCGTGCGTGAAGAACAGCAGCAGGGTCACGACGCCACCGAGGAGGCCGTAGGGGTTCAGCAGCGTGAACAGGGTTCCGACGTACTCGTGGTTGGCATCCAGGGGCACACCCTGCACGATGTTCGCGAACGCCACACCCCACAGCAGGGCCGGGACGGCCGATCCGATCACGATCATCCGGTCGAATCCGCGCTTCCACTTCAGCGAGTCCCGCTGGTGCCGGTACTCGAACGACACACCGCGGGCGATGAGCGCGAGGAGGATCAGCAGGAGCGGCAGGTAGAAGCCGCTGAAGAGGGTGGCGTACCACTCCGGGAACGAGGCGAACAGCGCCGCACCGGCGACGATCACCCAGGTCTCGTTGAGGTCCCACACGGGGCCGATGGTGTTGATGATCTGCCGGCGGGCGATGTCGTCCTTGCCGAGGAACGGCAACGACATTCCGACGCCGAAGTCGAATCCGTCGAGGACGAAGTAGCCGATGAAGAGGAATCCGACGATCCAGAACCAGAGGTATGCGAGGTCCATGACTGTGCTCCTAGTAGACGGTCGTCGGGGTGTTCTCGAGGGAATCGGGCTCGCGCGGGGCGTTCGGGTCGGGTAGCGGGTCCGGACCCTTCTGCGCGTACTTCTTGATGAGTCCGAACTCGACCACGGCCAGCGCGGCGTAGATCGCGGTGAAGGCGACGAGCGAGATCAGGACGCTCCAGCCCGGAACACTGGGCGAGACGCCGTCCTCGGTGAGCATGAGGCCGAAGACGATCCAGGGCTGGCGGCCCATCTCGGTGAAGACCCAGCCGACGAGGCTGCCCAGCAGCGGCAGGGGTGCCGCCCAGATCGCCACGCGCCACATCCACGGCGCCACGGGGCGGGTCGCCTTCTTCCGCGTGACCCACAGGCCCACCACGCTGATCAGGGTGGCGAGACCGCCGAGGGCGATCATCCACCGGAAGGCCCAGTAGGTCACCCACAGGACGGGGGCGAAGTTGCCGTCGACCTGATCGGCGAACTGCGGGAACATCTGCTGGCTGTACATCGTGTTCAGGTCGTTGATGCCTTCGACGCAGCCGTCCAAGGAGTGCGTGGACAGGATGCTGAGCAGGAACGGCACCCGGATGGAGAACAGCTCGCTCGTGCCGTCCGGGGTTCCCAACGTGAAGATGGAGAACGAGGCGTTCGCCCCGCAGACGGTGTTGAACGTCGCTTCGGCCGCGGCCATCTTCATGGGCTGGGTGGCCACCATCACCAGGCTCAACTGGTCGCCGGCGATCGCGACGAGCACGAACGACACGACGGTGGACCACAGCCCGAAACGCAGCGGTGCGCGCATCATCTCGACGTTCCGTCCGCGGGCCAGGTGCCAGGCGGAGATGGAGACGACGACCATCGCGGCGAACATCCAGCCCGAGAAGATCGTGTGCGGGAACGCCGCGAGGGCGACGGGGTTGGTGAGCATCGCCCAGAAGTCGACGAGCTCGGCGCGGCCGCCGTCGGCGGCCATCTGATAGCCGACCGGGTTCTGCATGAAGGCGTTGGCGGCGATGATGAAGTACGCCGAGAACGTCGCCCCGAGCGTGGCCATCCAGATGGTGCCGAGGTGGGCGAGGCGGGGGAGCTTGTCCCACCCGAAGATCCACAGGCCGATGAACGTGGCCTCGAGGAAGAAGGCCAGAAGCCCCTCGAAGGCCAGGGGAGCGCCGAAGACGTCGCCGACGAAGCGGGAATACGCCGACCAGTTCATGCCGAACTGGAATTCCTGCACGATTCCCGTCACGACGCCCATGGCGAAGTTGATGAGGAAGATCTTGCCGAAGAAGCGGGTCAGGTGCAGCCACTTCACATCGCCGGTGCGGTACCAGACGGTCTGGAAGATCGCCACGACGAGCGACATTCCGAGCGTCAGGGGCACGAACAGGAAGTGGTACAGGGTGGTCAGTCCGAACTGCCACCGAGCGAGCATGAGGGGGTCGAGCCACTCCACGGGATGCCTCCGATCAACGACCTACTGTGTGGTCGGACCACAGGCTACTCCCGCGCGGTGGAGCGTGCCGGGACGATCACTCGGCATCGAACCATATACTCGGAACACCATTCCTGGCGGGTCGGAGGGCCCTATGTCCGTGCGTCAAAGCCTGCTAGCGATCCTCGATCGCGGCGACTGCTACGGCTCGCAATTGCGCTCCGAGTACCTGCGGCGCACCGGTGCTTCGGTGAACGTGGGTCAGGTCTACACGACCCTCGAGCGGCTCGAGCGGGACGGTCTCGTCGAGCGGCGCGGCGCGGACGACGACGGCCGCGTGCTGTGGCGGGTGACGGCGGCGGGTCGCCTCCAGGCTCGGGCGTGGTTGGGTTCGGCATCCTCGACCGAGCGGCGGGACGACGTCGCCCTGCGCATCGCGCTGGCCCTCACCCTCCCCGGAGCAGAAGTGGGCCCGATGATCGCCGCGCAGCGGGCGGCCGTCCGCGGCGCCCTCGCCGAGCCCGAACCCGACGACGAGAGCATGGATGCCGTCGCCCGCGCGGTCGTGGCCGCCGCTCGCCGGGTGCGACTCGAGGCGGATCTGCGTTTCCTCGACGAGGTCGAGCGGATGGCCGCGGACGCCGTGCCCTTCGACCTGTCGGACGAGCGTCCCCGTCGGGGGCGTCCCGTCCGAGCGACCCGCTGACGTGCGTATCCTCCCCTCGCTGATCCGTCAACCCTGGGGCGGCGGGCGGGATTTCGGCGCACGCTGAGAGGGCCCCGGACGAAGAAGGAGCCCTCATGGTCATGGACATTCCCGTCGGTCGCCCGGAGCCGATCTCGAACGTCGCCGCACGTACCGCCGAAGATGCCGCGCCCGCCGCGCTTCCCGTCACCGAGATCCCCTGGACCCGCATCGATCTCGATCTCTACGAGGTCGCCCGCGACGGACGGATCGTCGGGTACATCGAGGTCGTCGGGGCCGTGTTCGTGGCCCTCGGGGGCACGCGGTACGACCGCGCGGTCGAGGTCGCCCAGCACCTCACCTTCCACGCCGCCGTCGATACCGTCCTGCGTCACGCCGGTCGGGAGACGCGCTCCGCGATGTAGCACCCTTCCGGGAAGAGTCAACCCCCTCGGTGAGGTTCGCGCACTGACGCAGTGTCGAAGCACCAGGAGGTCGACATGTTTTCCCGACTCGCCGGAGGTGGTCGCCGATGACCGCCGATCCCTTCCCCACCGGACCCCACCGTCCCGTCCGTATCGCGCATCTGCCCCCCGTTCGCGCGCAGCGACGAGAATCGAAGGATGACGCGAACGCTGGCCGCCCTGCCCGGCGCGGCGCGCAGGCTGTGCCTGAGTCGCCGAATGGGAGAGATCTGCACGCGTGAGAAGGGCCACCGCGGTCTGCACCACCGCCGTGGCGGGTCTCTGCTCTGGAACGACCTGCAGGCCGATCCGCCGGAATGCTCCGGCGCGGGCACACCGGCACCGCCCGCCGCGACGCTCGACGACGGCTTCCCCGACGGTCGAGGTCTCTGCCCCGTGTGCTGGGCTTTCGTCTCGCTCGAGAGCGGAGTGTTGACCCCGCACGACAGCTGGCGCGGAGACCCCACGCGCGCCGAGGCCGATCAGCGCCGCGAGTGGTTCAACACGTTCGGCTGGTGAGACCCGCGGGGCGCGCCGTCCCGTCGACCACTTCGACGGTCTCATCGAGCGCGCTCTCGTGGACGAGGTCGTGCGTCACGAGCAGCGTCGCCGTCCCGCGCTCCCGGGTCAGTCGGGCGAGCAGCTCCATGATCGCGGCCCCGCGCTGACGGTCGAGGGCGCTCGTCGGTTCGTCGACCAGCAGCACGCGCGGCTCGTGCACGAGGGCACGGGCGATCGCGATGCGCTGACGTTGGCCGCCCGAGAGCTGCGCGGGCCGACGATCGGCCTGATCGATCAACCCCACGGCATCCAGGAGATCGTCCACGCGGGCCCGCACCGCGGCGCGGCGTGCCCGGGTCCCGCGTCCGCCGAGCTCGGCCATGACACGCACCTGCTCGCGCGCGGTCAGCGCCGGGAGCAATTGCGGCTGCTGGAAGACGATGCCGATCTTCTCGCGGCGCAGCGTGGTGGCCTCGGCGCGGCTGAGGGTCGTGGCATCCGTCCCGTCGACGAGCACCCGACCGGAGTCGGGCCGTACGAGGGTGGCGGCGATCGCGAGGATGCTCGACTTGCCCGACCCCGACGGGCCGGTGATGCCGGTCACGATGCCCGGGCGGCCTTCGAGGGTCACGCGGTCGACCGCGGTGACGCGCGAATCGCCGTCGGGGTAGGTGAGGGTGACGTCGTCGAGAAGGATCATCGTGTGCTCCCGAGTGCGGTGAGGGGATCGGAGTTCGTGACGGTGCGCAGCGACACGGCCGCGCCGAGAGTGCCGAGCAGGATCATCGCCAGGCCCGGGGCGAGGGTCGTGAGGGGATTCAGGACGAACGGCAGCGCTCCGCCGGCCGCGGCGCCCAGGAGCGCGGTGAGGCCGATGCCGACGCCGACGCCGACCATCAGGACGATCAACGCCTGACCGAGTGCATCGCGCACCAGCGCGGGTGTGCTCGCCCCGAGCGCCTTGAGGACGGCGATGTCGCCCGCTCGCTGCATGGTCCAGACCGTGAAGAACGCGCCGACGACGAGGGCCGAGACCCCGAAGAGCATCGCGATCATGAGCGCCAGTGAGCCGATCTCGGACCGGAAGGTCGGCAACGCGGTGAGGCTGGCGAGCGTCCCGGTCGCGGTGGTGCCGGTCTGCGCCGCGACGTCGTCCCACGCGGGCGATCCGCTCACGCCGAGGATCGTGGCCGCGCCCGAGCCGCCCAGCCGCGTGTCCAGCGCGGCCCACGCCGACGTGGTCAGCGCGACGACCGGCGTGTGGCTGTACCAGGCGTCGCCCCCGACGGATGCCACGCGGTACGTCGTCCCGGCGACGGTGATGTCATCGCCCACTGCGGCTCCGAGCGCACTCGCGGCACCCGCCGACAGGCCGACGTCGCCGTCGCGTGCGGGGGCGAGGGCGGTCAGGGCGGTGGAGTCGGAGTCCGCACCGAGCCCGAAGAGCGCCACTCCGCCGCTGCCGCCGGGTCCTTCGGCGCGACCCTGCGCGATGCCGATCGGGTCGACGGCATCGACGCCGGGGGCCGCGCGCCACGCGGCGACGGTGGCATCCGAGATCGTGGAGTCCGTGAACGTCGCCGCGGCGCCGTCGACGGGCTGCAGGACCAGGCGGTCGCCGGGGAGCTCGAGCACCGCGGAGACGTTCTGCGCCGCCAGTCCGCCGGTCAGGCCCGAGAGGAAACCTACGAGCAGGGTGATGAGGGCCACGACCGCCCCGATGAGGGCGAACCGCCCGCGGGCGAACCGCAGATCGCGCCATGCGACGTACACGTCGCCTCCTTCCGCCCGGCGGATCTCACCGGATGCCTCCACCCTCGTCGGGGAGGCCGCGCGGGTCATCGCCGACGTGGGCGAACATCCTCTCCACCTTTCGGATGATCCGCCGGGCGCCCGGCATCCGTACCCTGGAGGACGACATGCCGCACCGCACCCTCGCTCCCGTCTTCACGGGGCTGCGCGTGGGACTCCACGCGCTGTTCGCCGGGCTCCTCGCGCTCGTCGTCGTGCGCGTCGTCTGGACCGGCGCGTCCCCGTGGCCGCTCGTGCTGGCGGCGCTCTTGGCCCTGGTGTACGTCGCCGGCCTCGGGATCGCCCGTCGGCGCAGCAGAACCGGAGGCATCGCGTGGGTGTGCGCCCTCACCTTCGTGTGGGCACCGCTGATGTGGCTCGTGCCCGAGGCGGCCTACCTCGTCTTCCCGTTGTTCTTCCTCTACCTGCACCTGCTGCCCGGATGGGCGGGACCGGCCGCGGTCGTGGGCGCGACCACCCTCACGATCGCCGGATTCGCGGTGCACGGCGGCCTCACCGTCGGCGGGGTCGTCGGACCCGTCGTGGGGGCGGGGGTCGCGCTGCTCATCGGGCTCGGGTACGGCGCGCTGCAGAGGCGCAGCGCCGAGAGCGAAGCGCTCGTCGCGGAACTGCTCGCGACCCGCGACCGTCTGGCGGCGACCGAACGCGAGCAGGGGGTCCTCGCCGAACGGGCGCGCCTCGCGCGAGAGATCCACGACACCGTCGCGCAGGGGCTGTCGAGCATTCAGATGCTGCTGCACGCGGCAGAGCGGGCGGATGCCACGGGGCCGGGGATCGCGCACATCCGACTGGCGCGGCAGACCGCCGCCGACGGTCTGGCCGAGACGCGACGGTTCATCCGCGAGCTCGCGCCGCCGAACCTGGAGCGCGGTCTCGGCTCGGCGTTGCGGCGGCTGGCCGAGGGGTGGGCACAGCGGGAAGGGATCGACGTCGAGACGGTGACGTCGGCCGAGGCGGCCCTTCCGATGGACTCCCAGGCGGCGCTGCTGCGCATCGCGCAGGGCGCGCTCGCGAACGTGGCCCAGCACGCCGATGCCTCCCGCGTGCGGGTCGCCCTCGAGCAGGACGGCCCGGACGTGCGGCTCTCGATCGCCGACGACGGCCGCGGATTCGATCCGGGCCGCGCCGAGCGGACGGCATCCGGGACCGATTCGTTCGGCTTGCGGGCGATGCGCGAACGCGTCGACCAGCTCGATGGCGATCTCGTCGTCGAGAGCGCGCCGGGCGGGGGGACCGTCGTCGCGGTCACTCTCCACGGAGCCGCCGCGTGATCCGGGTCGTGATCGCCGACGACCATCCGGTCGTACGCGCCGGGGTGCGGGCGCTCCTGGAAGCCGAACCCGACATCGAGGTGGTCGGCGCAGCCGCGACCCCGGACGAGGCGGTCGCACTCGCCGCCGACCTCTCGCCCGAGCTGGTGCTCATGGACCTGCAGTTCGGCGATCGGGCCGCCGGGGCCGAGGCGACGCGCCGGGTCCGGGCGCTCGCCGCGCCCCCGTACGTGCTCGTGCTGACCAACTACGACACCGACGGAGACATCCTCGGTGCCGTCGAGGCCGGGGCCAGCGGCTACCTCCTCAAGGACGCGCCGCCCCACGAGCTGCTGGCCGGGGTGCGCGCGGCCGCCGCCGGGCAGAGCGCACTGGCCCCGGCGATCGCGGGGCGCCTGCTGGCACGGCTCCGCGAGCCGCGGGTGAGCCTGTCCGCGCGCGAGATCGAGGTGCTCCGTCTGGTCGCTCGTGGCTCCTCCAACGCCGAGGTCGCGGCGCGGCTGCACATCACCGACGCCACGGTGAAGTCGCATTTGGCCCACGTGTTCTCCAAGCTCGGGGTCTCCTCGCGGACCGCGGCGGTGTCCGCGGCCCGCGCCCTCGGGGTGCTGCGCTGACCGGACGCCCGCACGGCCCCCGTACGATGGCGGCATGGTCCCGGTTCGCGTGCTCGGGGTGGCCCTGGATTCCGCCCAGCACCATGTCGTCCTGCTCGCGCCGCTGCCGGGAGGCGGCGCCGAGGGAGGGATCGTCCTGCCGGTGTGGATCGGTTCGCAGGAGGCGATGTCGATCCTCGTCGCGATCGAGCGCGCGGCCACCCCTCGCCCGCTCGCGCACGACCTCATGGCCGTCATGATCCGTGAGCTGTCGGCATCCGTCGAACGCGTCGTCGTGACGCGGCTGGTCGAAGGCACGTTCTTCGCCGAGATCCACCTCGCGACGCCGCGGGGCCCGTTCGTCATCGACGCCCGGCCCTCGGATGCCATCGCACTGGCCGCGCGGACGGACGCGCCCATCCTCGTCGCCGAGGCCGTGCTGGCCGAGGCGGGCGTGCCGGAGGGCGCGATGGAGTTCGACACCCGCGGCGACGACGACCGGGTCGAGGAGTTCCGGAAGTTCCTCGACGACGTCGACCCCGACGACTTCCAGGGCTGACGCGGCCGCCGGGTCGCCCACGCTCCTAGACTCGCGAGTGGGCCGCCGATCGCGGCGACCATCCACGACGAACGGGGTACGGATGCAACTCGCCATGGTCGGACTCGGACGGATGGGCGCCAACATCGTCCGCAGACTCATGAAGGACGGCCACGAGTGCGTCGTCTACGACGTGAACCAGGATGCCGTGGCGGGCCTGGCCGCCGAGGGCGCGATCGGGGCGTCGAGCATCGCCGACCTCGCCGCGAAGCTCGAGAAGCCCCGCGCGGTGTGGCTGATGATCCCGGCCGGCCTCACGGGAGGCGTCGTCGACGAGGTCGCCGAGGTCCTCGAGGCGGGCGACATCATCATCGACGGCGGCAACTCCAACTACCGCGACGACGTGCGCCGGGCCGCGAAGCTCAACGACACCGGCATCCACTACGTCGACATCGGCACGAGCGGCGGGGTGTTCGGCTTGGAACGCGGCTACTGCCTCATGGTCGGCGGCCACGACGAGGCCGTCGCGCACCTCGAACCGGTGCTGCGCACGATCGCACCGGGGCCCGGCGAGGTCGAGCGCACGCCCGGTCGCACCGGCGACTACACCGCCGAGGAACGCGGGTACCTGCACTGCGGACCCTCCGGTGCCGGGCACTTCGTGAAGATGGTCCACAACGGCATCGAGTACGGCATCATGGCGGCGCTCGCCGAGGGTCTCAACGTGCTGAACAACGCGGACGCGGGCCTGCGCCAGGGCGAGCACTCCGCCGAGGTGGCGCCGCTGGAAGAGCCGGAGTTCTATCAGTTCGACATCGACACCGCCAAGGTCGCCGAGCTGTGGCGGCGGGGATCGGTGATCTCGTCGTGGCTGCTCGATCTGACCGCCGCCGCGCTCGCCCAGAACCCCACGCTCGACGGGCTCGCCGGCCGCGTGTCCGACTCCGGTGAGGGACGGTGGACCGTGAAGGCTGCCGTCGACACCGGTGTGCCGGTGCCGGTGCTCGCGTCGTCGCTGTTCGAGCGGTTCGCTTCGCGCGGGGAGGACCACTTCGCCAACCAGGTGCTCTCGGCGATGCGGCTGCAATTCGGCGGTCACCAGGAGCTCCCCGCGGGCGACGTTCTCGAGGCGGGCGGGAAGAAGGCGGACAGCGCCGGCTGAGCGCGGCGTCAGCGCGTCAGCGTGATCGCGCAGACGAAGAGGGCGGCGCCGTCGTTCCAGACGTCGGTGGCGGGAGCCACGCATCCGCCGTCTTCGGCGGTCAGCAGGGTGACCTCGGCGCCGCGGTACTCCACGTAGGGGCCGACGGTGCCGCCGACCGGAGCGGATACTCCTTCGGGCAGCGTGCCGACGGAGGCGAGAGCCTCCATCAGCGGCACGCTGCCCGTCTCGGTGTAGTAGCTGCTCGCGTCGTAATCGCGACAGTTGGCGGTGCCGCCGCTCCCCGTCGGGAACCCGGTGCCCAGGCAATAGCCGCCGTCGGGCAGGTCGGGGAGCTGGCCGTGCTCGGCGCGATACCGCTCGAACAGCTCCTGCCACTGCGTGAGCTTCTGCGTCGCTGCGGTGTTCGGGTCGGCCGCGGCGTTCGGGCCGTTCAGGAACCAGGCCAGGAACCCGACCGCGGCCACGATGATCACGGCGGCAGCGGTCAGAGCGGCGATCGCGGCAGGATGCAGGCGGGCACGGGGCTCGGATGTGGCGCTGGGCTCGGACGTGGCGCTGGGCTCGGACGTGGCGGTGGGTTCGGACATCGCGCAGGCTTTCTGACGGGGAAGGGGCCTCCACGGTGCCACGTGGTCGTCGGTATGTTGCCGAGGTCCCCCGGAAAGACGTGGGCGGAGCGGGCGGAGTCCATCCGCCACTTCATCCGGGTCGTCGACGACGGGTCCGCCGCCGCGGTCGGCGAGGATAGAGGGATGAGCAGCTCCGCCGTGTCCGCGTCCTCCGATCGCTACGTCGTCGCCACTGACGGCGCCTGCAAGGGCAACCCGGGCCCCGCCGGCTGGGCATGGGTGGGCGAGGACGGTCACTGGGCGGCCGGGTCGATCCCCGAGGGGACGAACAACATCGGCGAACTGCTGGGGCTGCTGCACGCCATCACCGATCACGCCGAGGTGCGCGACCTCGTCGTGCAAGCGGACTCGAAGTACGCCATCGACACGTACTCGTCGTGGATGGACGGTCACCGTCGGCGCGGGTGGGTCACTTCGGCGAAGAAGCCGGTCGCGAACCGCGGCATCCTGGAGGCCCTGATCGCGGCGCGAGACGCGCGGCGTGCGGCGGGGCTGCCCGACGTGGTGCTCGAACACGTGCGGGGCCACAGTGGTCACGTACTGAACTCGTGGGCCGACGAGCGGGCCGTGCGCGCCTCGCAGCACGCGGCGAAGGGCGAGGAGCTCGTCTGGACGTCGTTGCGCGGGCTCGACCGGCTCGAGGTCGCGTCGGCGCCGCCGCGGTCGGCCGCGGATCGCAACGGCCGGTAGCCGCGGCCGTCAGCCCTCGAGGACCTCGCGCTCCTCGGACGGGGTGAGCCCGGCGCGTCGCGGGCGATCGATCCCGCGTGCCCGCTCATCGGCGAGCGTGCGCTGCATCGTCTCGGCGAGCGGTCGCCGCACGCCGCCGGAGGCCAGGAACGCGGCGTCACTGCGCCGCGCGAAGCCTCCCGCGTCGGCGGGAAGCCACAGCGGCAGCGACCGGGGGCCCGCCCAGTGCTCCACTCCCCGGGACTCGAGCGTGTCGTCGTCGAGGGCGATCGTCTCGCTCGCGGTGCCCGCCGCGTCGCGGGCGGCCGCGAGGACGTCGGAGAGCGGGACCTCTTCGCCGACCGCGTTGACGGGTCCGCTCGTGCCTGCGCGCCCGGCGTGCGCGATCCACGCGGCGAGGTCGTCCACGTCGATGCCCTGGACGTGACGCCCCGCCGTCGCCGGGGCGAGGACACGCCCGCCGCGGGCGAAGCGCGCGGGCCAATATCCGAATCTGTCGGTGGGGTCGCCCGGGCCCACGATGAGGCCGGCTCTCGCGAGCAGGCCCCGTTCGCCCACTTGCGCCGAGGTGATCCGCTCGGCGTGCACTTTGGCATCCGCGTACCGCTCGAGGTCGACGGGGTCGACGAGCTCCGCCGTCTCGTCGGCGAAGGGGACGTCGGCGCGGGCGTAGACCGACACGCTCGACACCAGCGTCCAATGCGCGGCGCGATCGGCCAGGGCGTCGAGACCGGATGCCACGAATCGCGGATCCCACGAGAGTTCGACGACCTCGTCCCAGTCATAGCCGACGCCGTCGTAGGCGTCCGGGGCGTTCCGGTCCGCGCGGACGAGCCGGGCGCCGGGAGCGACGGCGCCGGCGTCGCCGCGCGCGAGGCACGTCACCTCAGCGCCGCCGGTGATCGCGGCCGCCGCGATCGCGCGGCCGAGCCACGCGGTGCCGCCGAGGATGAGGATGCGTCGCATGGTCGCCAGCCAAGCATCGTCGGGCTCATGCAGCGAGAGGGGTTCGCGGAGGGCGGACGTGCCGGGGCGACTCAGAACGGCGGCGGATCCGGTTCGGGGACGAAGGCGACGTATCTCTCGGGATGATCGGTGATCACGCGGCCCAGCGGACTCGTCCACTCGATGCTCCCGTCAGGGAGCTGTCGGGCCACCCAGGGGGTCTCGGTCTTGAGGGTGTGATGCCGTGTGCACAGGCACGCGAGGTTGCACCGGCTCGTCGGTCCGCCGCGGGCGTGGTCGTGGTTGTGATCGATCTCGCATCGCCGCGCCGGCTGCCGGCATCCGGGGAACCTGCAGTGCACGTCGCGCGCGCGGACGAAGCGCTGAAGCGCGGGAGAGGGGCGGTAGCGGTCGACCGCGAGGACGGTGCCCGTGACCGGGTCGGTGACGAGGCGATCCCAGGCGGGAGAGCCGGCCAGGAGCCGCCGCGCCGTATCGGCGTCGATGGGGCTGAGCCCGTCGATCGACGCGCCGCGGTCGCTCGCCCCGACGGCGGTGAGGGCGGGCACCGTGACCGAGACGTGCGCGCGGATCGCGCCGAGGCCGCCGGGAAGCGAGTCGGCGGTCGGATCGATCGCCGGCTGGCCCGTGAGCACGAGGTCGCACAGCAGGTCGGCTCGGACCTGGTCGATCGCGCGGCGGTCGTGCACGGCATCCGGATCGGTGTCGTCGTCCGCGGCGGGCCCTGCGACCGCGCGGATCTCGTTCGCTTGTCGGGTGAGGCGGTCGTACATCGCGCGGATCTTCGTCGCCCCGTCGAGCACCCCGAGCCGCGCCATGCCGTCGACGTCGTCGTCGATCCAGACCCGGCGCTGCTGCTCGGCGCGTGCGAAGCGCTCGGTGATCGAGGCGGGGTGCAGTTCTTCGACGAGAGCGCGCGCGAAGGCCCGCGTGCCGGCGACGGTGTCGTTCGCGGCCCGCACGACCACGCGGCGCTCGTACTCCGCCCGCACGGCGGGATCGTCCATCTCGACGCCGATGTCGCGGATCACCGCGGCGTGGCGTGGGCTCAGGCGCCCCTCGGACAGCGCCTGCAGCGTCGCGGGGAAGTCGTCGACCAGCTGCAGGGCTTCGCCGAGGCGGCGCTGCACCGTGCGGTCGTTCCAGCGCAGCGCGCCGCCGATCTCGGCCGCGATCGAACGCAGCGCCATCTCGCGCTCCTGCACCGCTCGAGGCCGGTGCGCCGACCGCTGCAGGGCGACACGCATCGCGGCCGCGAACTGCAGGACGCGCGCCGCCTCGAGTTCGGCGAGGGCGCGCTCGCTCTCGATCAGCGCACCGACGACGTCGGTGAGGACGGCGTCCTCGCGATCGTCGAAGAGCGGTGGTCGTTCCGGCATGCACACATGCTGCCACGAACCTCCGACATCGCGCCGAGACCGTCCACAGGGGGAGGAGGGGTCAGCCCTCGCTCTGTCCGATCGCCGTGCCCTGGTGGAAAACGCAGCGGGGTTCCGGGTCACAACGCCACAGCGCCGCGCGGCGGCTGTCGCGTCCGTCGAACCGCACACGGTACTCGAGCAGGACGAGATCCGGCCCGATCATCCGTGCCTCGCGGTCGCTGACGACGGCGTCGCCGACCCCCGGCTCGTCGACCAGCGCGGCGACGATCTCGTCCCGCGTCCACCGGCGTCCCGACTGCCCGATCTCGACGAAACCCTCGGCGAGCAGGGCAGCGACGCGCGCAGGATCGGACCGCACGCCGGGGGTGAGCAGCTGCTCCTCGGCCTCCCACGCCCGCCGGATCGCATCGGGAACTGCGCGCGAGTCCCTGTCGCGTCGCACGAGGGCGTAGGCGACGGATGCCACCGGCTCGCCGCCCTCGATCTGCCATCCGTCGCGGTAGTGCGCCTCCTGCACCCAGCCGCGGCGCGAGAACGTCTGGCGCATCGCGACGTTGTCTGCACGCGTCTGGCCCTCGAACCGCAGCACCGAGGGCCGCGTCCGGAAGATGTGATCGGCTGCCGCGTCGAGCGCCTCGGCGCCCAGGCCGCGTCCGCGCCACCGCTCGGCGAGGCGCAGGTCGAGCATCACGGTGGGGTCGTTCACGTCCTGCAGGCGGAGCACGCCGATCCGGCCGTGGTCGGGGTGGTCGATCCACAGGGTTTCGGTGTCCGCGCCGCCCCACGCGCCGGCGTCGATCGCGGCATCCACCTGTTCCGGGGTGGGTCGGGCGACGACGTGGAACGGGAACGTCTCGGTCGTGAGGAAGCGGCGCAGAGCGCTCCGGTCGGTGCCGGCGGCGTCGACGGGAACGAGATGGACGGTCACGTTGTCAGGGTAGCGACCTCGCGCCCGCATCCGTCCGGAGCGGAGGGGCGGGTACGGTCGACCACCATGACGGATATCGCCGACGCGCCCTCGCACCCGCCGTTCGCCCTGGTCGCGGCGGTCGCCCACGCTCACGAGCTCGGGTACCACGGCATCCGGATCGATGCGTACCTCTACGCCACGGGGCACTGGCGGTGCCGCATCCACGTGCCCTCAGAGGACGGCGACGACGAAGACACTGAGCTGCTGAGCTACTCCAGCGCCGGCGAATGGGACCTGTTCCGCGACGGCCGCACCGCGTGGACGGTGCAGGCCATCGCCGAGCGACTGATCGCTCGGGCGAGGCCGTTCCCCGCGGCATCCCTTCCCGATCCCGCCTATGCGGCCTGGCTCGCGGAGCTGCGGCGTCGGACCGGCGGCGGGGCGTTCGTCATGTCCGAGGACGCCTACACACGTGAGCAGTTGTGGAAGCAGCGCGGCCTCGTCTCGCTGATGTACGCGGATGCCGAGGCGGCCCGCCGCGACGCGGAGCGGCCGGGCGCGGGCGCGGTGGACGAGAACGGCTGGACGCTCGATCGCACCATGCCGGTCCCGCCGGCGCGGTGAGCGGGACCCGCCGCGTGGCCTCAGCGCACGGACGCGCGTCGGAGGAAGGAGTACTGCCCCACGAGGGCGAGGACGATCACCACGCCCGCCGCCGCCGCGACCCACCACGGCTGGAACGCCGACGCGATCGGGACGAGGAGGATCACGACGATCCCCAGCGAGACCACGAGCGCCGCCGCGAGCCCGATCGGCCCGAGTGCTCCGAACCGCACCCAGGCGGCGGCGAAGGCGCCGCCGACCGAGAGGACGAAGAGCGTGCCGAGGAACGCGGTGACCGCGAGCTGAACGGGATTTCCGGAGCCGAGGATCGTGACGTCGGTCATGTAGATGTCGAAGAACCAGTGCCCCGTCGCCAGCTCGATGGCCAGCAGGGCCAGCAGCATGGCGGTGACGTAGAGCGAGAGCGCGACGTGGGTGAGCACGGTGCCGAAGACGAAGGTGCGACGGGTGCTGCCGAGCGACAGGGCGAGCGGGAACGTCAGTGACACGGTCTGGACCCCGAGCCATCCGAAGAATCCGGGCAGCGCCCAGAAGACCGCCGCGTTGTTGCGACTGTTCTGCACCCACTCCGGGCTGCCAGGGACCGAGCCGATCCGCCAGAAGATGATCGCGATGATCACGGTGAGCGCGAACACGATGAGCATGATGCCCGGCGGGGTGCGCAGCAGCATCGCGCGCTGCGCGAAGTGCAGGCGCAGGACATCCAGCGGCGCGGCGCCGCGCGAGCGGGTGACGGTGGCGGAGGTCATGCGAGGGTTCCTTCCCGGGTGTCGTTCTGGACGCCGTAGGCGGCGACGAGGTCCTGCAGCGTGGCCGAGGTCAGTTGGACGCCGGTGCGGGCGACCTGCGCGCGCAGGTCGTCGTCGGCCCGGGTCTCGACGACGAGCGACGTGAGACCGCCGATCGAGCGGCGCTGGAGGACACGGCGTCCCTCGGCCAGATCGTCGACCGCGGCGGTGAGTCCGCTCAGCGTGACGGCGCTGCCGCGCAGTTCGTCCGCCGTGGCCGTGCGCACGAGGCGCCCGTCATCGACGATCACGACGTGCTCGAGCAGGGGCTCCATCTCGTCGATGAGGTGAGTGGACACCAGGATCGTGCGCGGGTGGTCGAGGTAGTCCTGCATGAGCGAGTCGTAGAAGAAGCGTCGGGCCGTGGCATCCAGTCCGAGGTAGGGCTCGTCGAAGATCGTCACGGGTGCGCGCGAGGCGAGGCCGAGCACGATCCCGAGCGAGGAGGCCTGCCCGCGCGACAGCTTCTTGATCGCGGTCTTCCGGGGGAGTCGGAAGCCGTGGATCAGGCGCTCGGCCACCTCGGCATCCCATCCGGCATGGAAGAGCGGGGCGACCTCGATCGCCTGGCGCAGCGTGAAGTCCTCGGGATAGCGCTGGTTGTCGCGCACGAAGCTGATGGATGACATCGTCACGGCGTTCTCGAACGGATCGGTGCCGAAGACCTCGACGGAGCCGGTGCTGGGCCGGTCGTGGCCGGCGATGATCGACATGAGCGTCGTCTTGCCGGCGCCGTTGCGGCCGAGGAGCCCGGTGATGGCGTTCTCGGGGATGTCGACGGTCACGGAGTCGAGGGCGAGCGTGCGACGGAAGCGTCGCGATACCCCCGACAGACGGATGGCGGGCTGTGTCATGACGAGGCCCCTTCCTGGTCGATGATGCGGTGGATGTCGGGAAGATCGAGACCGAGGGAGTGCGCTTCGGCGAGCAGCGGCGCGACGAAGTCGGCGCGGAAGGCGGTGGTGCGTTCGTCGCGGAGTCGCTGACGCGCTCCTTCGCTGACGAACATGCCCAGCCCGCGCCGTTTGTGCAGGATGCCGCGATCGACGAGCAGGCCGAGGCCCTTGCCGACGGTCGCGGGGTTGATGCGGTGGAACGCGGCGAGTTCGTTGGTCGAGGGGACTTGTGTGCCCTCGGGGTAGCTGCCGGCCAGGACGCCGTCGGCGATGGACTCCGCGATCTGGAGGAAGATCGGCTTGCCGTCGTCGAGCATCGGACTCCTTGGGTTCGTTACTTGAGTAATGAACCTACGAGCCTGCGAGGTCGCTGTCAAGCGGTGCGAGCGACGACGGCTCCTGTCTCGCCGGACACCACGAGGTCGGCACGATCGCGCGTCGTCTCGATCAGGTCGGCGTTTCCCCCGTCGACGTTCCGCGCCCACGCGGTGGCCGCCTCCACCGTGCGCCCGTGGCGCGTGTGGCGCTCGATCAGGCGCGCCTCGCGCGCCGCCGGGGGAGCGGTGCAGAACCACGTTTCGTCGAGAGCATCGCGCACGAGCGCCCACGGGCCGTCGTCGACGAGGAGGTAGTTGCCCTCGACCACGACGAGGCGTGTGGCGGGCTCGATCGCGATCTCGCCCGCGACGCCCTCGTCGACGGCGCGGTGGAAGCTCGGTGCGAAGACAGTACGGTCGGTCTCGGCCCGCACCCGGTGCAGCAGGGCGAGGAACCCCCAGCCGTCGAACGTGTCGAGTGCCCCTTTGCGGTCGCGCCGCCCGAGACGGTCGAGCGTGGCGTTGGCGAGGTGGAAACCGTCCATCGGCAGAGCGGCCGCCACCCCGGCGAGGCGGGCGTTCAACTCGTCGACGAGGGCGGCCGCGAGCGTCGTCTTGCCGCTGCCCGGGCTGCCGGCGATGCCGAGCAGGAAGCGCGCGGATCCGGATGCCGCGCGCTCGACGCGGTCGGCGAGGGCTTCGACGGCGTGCGGGGGCGGGGAAGCGGGGGCCGGCATTCCCCGAATCTATCCGGGGCGTGGCCCGGGCGCGGATCGACCGCGGGAGACGCGGGAGGGGATGCGTCAGGCGCCGACGCGGGCCGCCTGCAGCTCGCTCAGCACCGTAGCGATGAGATCGGCGCGGGGGACGGGCTTGATGAGGACGACGTCGAATCCGTGACGCTCGGCGAACCCCTCCTCCGTCTCGGCCTCCACGCGGGCGGTCATCAGGATCAGGCGAGTGTTCTTCAGGGCATCGTCGGCGCGGACGAGGCGGGCGAGTTCGAGGCCGTCCATTCCGGGCATCATCCAGTCGAGAATCGCCACCGCGGGACGGCTTTCGCGCAGGATCTGCAGCGCGGTGGAGCCGTCGTAGCACTCCACGGCGTCGAGACCGGCGGCATCCAGGCGCATACGCGTGAGTCGGGCGAGGTCGACCTCGTCGTCGGCGATGAGTACTGATGGCACGTGAGACCCTCTCCCCTCGGCATCCGACCTCCCGCCCGCGCCTCGCGAGTCGGGGTGCCCGACGGCACTCGATCGGGTCTCTGCACGGATACTATCCCGGCATGTCCCACAGCAATATCGCCGACAGGGTGCGCGCGCTCCCGGGGTGGCGCCACCCGGCAGCGCTGGCGCTGACCCTGCTCATCAGCTTCGTCGTGGGGCTGGCCAGCGTCACGTGGGTGAGTGGGCCTGCGACGTTGAGCTGGTGGTGGCCCGCCGCGGGTGTCGGTGCCGCTGCGGGCCTGATGTCCTCGTCAGCCCAGCGCCCCTACGTCAGTGCGGGCTACGGGCTGATGATGGTCGCCGTCTCGGTGATCGGCGAGCGCGGGATGGGGGTCGCCGTCCTCGGCGGCTTGTCGGCGGCCTTCGAGGTGTACGTCGTGGCGACCATCGCCACGGGTCGCTCCGCCGCGCCGGGGATCCGCAACCTGAAAGCCGCCGGCCGGTTCATGCTGGGCGCGGTCGTCGGCGGCTCCGTGGGCGGGCTCGGGATCGCAGCGGGCGTGGCCGTGGGGGGCGGGTCGTTCCTCTCCACGGTCGGCGGTATCGTCGCATCCCATACCTCGGCCATCCTGGTCATCACCCCTCTCGTCCTGATCGCACGGGAGAAGCGCGTGACCCCGTGGAGGATCTCCCTGGGGCTGACGCTCCTCACCCTCGCCACCACGGCGGTGGCGTTCTTCCCCGGTTGGAGGGATCCGCTGGGGTTCTTACCGGTGCCCGTCCTGATGTACGCGGCCTTCACGCAATCGATGCGTGTGACGTACGCGCAACTGGTCCTGACGATCGCCGTGGTGAGCGGGTTGACCGCCCTCGGCGGCGGGGCGTTCGCCAATTCCGCCGGAGCGATCAGGGTCGTGAGCCTGTTGCAGCTCTATGCCATCACCCTGGCCGTCACCGCCCTGTTCGTCGCTGCGGCGCAGGCCCACCAGCGTGCGTTGATCGACCAGCGCGAAGGCACCCGGCGACTCTTGAACGAGGGATTCGCGCGCGCCCGCAGCGGCTTCGCGATCCTGTCGGAAGAAGCGGGCGGGGGGCTCGTGGTCCTGGAGATCAACCCGATGGCGACCACCGTGCTGGCCTCCGAGTTGACGGCGACGGCGAAGTCGGGCCTGGTCGTCCGGCCGGACGGAACGCTCCGATCGTTCGCGAGGACTCTCGTGCCCGGCCGGTCCGACACCACGGCGTGGCCGGTCGACGAGGGCGACGACGCTCTCTTGCGCGTCACGATCGAGGCGCTCGACCGATCGGACTACGGCACGTTCTACCTCCTCTACGTCGAGGATCTCAGCGCTCTGCGCGAGGCCGAGGCGGTCATGGCCGCGCGGTTGGAGAAGCAGCGCCAGATCGTCGACGCGCTGCGGGCGATGAACCAGCAGAAGGACGACTTCGTCGCCAGCGTGTCGCACGAGCTGAGAACGCCGCTCACCTCGATCAGCGGGTATGCGGAGGAGCTGGCCGATCTCGTGCGCACTCCCGTGGAACGCGACTACGTCGCGGTGATCCTCCGCAACTCCGAACGCCTTCTCGAGCTGGTCAGCAACGTGCTCGCCGCTGCCCGACGGCAGCGGGAAGACGCCGAGGCGCCGGCGGTGCCGGTCGTGCTCGCGGAGGTCATCGAGCAATGCCTGCTCGACGTGCGGTACAGCGTCGTGAGCCGAGAACTGACCACCGAGGTGGACTGCGCTTCCTCCGTGCGGGTGATGGCGTATGCGAGCGATCTCGGCCGAGTGATCACGAACCTCCTCACCAACGCCGTGAAGTTCTCGCCTCGCGGGGGAGCGGTGACGATCACCGTGCGCACCACCGAGGACGCGGTGATCGTCACAGTGCAGGACGAGGGGCCCGGGATCGACCCCGCGGAGCGCGAGCGGCTGTTCGAGCCCTTCTACCGCGCCCCGCGGACGATCCATGACGGGGTCGCCGGAACGGGTTTGGGGCTGGCGATCACGCGAGACCTGCTCGCGGGGATGAAGGCGACCATCAGCCTCGACAATGCTCCCGACAGTGGCACGATCGCCGAGGTCCGTTTCCCGCTGGCGCCTGCTCCCGCAGAGGTGACCGCCGGGGCCCGGTAGATCGCGCCGTCGCGCTCCCCGCCCCGAAGTCGAGTCACCCCGGAGACGGACGCGATGTTCGCCCGCACTCCGGGGTGGTGACCTTTACCGCCGCGTCTTGATCAGTTCGCGGACACGGAATCGCGGGTCGGCACCCACCCGAGCGCCGGTGCGACGTACTTCGCGAAGTTCTCCACCAGTCGCAGGTTGAACGCGACGCCCATCTGCGACGGGATCGTCAGCATGAGGGTGTCGGCGCTCATCACGGCGGCGTCGTTCTGCAGCTGCTCGACGAGGGCGTCGGGCTCGGCGGCGTACGTCTTGCCGAAGGTCGAGCGCATGCCGTCGATCACACCGATCTGGTCGGAGCCCGCCGACCCGCCGAAGTACATCCGGTCCTCGTCGCTGACGATGGGGAAGATGCTACGGCTCACCGACGTGCGCGGTGTGCCCGCGTGGCCGGCTTCGGCCCAGGCGGCGCGGAAGGCGTCGAGCTGCCGAGCCTGGAGGATGTCGAAGGGCGTGCCGTCGGCCTCGGTGAGCAGGGTCGACGACATGAGGTTGATGCCCTTGCGGCCCGCCCACTCGGCGGTCGCCGTCGTGCCGGCACCCCACCAGATGCGCTTACGCAGGCCGGGGGAGTGCGGTTCGATGCGCTGCAGACCGGTCCCGCCGCCGAAGGGGCTCATCGGATCGCGCTCGGCGAGACCTTCGCCGTCGATCGCGCGCAGGAACAGGTCGAAATGCTCGCGGGCGATGTCGGCGCCGCGCTCGTCCTCGGACCCCGTGTAGCCGAACGCCTCGTAGCCGCGCACGACCGTCTCGGGTGACCCGCGGCTCACGCCGAGCGCGAGTCGGTTCGCGCTGATCAGGTCGACGGATGCCGCCTCTTCGGCGAGCATGAGCG
Organism: Microbacterium sp. 5K110; assembly: GCF_005774735.1. Lineage (GTDB taxonomy): Bacteria > Actinomycetota > Actinomycetes > Actinomycetales > Microbacteriaceae > Microbacterium. Next base: position 6,113 of record NZ_VBUM01000016.1, on the reverse strand, counting down.
GGTTCTCGTACCGCATGTCGATGACGCCGGTGCCCACCTCGATGCGCGACGTGCGCGCCGCGATCGCGGCGAGCAGCGGCATGGGCGCCGACTGCTGTCGAGCGAAGTGGTGGACGCGGAAGGCGACGCCGTTCACGCCGAGGTCGTCCATGCCCTGGGCGAGGTCGATCGCCTGGAGCATCGAGTCGCCGGCGGACAGGTGATGCCCGCCGCCGAGGGGGCCGTAGTGCCCGAAGGAGAGGGTGCCGAAAGAGCGCATGACGTATGCAACGCGGCATCCTCAGGTCTATTCCCACGCATGCAAGCCCCGCCCTCGACTCCGCGTGCTGTGGGACGATTCACGGGATGGATGCCGAGGCGCAGGACGAACTGACGAGGCTTCGCGCGCGCGCCTACGGGCCGGATGCCGATCTCGCCGACGACCCGGTCGCCTGGGCGCGACTGCACGAACTGGAAGACCTCGAACGGCGACGCCGCGCCGAGGCGGCGGTCTCGCCACCGGTCCGGACCGGATCCTCCGAACCCGAGGACGACCCGACGAGGGCGGACACCGAGGGGGAGGACGACGAGGAAGCGACCATCCCGGAGCGCCCCTCCCGGAGGCCCGTCGTACACCGCCCGCGGACGCTCTGGCTGTGGGCCGGCTCTCTCGCCGCGGTCGCCGCCGTGGCGAGCGCGGCCTCGGTCGCCGCGGCGACCTTCGTTCCGGTCGCGCGCACCGCTGGCGTCGCTCAGGTGGAGACCCTGCTGCCTGATCCGTCCGTTCAGACCGACTCGCTGTCGCCGCTCGGCATCGACCCGTCCGAGGTGGAGGGCTACGCCGACTTCCTGGGGCTGACGACGTTCGCCGGCTCCACGCAGATCGACTCCGCCGGCAACCGTGCCGAGTGCCTGTTCCTCATCGAGACGGCCGACGCCCCGTGGACCGAGGACGACGGGACCTTCCAGGGCGGTTTCCGGTACGGCGGGTGCGGGGCGGGCGCCTTCCCCGCGACGGTGGAGTTCGTCGTCACCCCCGAACTGCCCGAGGCCTTCCGCCAGCGGTTCCCCGTCGGCAGCGCCGTCCAGTTCGTCCGCGACGGGGATCGGATCGGCGTCTTCTCCGACGCCGACTGAGCGCGACCGGCGGGTCGCGGATCGGGGGATGAGAGGGTGGAGCAGTGACCTCGCTCCTCGACCACGTGCCCGCGGGCACCGATCCGGATTCCGCCTACCTGGGATTCGTCGAGTGGGCGAGCGAGCGCGGGCTCACGCTCTACCCCGCCCAGGACGAGGCCGTCATCGAGATCGTGTCGGGGGCGAACGTCATCCTGTCCACGCCGACCGGGACGGGGAAGTCCCTCGTCGCCGTCGCCGCGCACGCGGCATCCCTCGCCCGCGGCGGCCGCAGCTACTACACGGCCCCCATCAAGGCGCTCGTGAGCGAGAAGTTCTTTGCCCTCGTCGAGATCTTCGGCGCCGAGAACGTGGGGATGGTCACGGGCGATTCCTCGGTCAACTCCGACGCTCCGATCATCTGCTGCACGGCCGAGATCCTCGCCAACCTCGCCCTGCGACAGGGCCCGGATGCCGTGGTCGACCAGGTCGTGATGGACGAGTTCCACTACTACGGCGAGCCCGACCGCGGCTGGGCCTGGCAGGTGCCGCTGCTGCTGCTGACGCGCGCGCAGTTCATCCTCATGTCGGCGACGCTCGGCGATGTCACCGGTATCGCCGACGACCTTTCCCGCCGCACCGGCCGGCCCACCGCCCGCGTCACCGGCGTCGAACGGCCCGTTCCCCTGCACTTCGAGTACGCCCGGACGCCCATCCACGAGACCGTGCAAGAGCTCCTCGACACTCGCCAGGCGCCGGTGTACGTGGTGCATTTCTCTCAGGCGGCGGCGATGGAGCGCGCGCAAGCACTGTCGTCGATCCGCATCATCGGCCGTGAGCAGCGCGACGAGATCGCCGAGGCCATCGGCGGGTTCCGCTTCACCACCGGCTTCGGCAAGACCCTGTCGCGGTACGTGCGCGCCGGCATCGGGGTCCACCACGCCGGGATGCTCCCGCGGTACCGGCGCCTGGTCGAGACGCTCGCGCAGCGCGGGCTCTTGCGCGTCATCTGCGGTACCGACACTCTCGGGGTCGGGATCAACGTCCCGATCCGGACCGTGCTGATGACGGCGCTGACGAAGTACGACGGCACGCGCATGCGCCAGCTCTCGGCGCGAGAGTTCCACCAGATCGCGGGGCGCGCGGGCCGCGCCGGCTACGACACCGCCGGCACGGTCGTCGTCATGGCACCCGACCACGAGATCGAGAACGCCGCGCAGATCCTCAAAGCCGGGGACGACCTCAAGAAGCAGAAGAAGATCGTGCGGAAGAAGGCGCCGCAGGGCTTCGTCAACTGGACCGAACAGAGCTACGACCGCCTCGTCGCCGCGGAGCCCGAGCCGCTCCAGCCGCAGATGAAGCTCACCGCCGCGATGCTCATCAACGTCATCGCCCGCGGTGGCGACGTCTTCGAGAACGTGCGGTCGCTGGTGTTCGACAACCACGAACCGCAGGCCCGGAAGTACGAACTCGCCCGCCGCGCGCTCGCGATCTTCCGCACCCTCGTGCAGGCCGGCGTGGTCGAGGTGCTCCCGCCGCGTGAGGGGTCGAAATCTGTCGCCCAGGGAGGGTCCCAGGCGACAGATATTGACTCCTCACGCATTGCGCTCACCGTTGAGCTGCAGCCGAACTTCGCGCTCAACCAGCCGCTGTCGCCGTTCGCGCTCGCCGCGATCGAGATGCTCGATCCCGAGGTGGAGTTGGGACGGGGGCCGGATGCCGCGCCCCCGGCGTCGTCGGTCGGCACCGGGCACTACGCGCTCGACGTCGTCAGCGTCATCGAGGCGACGCTCGACGATCCGCGGCCGGTGCTCTCGCAGCAGCAGTTCCGCGCGCGCGGTGAGGCCGTCGCGGCGATGAAGCGCGAGGGCATCGAGTACGACGAGCGCATGGAGCTGCTCGAGGAGATCACGTGGCCCAAGCCCCTCGACGCGTTGCTCGCGCAGGCGTACGAGGTGTTCGCGTCGAGCCAGCCGTGGATCCGCGACTTCGAGCTGTCGCCCAAGTCGGTGGTGCGCGACATGTTCGAGCGGGCACTGTCGTTCGGGGAGTTCGTCTCGCTGTACCAGCTCGCCCGGAGCGAGGGACTGGTGCTGCGCTACCTCAGCGACGCCTACCGGGCCATCCGCCAGACGGTACCCGTCGATGCGCAGACCCCTGACCTGCTCGATCTCATCGAGTGGCTCGGCGAACTCGTGCGACAGGTGGACTCGAGCCTCGTCGACGAGTGGGAGCAGCTCATCAACCCCGCCGACGACCCGACCGCGCCCGTGGTGCCGCCGGCACCGCCGTCGATCCTCACCAACCGCCGCGCGTTCGTCGTGCTCGTGCGCAACGAGATGTTCCGGCGCGTGCAGCTCGCGGCCCTGCAGCGCGACGACGAACTCGTCGAACTCGACCCCGACGTGGATTGGCCCGCCGCGCTGGACGCCTATTTCGACGAGCACGATGCGATCGGCACCGGGGGAGCGGCGCGATCGTCGGCGTACGTAGACATCGACGAGTCGGCCGCGGCGGAGGGTGTGTGGCGCGTCGAGCAGACGATCGACGACCCCGCCGGCGATCACGACTGGCGCATCCGCGCCGACGTCGATCTCGCCGCGTCCGAGGAAGAGGGGACGGCGGTCGTGCGGGTCACCGAGGTGCTGCGGATCTGACGGTTCCTCCTCAATGGGCGTGGGGGTGAAGTCGTCCACCGCACGCCGAGAGGCGCTGGCGCGCGTGCCGAGGGGGTCCGTAAAGTCGATGCCACCCCGCCCGGAAGAACCGACCGTGACCCTCGATACCGCTCAGGTCCTCATCGCACTCGCCGCGTTCTTCCTGACCTTCGCGGCGGCGATCCTGAGCGGAATGAAGTGGATGCTCGATCGGGTCGAGCGTCGCACGGAGCGGCAGTTCGCGCAGGTCGATCACCGGTTCGAGCAGGTCGACCGCCACTTCGCGCAGGTCGATCACCGGTTCGAGCAGATGGACCAGCGATTCGACCGGATCGAGTCCCGCATGGAGCGCGCCGAGACGCGGATGGACCGCGCGGATGCGCGGTTCGACGAGCGAATGGCGCGCATCGACGCCCGCGAACGGCAGATCGACGAGCGCCTCCTCACCATCGACGCCAATATCGTCGGAATCACGGCAAACATCGCCGATATCAAGGCCTCCATCGCCCGGCTCGAAGGGCCGCGGCCGCCGCTCGTCCTTCCCGGGCGCTGACCGGGCCGGCGTCCGGAGCCCCGAACGGACGCGGGACGTCGGACTGGCGGCTCACCGAGTCGGCTCAACCGCACCGGCGCGACGCGCCCGGGGCAGCACCCGTCGCAGCGCGAGACCGGCCGCGGCGACCACGACCGTGACGACCAGCGAGGGCAGGGTCAGCTCCGGGAGCGAGAGCGCGGAGAAGAACACGGTGACGCCGTAGTCGGCCATCCCGGGGAGATCACGGGCGAGCACGCGCGTCCCCGCGGCGGACGCGAGCGCCGTGCTCAGGGCGGGGACCACCCACACGAGCAGGAGACCGACCACCGCTGCGGCCACGCGCCCGATGGTGTCGACCCCCGTCCAGGCGATCACGGCGCCGACGAGCACCGGGCCGAGGTGGACGGTCAGAGGGAGGATGGCGGCGAACGGAGAACCGTACGCGAACGGCAGCGTCAGCCACGCGCCGATCCACATGCCCGCGGCCATCGCACCGATCGCGAGGGCGACTCCGGCGCCTGCGCGGGGCGCGGCGGCGAGCACGAACGCGGAGACCAGGGAGACGACGAGAGCGAGGATCGCGACGGCGGTGACCAGGAGCAGGTACACCGTCGACTCCACGCGCTCCTGCAGCACGCTCGCCGTCACGAGCGCGGTCTCGATGATCGCGACGACCTGGACCAGCGCGAGCCCGCCGACCGTCGCGATCGCTCGCGTGACACCGGGCCGCGACCGCAGGGCGCGGGCTGCGATCCCCGCGGCGACACCGCCCATCACCAGGAGCACGATGATCGTCGTGATCTCGTACTGGCTGAAGGGGAGGAGCACGAACGGTCCCACCCGCGACGCATCGCCGGTCTCCTCGAGATTCTGGAGGGGGAGGAACGGGCCGGTGGTGAGCCACGGCAGCAGACCTGCCGCCGCACCTATCGCCCCGATCAGGAGGAACCACGAGGCTCCCCGTCGTGCTCGGACGTCGACGACCTGACCGTTCGACATGGATCCCCCCGGTTCCCGTCGGCGTCCGCCGACGTCATCGAGCGTCCCACACCCCGAGCGGTCGGGGAGGCACCGCTCGGCGCGGCGGGCGCTGGCCCGCGACGAACGACGGATGCCGGGACCCTCAGGCCCCGGCATCCGGTGTGTTCTCCGCCGCGGTTACTTGCGGGCGACGCGGTTCTCGGCGCTGACCATCCATGACAGCTGTTCGAGACGCTCGAGGATCGAGTGCAGGATGTCTGCGCTGGTGGGGTCCTCGTCGTCGACCCCGTCGTGCACATCGCGGACGGTGCCGACGACGGCGTCGATGCGCTCGGTGATGAGGTCGATGACCTCGGCCGTGTCGATCTCGCCCTGGGGGAACTCCGGCAGGGTCGTCGTCTCGGCGATCGTGTCGCTGCGGCCGTCGGGCAGGGCGTGCAGCGCGCGCATGCGCTCGGCGACGGTGTCGCTGAACTCGCGCGCCGCCTCGATGATCTCGTCGAGCTGGAGGTGAGTGTCACGGAAGTTCTTGCCGACGACGTTCCAGTGGGCCTGCTTGCCCTGGACCGACAGCTCGATGAGGTCGATCAGCACGGCTTGCAGCGCGCCGGTGAGCTTCTCGGACGCCTGGAAGCCCTTCTCGGCGTTCTGCTCGTTGGTGGTCTCGGGGCCGCTGCCGCCTCGAGCCGGGCGACGGCGGTTCTTGGTGGGTGCGTCCTTCGTGGTGGCGGCCATTCGCATTCCTTTCGCTCACGTTCGCTGTCGACGTTAGGACGGTCGGCCGTGGGCGCGGCGGGGGTTGCGGGCGCGTCGGCGGCGGGGTAGCGCCTCGGCTCCGTAGCCGC
>NZ_VBUM01000169.1 GCF_005774735.1 Microbacterium sp. 5K110 | reverse complement strand
GGGGGGGAGCGGGCCTATCGTGGAGGACATGCCGCTCTCAGGAGAGTATCTGCCCAGCACCAGCGAATGGGCCCGTACGCAGGCCGAGACCTTCGAGGCCACGGGTGGCCAGGAGGCCGCGGAACTGCGGGGCGTTCCCATCATCGTCCTCACCACCGTCGGAGCAAAAACGGGGGGCCTGCGCAAGACGGCTCTCATGCGCGTCGAACACGACGGTCGCTACCTCGTCGTGGCATCCAAGGGTGGGGCTCCCGAGCACCCCGCGTGGTTTTACAACCTCGTGAAGAACCCGCGCGTCGCGCTGCAGGACGGCGACGACAAGCGCGAGTACGACGCGCACCAGGCCGAGGGCGCCGAGCGCGACGAGTGGTGGGCCCGTGCGGTGGCGGTGTGGCCCGACTACGACGAGTACCAGCGCAAGACCGAGCGCCGCATCGAGATCTTCGTCCTCGAGCCGGTCGACTGACGAGCACGCCCGGATGCCGCCGCGCCTGAGCGGCGCTGTCGGGGGCCGCGGGTAGGGTCTGAGTCGCTCATGCATCGTCTACTCGTCGCCCTCCTTGCCGCCCTCGACGCCGTGCTGGCGGCCGCGGGGGGTATCGCCGTGGTGCTCGCGCCCCTGACGCTCCTGTGGGTGTTCGGCGTAGGCGATCCCGATTGGGGCGCCCTGTGGCCCGCGTCGGCCGCGGTGTGGCACCTGGGCCATCTCGTGCCCGTCTCCGTGACGTTGCCCGACACCTATCTCGCGGCCACGGGCATCGATCCCGCGCTCGCGACCTTCACGCTCTCGCTCGCACCGCTCGCGTTCGCTGTCTTCACCGGTCTGTTCGCGGCCCGCTCCGGCTCGCGCGCGGCAGAAGCGGGCGCCGCGATCACCGGCTGGCTGTCCGGCTCGCTGGTCTTCGCCGCGCTCTCGACGCTCGTCGCGCTGACGGCGAATGCCGAGCTCGTGGCATCCGAGATCTGGCCGGCGATCCTGCTGCCGTCGTCGATCTTCTTCGCCTCGTCGTTCGTCGGCGCCGTCGTCGGATCGTGGCGGGTGGGCGATGACGGCCCCGTCGACGCGCTGCGGGACCGGCTCGCGCGTCTCCCGCGGGCCTGGGCCGAAGTGCCTGTCTTGGCGGTGCGCGGCCTCGCCCTGACCACTCTCGGACTCGTCAGCGTGGGGGCCGTGGTGTTCGTCGCGGGGCTCGTCGCGGGCTCCGGCCAGGTGATCGGGCTCTTCCAAGCCAGCAACGCCGACGCCGTCGGCGCGACCGTGATCGCGCTGGGGCAACTCGTCTACCTCCCCACGCTCGTGCTGTGGGCGCTCGCGTTCACCGCCGGACCCGGCTTCGCGATCGGCACCGACACCGCGGTCACCCCGGCCGCGACGCAGGTCGGCGCGCTCCCCGGCATCCCGGTGCTGGGCGCCGTGCCCGATTCGACCTCGCCGTGGTTGCTGCTGCTCGTGCTGCTGCCCGTCGGGGTGGGTGCGCTGACCGGGTG
>NZ_VBUM01000168.1 GCF_005774735.1 Microbacterium sp. 5K110 | reverse complement strand
CCCTGTGCGTCAGGATGGGGTGAGACACCAGCACTGCTGACCTTCGCACTGCACGGGGCGAGAACGGACCAATACTGAGATGACGATGACGGTTGCTGACGTCGGCACCGATGATGGGGCTATGGCTCCTCGTGCTGACCGGCCCAAGAGGCGGACGTTCACCGCCGAGTTCAAAGCGGCGATCCTGGCCGAGTACGACGCCGCGGACCGCTCTGGGCGTGGGGAGATCCTGCGCCGGGAGGGCCTGTACACCTCCCACATCATCGAGTGGCGCAAGGCCGCGGCCGCCGGCTCGCTGTCCGGGCTGGGCAGCAAGCCGCGGGACCGGCGCGAGCGGGAGCTGCAGGCGCTACGGGCCCGGGCGGAGAAGGCCGAGGCCGAGCTGGCCAAGACCAGGGCGGCGCTGGACCTGATGGGAAAAGCACACGCGCTCTTGGAGACGCTCTCCGAGAGCGCGGACAAGCCGCCGCGGTCGCCGCGGTGATCAACCCGGCCGTCGACGGGCTGGCCGAGCACGTCGGCACCGCGGCTGCGTGCGCGCTGCTGGGTCGCTCCCGCGCCAGTCACTACCGGGCCAAGAACCCGCCACCGCCACGTCCACGGACACCGCGGCCGGCACCGGCGAACAAGCTGTCCGCCGCCGAGCGGGCCCACGTGCTGGCCGTGTTGACCAGCCAGCGGTTCGCGGACAAGTCGGTCGCCCAGGTCTGGGCCACGCTGCTGGACGAGGGCACCTACCTGTGCTCGATGTCCACGATGCACCGGATCCTGCGCGAGCACGACATGGCCGGGGAACGGCGCCGGCAGGCGAGCCACCCGCCCCGGACCCGGCCCGAGCTCGTCGCGACGGCGCCGGGGCAGGTGTGGAGTTGGGACATCACAAAGCTCAAGGGGCCGGAGCGGGGCGTGTACTACGACCTGTACGTCGTGCTCGACATCTTCTCCAGGTTCGTCGTGGGCTGGACCATCGCGGCCCGCGAGGACGCCGAGATCGCCAAGAACCTGCTCGAGCACGCCATGGGCATCCATGGCGTGCCGGAGGCGATCCACGCCGACCGCGGGACCTCGATGACCTCCAAACCGGTCGCTCAGCTGCTCGTCGACCTCGGGGTGGCCAGGTCGCACTCCCGCCCGCACGTGTCGAACGACAACCCTTACAGCGAGGCGGCGTTCAAGACGCTGAAGTACGCCCCGGTCTTCCCCGAGCGCTTCGGGTCCCTGGCCGACGCCGGCGCGTTCGCCGAGCAGTTCTTCGCCTACTACAACCACGAGCACCGCCACTGCGGGATCGGGCTGCACACCCCCGCCAGCGTCCACTTCGGCACCGCCGGGCAGGTCCGCGCCCAGCGCCAGGCCACCCTGGACGCGGCCTACGCCGCCCGTCCCGAGCGCTTCGGCCACCGCCGACCCCAGGCGCCCAAGCTGCCCGAGGCCGCCTGGATCAACCAGCCCTCACAGGAGGCCCTCATACAGACCGCCTGACGGAATCTGTCTCACCCGCCTTGACACTTTCCG
>NZ_VBUM01000167.1 GCF_005774735.1 Microbacterium sp. 5K110 | reverse complement strand
GGTAGCAGCCGATCGTGATGGGTCCGACGAGCTCTCCGGGCTCCCCGCGCAGACCGATCATGAGCTCCCGGGATGCCGCGAGCAGCGGCCGCGCGCGGTCGACCACGTGGACGCCCGCGCTGGTGAGCGACACCCCGTGCGCGCGTCGGCGCACCGTGAGCGGTGCACCGACGATCCGATCGAGGTCGGCGAGGGCATCGGAGAGGGTGGAGGGCGAGACGCGGAGCTCCGCGGCTGCGGCGGCGATCGTGCCGGCGTCGGCGACGGCGGTGAGGTAGCCGAGCTGGCGCAGTGTGAAGTCGGGGACGGCGAGCATCGTGAGCCCTTACATCGGAAATATCGAGGAAGTAGACCGGAAAAAGCCGCTTTTGCCGGTGTATGGCTCGAAGGATACTCGAACTGTTCGCCGCCGAACACCGACACGAGGAAGTGCACCGTGAGCCGACCCGCCCCCATCGCCGACTGGGTGACGATCCCCGACCTCTACCGCGACCCCTTCCCGATCTACGACCGTCTGCGGGCCGAGGGCGGCGTGCACTGGGTGCCGAGCGTCGGGCGCTACCTCATCACGAGCTACGACGCCGTGCACACGACCGAGTTCGACCAGGAGACGTTCTCGGCGAACGAGGAGGGGTCGCTGCAGATCCGTGCGATGGGGCACTCGATGCTGCGCCGGGACGATCCCGAGCACTACCCGGAGCGCAAGGCCTGGCAGCCGGTGCTGCGCCCGGGCGTGGTCAAGCGCACCTGGACGAGCGTGTTCGAGCGCAACGCCGACCGCTACCTCGACGAGATGATCGCCAAGGGCCCGGGCGCCGACATCGTCTGGGACTTCGCCGCCCCGTACGCCGCAGAGAACCTGCGCGAGATCCTGGGTTTCCACAACGTGCACCAGGAGGACCTGCAGCGCTGGTCGCAGACGCTCATCGACGCCACCGGCAACTACGCCGACGATCCCGAGGTGTGGGCGAAGGGCAAGCGGTCGTTCGACGAGGTCGACGCGGCCCTCGACGAGATGCTCGCGTGGCACGCGAAGAACCCCGACCACTCGCTCATCTCGACGCTGCTGCGCATCCCCGACTACGAGATGCCGATCGAGAAGATCCGCGCGAACGTCAAGATGACGATCGGCGGCGGACTCAACGAGCCCCGCGATGCCCTCGGCGTCGCCGCATGGGCGCTGCTCGAGCACCCGGATCAGCGTCGGGCGGTCGAGGCCGACCCCTCGCTGTGGCCGGCGGTCTTCGACGAGGCCATCCGCTGGATCGCACCCATCGGCCTGTACTCGCGTCAGGTCACGACCGACACCGTTCTGGCCGGGGTGCAGCTCCCCGCCGGGGCGAAGCTCGGTATCTGCATCCTCTCGGCCAACCGCGACGAGAACATCTGGCCGGATGCCGCGAAGTTCGACATCCGTCGCGAGGTCACGCCTCACCTCGCCTTCAGCAAGGGCGTGCACGTGTGCCTGGGCGCCTGGGTCGCCAAGGCCGAGGTGGCCACGGTCGGTCTGCCGCGGCTGTTCGAGCGCTTGCGAGGCCTCGACCTGCATCCGGAGCGTCCCGCCGTGATCGGCGGATGGGTCTTCCGCGGGATGCTCGAGCTCCCGGTCACGTGGGACGCGGCGACGGCCGCCGTCCACGCCCCCGAGACCC
>NZ_VBUM01000166.1 GCF_005774735.1 Microbacterium sp. 5K110 | reverse complement strand
GATTCGGGGAGCGGAGGATGTCATGGCCCCGGGGCGTCCTCCCGTTGCGGAATCCCCTCCCGTGGCGGGGGCGCTCGCTGCGCCGGCGCCTCTCGCCAGGGTGCCGGCCGCACCGGCGCCGCCGCTCACCGCTGCTGGAATCACATCGGCCGCGAGGCCTGTGGCATCCGCCAACGCCCGTACGGGGGCGTGCAGCGCCGGGTCGATCCAGCGCGCGGCGTCGTGCACGAACTCGGGGTGCGCGGTGAGTCGCTCGCGGAGCGCGAAGCCGCGGGCGGCGGTCTGCGCGGCGAGGTCGTCGATGTGCGGCCACGGACGCTCGGGGTTCACGTGATCGGCCGTGAGCGGCGAGACCCCGCCCCAGTCGTCGATTCCGGCGTCGACCAGCAGCCCCAGCTCGCGCGGGTCGGAGAGGTTCGGCGGAACCTGGATCCGCATGTCGGGGCCGAACACGAGCCGCGTGACGGCGACCGTGACGAGGTACTCGTGCATGTCGGCATCCGGAGCGCCCTGCATCGCCGTGCGGGGCTTCGCGCGGAAGTTCTGCACGATGACCTCTTGCACGTGCCCGTGGCGGTCGTCGAGATCGCGCAGGGCGACGAGGGACTCGGCGCGGTCGCGGACGGTCTCGCCGATGCCGACGAGGATGCCGGTCGTGAACGGGATGCCGGCGGCCCCCGCGTCGTCGATGACCCGCAGCCGCAGGTCGGGGTCTTTGTCGGGGGAGCCGAAGTGCACCTGACCGGGCTCGTCGTAGAGGCGGCGCGAGGTGGTCTCGAGCATCATGCCCATCGACGGCGAGACCGGGCGCAGCGTCGCCAGTTCGTCGGGGTGCATCACGCCGGGATTGGCGTGCACGAGCATGCCGGTCTCGGCCGTGATGAGCCGTGCGATGTGCGCGACGTAGTCGATCGTCGAGGCGAAGCCGTGCTCGTCGAGCCACGCGCGGGCCTCGGGCCACCGCTCTTCGGGGCGGTCGCCGAGCGTCAGCAGCGCCTCTTTGCAGCCCAGGGCCTGGCCTTGGCGCACGACCGTGAGCACCTGCTCGGGGCTCATGTACGCGGGCTTGCGCAGGAGGTTCAGCTGGCCGGGGGTGTCGACGAAGACGCAGTAGTGGCAGCGGTCGCGGCACAGGGTCGTGAGGGGCACGAACACCTTGCGCGAGTACGTGATGACGTGGGGACGCCCGGCACGCGCGAGTCCCTCGTCGCGCATCTTCGAGGCCGCGCGGGACAGCACATCGAGCGGCGCGTGGAGCAGCATCTCGGTCTCGTCGACGTCGGGGCGGTACCCTCCGCGCACGCGCTCGAGGAGGTCGTCGATCGAGTCGCCCCGGGCCGGTGCGGCCTGCGGCGCAGCGCTGCCCGTACTCATCGCTCCAGGCTATCCCTCCCCTCCGACACCCGGGCCGCGGGGGCCTGCCGTGGGTTGGCGCCGCGCCGTGGGGCGGGGGCTCGTGGCGCCGGGTCGGTGCGGCGGCCGCGGGTCGGTGCGGCGGCCGCGGGTCGGTGCGGTGGCGCGGGTCGGTGCCGTGGCCGCGGGCGCGGCGGCCGCGAGTCGGTGCGGTGGCCGCGAGACTGCATCTGCCTGACAACCCCACTGCAGGCTGCGGCGGTTTCGTCAGGCGCATGCAGTCTCGCGGCCGGGGTGGCGG
>NZ_VBUM01000165.1 GCF_005774735.1 Microbacterium sp. 5K110 | reverse complement strand
GGGTGAGCGCGGCGGGGCGCGGGTGTGGCGCGCGGGCGGTGGCGCCCGGGCAGCGGAGGAAATGCGGCGAAGGGAGGACCAGAACGCCGTGATGCGTCCTCCGCTCGCCGAATCTCCTCCGCTCCCCGCGGCTGCGGGCTCGCGCGGCGGGGGTGGTCGCCCTTGTCCCAGCCTCTGCGGCTTCGAGGGCGCCGAGGTGGCCATAAGTGGGACACGCCCCGCCAGAAGAGGGACGAGGATGCCGATGGATGCCACCGCGCACCGCCGCGCGTCAAGCCCGGCGGCTTTCAGGCTTCTTTTCATCACGAACGGGTAACGTTCCCGGGTCCGCGCGGCTCTCGCGCCGCCGAAACGAGCGTTCCAGGAGGCGATGACCATCAGCACCACCATGGCGGCTCCGCGTCCGCTCGCTCGGCCCGTGGCATCCCCTCGCTCGGGAGCGGCCCGACACCTTCCGTCGCTCACCGGTCTGCGCTGGGCGACGGCGTTGCTCATCTTCGGACACCACATCATGGCCGTGGAGTACTTCGGCGGTCGCGCCGGTGACGTGTGGGGCTTCGTGTTCGAGGCCGGGAAGACCGGCGTGACGCTGTTCTTCATCCTGTCGGGGTTCGTGCTGGCGTGGGGGTACAAGCCCGCGCAGACCGCGCGGTCGTTCTGGCTGCACCGCGCCGCACGCATCTATCCGCTCCACGTCGTCGGCCTCGGCCTCGCACTGTTCGCCGCCGCGACGCTCGTGCCCGAGATCCGCACCGACGGTCTGGCGCCGCTCGGGGCGAACCTCCTGCTCGTCAGCGGGTGGAACCCGGACTGGTGGCAGGCCGGGAACCCGGCGAGCTGGTCGCTCGTGTGCGAGGCCTTCTTCTACCTGATGTTCCCGCTCATCATCCGGTTGGTCGCCGGACGATCAGCCCGCGTGCTCTGGGCGGTGGTCGTGGCATCGCTCGCCCTCGTCGCCCTCGCCCCGCAGATCGCCACGGTCTCGCCCGTGCCGATGTCCGCGGCATCCACCCCCCTCCTGCGGCTGCCCGAGTTCGTGCTCGGTGTCGCCCTCGCGCTGCTCATGGCGCAGACGTCGTGGCGGCCCGCGTCGCTGCGGTTCGCGCTGCCGTTGGCGGTGCTCGGCTACGCGCTCTCGGAGGCGCCGGCCCTGCCCGGGACCGAGATCCGCCCCGGGCTCGCCGTCACCGTCGGCGGGTTCGCGCTGCTCGTCGCCTCGCTCGCGTCGGCCGATGCGCACCGGTCGTCGACGTTCCTCGCGCGGCCGATGTGGCAGGAGCTCGGACGGTTGTCGTTCGCGTTCTACCTCGTGCACCTGCTCGTGATCGCCTCGGTCTCGTCGGCCTGGCCCGACGGGCATCCCGAGCTGCATTGGCCTCGCGCGATCGCGCTCGCCGTGCTCGCCTTCGCGATCTCGCTCGGCCTGGCGTGGGTGCTGCACCGGGGCGTCGAGGCGCGGATGCAGCGGGTGCTGCTGCGCTTCGACCCCGACCGGCGCGGGTCCGCGGCGCCGCAACCGGCGCCGGCAATGAGCCCCGCGCCGGCTGCGGTGCGCTGAGAACAGGCGGTGCGCTGAGAACAGGCGATGGTCTGAGAACAGGCTGCTTCGGCTGGATCGGCCTGTTTCGTGGCATCCCCTGTCCGGGGCGACGGGGGCG
>NZ_VBUM01000164.1 GCF_005774735.1 Microbacterium sp. 5K110 | reverse complement strand
CGTCAGAACGGAGCGGGTTCCGTGGCGGGCGGGAGCGGCGGGTCGGGAACGAACCGGACCGCCGGAGGGTACGGAACGGGTTCGTCGATATAGACCCTCCCGGTCGGGGAGGTCCACTCGAGCACTCCCCCGGCGAGCTGTCTCACCTGCCAGCGGGTGAACTGCTTCTGGGTGTGGTGTCTCTGGCAGAGATGACAGAGGTTGCAGACCTCGGTCTTGCCGCCGAGTGCCGCGTCGTGGGTGTGATCGACCTCGCATCGCACCGCGGGGGCGGTACACCCGGGCCACCGGCAGTGGCGGTCGCGGGCGCGGAGATAACGGTCGATCGCCGCGGTCCGCTGATAGGTGTCGACGTGCAACACCGCCCCGGTGATCGGGTGCGTGATCACGCGATCCCACGGCAGTGACGTCGCCTCGGCGATCGCCCGCGCCGTTTCGGCGTCGATGGGACCGTGCCCGACGAGCGCAGCGGGGTCGAGGTTCTCTCCGCCGGGTTGAAGCATCGTCAATGCAGGGACCACGACCTGCACCTTCGCACGGATCGCCCCGAGTGTGCCGAGGCCGTCGTCGCCGCGGGTCGGGTCGGCGTCGGGCGCCGCGGTCAGCAGGAGGTCGGCGAGAATGTCGGCGCGCACCTGATCGACCGTGCGGATGTCGGCGTCGACCGATGCCGTATCGGCTGCGCACGGGACACCGTCGTTGACGGCCTCCGTGCAGAACGCAGGCTGGACGCCGGGCTCGACAGGCGCCCCACTGGGCACGGACGACGCGGCGGGACGCGCGTCGACGAGCGCGCGGCCCTGCTGGGTGAGCCGATCGTAGATCCCCACCGCCAGCACGGTCGGCAAGGTGGCGATGAGATCCGACATCCCATTCTCACCGGGCACGACCCGCACGTTCCGTGTCGCACGCCCGGCGCGATGCCGTTCGGTGATCGTCGTGGGCTGCAGCCGTTCGGCGAGAGCCGCGAGACAGGTCTTCAGCCGACGGGGGCTCATCCCCTCAGCAGTGGCGACCGCGAGCACGTCGAACTCGCCGCGCCGCTCCACGGGCACCGGATGCCCGGCATCCACGATCGCCCACACATGAGCTCGCGACAACGCCCCCGCCTCCCACGCGGCGAGCGTCACCGGATAGTCGTCAACGAGCTCCACCGCACGACCGATCTGCGCCTGCACCGATCGATCGGAGAGGTGCGCGGCCGCCGCGATCTCGGATGCCACCTCGCGCAGCGCCATCTCTGCCATCTTCGACGAGGTGCGCTGGGCCGCCATCGCGTCGAACGCGAAGTGCCCGGCGCGAGCGAGCGCCCGCACCCGTCGTGCCTCGGCCGCGGCCAGCTCGGCGTCGGCCGCGAGCACCTCGCTCAGCACCGACGACAGGTCGTCGTGCCCGCCGTGGGGCGCTGGTTCGGGGTTCGCGCAGTGCATGTGTGCATGCTAGCGACGGGCTCCGACATCACGACGCGTCGGGGGAGGCAAGTGGGGACAACCTCCGAGATTCCCCACCTGGGGAGGAACGGTCCTCACCTCACCGAATCCGCACCCCGCCTGGGCCGAGCGCTCCGACCCCGGCCGCATGGCACCCTCACCCCGACCGCACGGCACGCCTCCACCGCACCGCCCCTCGGCAAGAACGATCCCGCGCCTCCTCACCGCCACGCGCCCGCGCACCGCACCGCCCACCGCGACCCCGCGCCCGCGCACCGCACCGCGCACC
>NZ_VBUM01000163.1 GCF_005774735.1 Microbacterium sp. 5K110 | reverse complement strand
GTCGTGCACAACTCCGGCGGAATCGGATGCCGCAGCCCTCCGCGTGCGCGGCAGACCGGGGGTGCAGGAGTTGTGCGGATCGGCGGCGTCCGTGACGGCGCGGCCGCCCCGTCAGGCGGGGAAGTCGACGGGGCGCTCGGGGTCGGACGACGGCGTGCGGTCGGCCGGGTACGGCACGGGCCACTGCGGATCCGGAACGGCCCAGCCCGCAGCCCGCAGTGCGCGGCGCGACAGCTCCCGCGCCGAGTACGGCGTGCGGATGCCGCGGATGTCGCGGTAGTCCTGGTGCCCGGGGCCGGCCCACAGGATCGCGTCGCCCTCGCCCACGAGCGCCACGGCCTCGAGGATCGCGCGCTCGGGCGGGCTGAACTCGTGGATCTCGGCGTCGGGGCGGGCGCGGCGTGCGCCCTCGACGAGCACCGCGCGGATGGCATCCGGATCCTCGTGGCGGGGATGGTGGTCGGTGACGATCAGCACGTCGCTGCCCTCGACCGCCGTGCGCCCCATGTCGTGGCGCTTGGTGGCGTCGCGGTCGCCGTCGGCGCCGAAGAGCATCACGACCTTTCCGGGCGTGACGCGCCGCACGGCCGCGAGCGTCTTCTCGAACGCGTCGGGGGAGTGGCCGAAGTCGACGTACACGGCGGGGCCGTCGGGGCCCGAGACCAGCTGCGTGCGTCCGGGCAGCGAGGCCGAGATACGGCCACCGTCGAGAGCGTTCGACAGCTGCTCCCACGAGTATCCGACCTCGAGCAGCATCACGATCGCGAGACCCGCGTTCGCGGCCATGTGCCGACCGATCACCGGGACGACGGTGGTCACCGTGCGCCCGTCGCGCGAGCGAAGGGTGAACTCGGTGCCGTCCTGGCGCTCCGCGACGATCTCGACGGTCCAGTCGGCCTCGGCGGTCGGATCCTCGGCGATCGCCGGCGTGACGATCGTGACGACCGGGATCTCGGCGCGCGCGGCGATCTCGGCTCCGGCGGCGGAGTCCAGGCACACCACGCCACGGCGCGACCGGTCCGCACGGAAGAGGGGGAGCTTGGCCTCGAAGTACTCGCGCATGTCGGCGTAGTCGTCGAGGTGGTCGTGTGTGAGGTTGGTGAAGCCGGCGACGTCGAACACCAGCCCGTCGACGCGGTGACGGGTCAGCGCCTGCGCGCTCACCTCCACCGCCACGGCCTCGACCCCGCGCTCGCGCATCAGGGCCAGGAGGGCGTGGAACTCGGAGGCCTCGGGCGTCGTCAGCCGCGACACGATGACCTCGCCCGCGATGTGGCGCTCGGCCGTCGACGACAGGCCCGTGACCACGCCGAGCTGACCCAGGATGCCCTCGAGCAGATGCGACACGCTCGTCTTGCCGTTCGTCCCGGTCGTCGCCAGCAGCTGCGGCAGGTCGTCGTCGGCGCCGGTGCCGTACACCCACGCCGACAGGTCGCCGAGCAGCGCGCGGGGGTTTTCGACCACGACGATCGGAAGACCCGTGGATGCCGCGATCTCGGCGCCCGCCTCGTCGGTGATGACCGCGACGGCTCCGCGCTCAGCCGCGGTCGCGGCGAACTC
The DNA here is from genome assembly GCF_005774735.1 of Microbacterium sp. 5K110. Taxonomy (GTDB): domain Bacteria; phylum Actinomycetota; class Actinomycetes; order Actinomycetales; family Microbacteriaceae; genus Microbacterium. Next base: position 187 of record NZ_VBUM01000163.1, on the reverse strand, counting down.
CGCCCCGTGACGGTTCACGCCGCGGATGGCGACGAAGGCTTCTCCCTCCCGCAGATCGGCGGTGGCCAGCGTGATGCCGGTGAGGTCGGTGCCCTCGACGTCGCCGACGCTGCGCACACCGAAACGGCGGGCCAGCTCCGCGAGGTCGCGGCGGGGCGGATGCTCCGGCCGGAGGACGGGCGGGAGG
>NZ_VBUM01000162.1 GCF_005774735.1 Microbacterium sp. 5K110 | reverse complement strand
GAATCCGTGGGGGCGGGCTCGGCCGGACGGGAGGCACGCTCCTGCGGAGCCGCCTCTGCCGGCCCGGAGGCGCCGGGCTCGAACGCGTCGGCCGTGGGCGCGGTGTCGAACGGATGCGCGTCGGAGACACCCGGCGGCTCGTCGTCGAACGGCGGCGGGGCATCGTCGTCGCCGAAAGGAGGCGGGGCATCGTCGTCGGACGGAGTGTCGACGGATGCCGTCGACCGCCCGGGCGCGCGATCTCGGGGCGGAGCACCCGCGGGGGACGCCGCCGCCGGGGCGGGCGCCTCGGATGCCGGCGCCGGAGATGACGACCCGGCTGAGGCCGACGCGGCACCGTCGGGAGCGGTGGACGACGTGGGCTGGGCCGTACCCGGTGAAGCGACGGCGGGCGCGGCGACGCGGGGAGCGGCGGGCGCGACGACACCCGGCGAGGCGATTCCGGGAGAGGCGACCCCGGGAGACGCGACCGTTGGCGAAGCGACGGTCGGCGAGGCGACCCCGGCGGGCGCGACGACACCCGGCGCCGCGACGCGCGGTGCAGCCGGCGCCGCAACGGCGGGCGCCGTTGCGGGCGGAGCCACGCGGGCGGCCGGGGCCTCACGGTTCGGGGCGGGAGGCGCGGCGGACGCAGCCGCCTGCTCGGTGCCGTGCGCGGCCGCCGCGGCGGGTGAGCCCCCCTGCGAGACCCCCGCGTGGGTGAGGACCCGGGCGACGAGGAGCTCGAGTTGCAGACGAGGAGACGTGGCACCGGTCATCTCGTCGAGGGCCGCGACGACGAGGTCCGCCGTCCGCGACAGTCGCGCGACACCGAAAGCGGTGGCCTGGCGGGCCATGCGTTCGAGTTCGTCGTCGGGCACTCCGCGTAGCACCGCCGAGGCTCCCGCTCCCGTCGCAGCGACGACGATGAGGTCGCGCAGACGCTCGAGCAGATCGTCGACGAAACGCCGCGGATCCTGACCCGTCTGCACGACACGGTCGATCGCGGTGAACGCCCCCGCGCCGTCGTGAGCGGCAAAAGCGTCGACGACCTCGTCGAGCAGTTCGGAGTGCGTGTAGCCGAGGAGTGCGACGGCCCGCTCGTAGTTCACGAGCACCCGGCCCTCGGCATCCCGATCGGATCCGGCAATGAGCTGATCGAGCAACGAGAGGGTGTCACGCGGTGACCCGCCGCCGGCGCGCACGACGAGCGGAAGCACGCCCGCCTCGACCGCGACGCCCTCGGTCTCGCACAGTTCTTGGACGTACTCGAGCATCGCCGCCGGCGGCACGAGACGGAAGGGATAGTGGTGCGTCCGCGAGCGGATCGTGCCCAGCACCTTCTCGGGCTCGGTCGTGGCGAAGATGAACTTCACGTGCGCAGGAGGCTCTTCGACGAGCTTGAGCAGGGCGTTGAAGCCCTGCTGGGTCACCATGTGCGCCTCATCGAGGATGAAGATCTTGAAGCGGTCGCGCGCCGGCGCGAAGATCGCGCGTTCGCGCAGGTCGCGCGCGTCGTCGACACCGTTGTGGCTCGCCGCGTCGATCTCGACGACGTCGAGCGAACCGCCACCGCCGCGACCCAGCTCGACGCAGCTGTCGCACTTCCCGCACGGGGTGTCGGTGGGGCCTTCGGCGCAGTTCAAGCAGCGCGCGAGGATACGGGCAGAAGTCGTCTTGCCGCAGCCGCGCGGACCCGAGAAGAGGTAGGCGTGCCCCACCCGGTCACTGCGCAGGGCGGTCATCAGCGGCTCGGTCACTTGCGACTGCCCGATCATCTCGCCAAACGCCTGAGGGCGGTATCGGCGGTACAGGGCTGTCGTCACTCCTCCAGCCTACGGCGTGCCACCGAC
>NZ_VBUM01000161.1 GCF_005774735.1 Microbacterium sp. 5K110 | reverse complement strand
GGGGAGCTGAGCCCGTCTCGGTGGTGAAGATCCTGCTGATCCTCGGGCTCGTGGGGTGCGTGGTGGGCCTGAAGATCGTGAGTGACGCTCACTGATCAGGCATTTCCTGAAAGTCAACCGGGAGGAACGTACGTGTTGATCCGGTACGATCTGCCCCACATGCACTTGTCCGGGCCGGACACCGTCGTCAGCAGCCCACTTCTCCCCACGTGAAAGGTTCCGAGTGAGCGCACCGCCGAGCGAGCTGGTCCCCACCGTACGACCGGCCCCCACCGACGACCGCCTCGCCCCGCTGCGGGAGCGCGGTCGCCGGCTGCTCGACTCGCGCCCTGGGCGCGCACTCCAGCAATACGGGCGCGACGTCCTGCGCAAGCCTCAGGGCGTCGAGCCGATCGAGCGCGGCGCATTCGTCCGCGTGCTGCTCCTGTGGGCCATCGCCCGCGCGGTGAACTTCGGACTCCTCTGGGGGTTCTACTCCATCGCGAAGGCGTCGCGCTGGGGCTTCGGGCCCGACAGCGAGCGTCTGGGCACGTTCTGGGACTTCCTCACCGGGTGGGATGCCGACCGCTACGGCCAGATCGCCGCGCAGGGGTATCCCATGTCGCTGCCGATGAACGTCTCCGGCGACATCCTGCCCAACAACTGGGCGTTCCTGCCGGTCTTCCCGTTCCTCGTGCGCACGCTCTCCGGCGCCACGGGCCTGGGGTGGCAGCCCGCCGCCGTGCTGATCAGCCTGGCGGCCGGTCTCGGGGCCACGTGGGTGATGTTCCTGCTCCTGCGTACCGTCACGAAGCCCCGCGCCGCCTGGTGGGCCGTGGTGTTCTTCTCGTTCGCGCCGATGTCCTTCCTGTTCGTTCTCGGGTACAGCGAGGGCCTGTTCATGCTCCTGCTGTTCAGTGGCATGCTGCTGGCCATCAAGAGGAAGTACCTCTCGATCCTTCCGATCGCGCTCGTCGCCGCCTACACGCGCCCCGGCATCCTCGCGCTCGGCCTCGCTCTCGGCATCATCTTCCTCGTGCGCTTCTTCCGCCGTCGGGTCGACCCGTTCCCGATGCGCGAGTGGGCCTCGCTGATGGCGACCGGTCTGACCATCGCTGTGGCCGGTCTGTCCTGGAACCACATCGCGCAGTACATCACCGGCACCCACAACGCCTACATCCGCACCGAGCTCGGATGGTGGCTCGACTACGTCGGCAACGGCGAGTTCACGCCGTTCACGCCGTGGTTCCGTCAGGCGGGCACCCACCTCGGCGTCGTGGGCATCGTGCTGGTCATCGCCCTCATCGTGGCCTTCGCGGCTCTCCTGTGGTCGCGACCGGTCCGCCGCCTGGGTCTCATGGTGGTCGCGTACGCATTCAGCTACGGCGTCTACATCTTCGCGGTCTTCCTGCCGCAGCAGAGCACGTTCCGTCTGCTGATGCCGATGGCACCGCTCATGGCCGACGACCGCTGGTCGTCCACTCCTCGACGGCGGGCGGCGATCCTGGCCGGATGCCTCGCCCTGCAGGTCGTGGCGATCCTCCTCCTGTGGACCCGCGGCAATCCCTGATCGCGGCGGCGCGAGCCGTTGTCCCGAACGATGAGGGGGCGAGCACCGACGGTGCTCGCCCCCTCATCGTTCGCTCGGAGGATCAGTCGGGCTGCCCGCCGGGGTCGACGGCGTCGATCACGTCCTCTTCGACCGCGTTATCGGCATCCGGCTCGGCGGTCCCGCCCGACGCGTCGCCGCCGGCGACTCCCGACGGATCGGGGGCGGGCTCCGGCGGCAGGGGCACGGTCGGCTCGGTCGGCACGGGCACGGCGGGCTCTGCGGGGTTCGGAGCGGACGGCTCGGCGGGAATGCCGGGGAAGTCCGGGGCGCCGGGCAGGCCGGGGGC
>NZ_VBUM01000160.1 GCF_005774735.1 Microbacterium sp. 5K110 | reverse complement strand
GGCGGGGCGTCACGAGAACAGGCGATGCACCGGAAACAGGGCGAAACCGCGCGGAACAGCCTGTACCCGACGCATCGCCTGTTCTGGGAACAGCGGGCCCGAGCTCAGTGCTGGGCGACGACCGCGAGGATGCCGTCGCCGTAGGCCTCGCGCTTCTTGGCGCCGATGCCGGTGATGCCATCCAGGTCGCCCATCGAGCCGGGCCGCTCGGCGGCGATCGCGCGCAGAGTGGCGTCGCCGAAGACGATGTACGCCGGCACGCCCTGCTCGCGCGCCTGCTCGGCGCGCCACGCGCGCAGCGCCTCGAACAGATCGCGGTCGCCGGCGGCGACGTCGTCGGCACTGGACTTGCGCGGGCGCGATCCGCCACCCCCGCCGGAGCGGCCGAGGGCATCGCGGCGCAGGGGTACCGGCGTCTCTCCGCGCAGCACGCCACCCGAGGCCTCGCTGAGCGCGAGGGTGCCATAGTCGCCCTGGGCGACGATGATGCCGCGCGCGAGGAGCTGACGGATGACACTGCGCCAGTCCTGATCGGACAGATCGGCGCCGAGTCCGTACGTGGAGAGTCGATCGTGGCCCTGCTGAGCGATGCGCTCGGTCTTGGCGCCGCGCAGGATGTCGATCAGGTGGCCGGCGCCGAAGGCCTGCCCGCGCTCGCGCTGCAACCGGACGATCGTGGACAGCAGCTTCTGCGCCGCCACCAGGCCGTCCCACGTGTCGGGCGGCGTCAGGCACGTGTCGCAGTTGCCGCACGGCTCGGACGGTTCACCGAAGTACGACAACAGGTTCTGCCGGCGGCATCCGACCGTCTCGCACAGGGCGAGCATGGCGTCGAGGTGCTGCCCGAGACGCATCTTGTAGGAACGGTCGCCGGGAGACTGGTCGATCATGCGGCGCTGCTGCACGACGTCGCCGAGGCCGTACGCCATCCACACCACCGAGGGGTCGCCGTCACGGCCCGCGCGACCCGTCTCCTGGTAGTAGCCCTCGACTGACTTGGGCAAGTCGATGTGAGCGACGAAGCGGACGTCGGGCTTGTCGATGCCCATGCCGAAGGCGATCGTGGCGACCATGATCACCCCGTCGTCGCGGAGGAAGCGCGACTGGTTCGCCGCGCGCACCGAGGCGTCGAGGCCCGCGTGGTACGGCAGGGCGTCGAGTCCCTGCGCGGCGAGGTACGCCGCGGTCTGCTCGACGCTCTTGCGGCTCAGGGCATACACGATGCCCGCCGACCCCTCGGGCTGCGAGCGGATGAACGACACGAGCTGGCGGCGGGGGTCGACCTTCGCGTCGACGCGGTACTGGATGTTGGGCCGGTCGAAGCTCGCGACGAACGTGCGGGCGTCGCGGAGGCGCAGGCGCTCGACGATCTCGCGGGCGGTCTCGGGGGTGGCGGTCGCCGTGAGAGCCATGCGCGGGACACCGGGGAACCGCTCGGCGAGGTCACCCAGGGCGAGGTAGTCCGGCCGGAAGTCGTGGCCCCACTGCGACACGCAGTGGGCTTCGTCGATCGCGATGACGCTGAGCTGTCCGCGCGACAGGAGCGCCAGGGTCTGCGCTCCATTGAGCCGCTCGGGAGCGACGTACAGCAGGTCGAGGTCGCCGGCGAGGTACGCCTGCTCGACGGCCTGGCGTTCCGCGGGCGCCTGGGTCGAGTTGAGGTAGGCCGCTCGCACGCCGTTGGCCACGAGTGCGTCGACCTGGTCGTGCATGAGGGCGATGAGGGGGCTCACCACCAGACCGGTGCCCGGGCGCACGAGCGCCGGCACCTGGTAGGTGACGCTCTTGCCACCACCGGTGGGCATGAGCACGACGGCGTCGCCATTGCCGACCACGTGCTGCACGATCTCGGCCTGGTCGCCGCGGAAGGCGTCGTAGCCGTAGACCTCGTGCAGCACCTCGCGCGGATCGCGCCCGGTGAAATCGCGCACGTCGGGCAGTTCGCGCGCGGTTCCGGTCACCACCGCGGCTCGCGCGAACGGGGAGGTCGTGGCATCCATCGGCGGGGGCGGAGCGTCGGGGTCGTCGGG
>NZ_VBUM01000015.1 GCF_005774735.1 Microbacterium sp. 5K110 | reverse complement strand
CGCGTACTCCGGTGCCCCCGCCTACCCGGGCGCCCCGCAGGCTGCGCCCGCCGCCGCGGCCCCCGCGCGTCGGGACATCCCGACGAACACCGTGTGGATCTGGCTCGTCGTCGCGTTGCCGCTCGTGTCGCTGCTGACGCTGTTCCTGTTCGACTGGTCGACGTTCATCCAGGAGTCGATCTACGCCTCGGCCTTCCCGGAGCAGGCTCCCTACGCTGCGTCGTCGTCGTTGCTGGTGACGGCCGGAACCTCGGTGTTCGGCTTCGTCCTGGCCGGCCTCACGGTGCTGTTCTCGTTCCTCGACTGGCGCCAGCTGCGCGCCCGCGGCATCCAGAAGCCGTTCCACTGGGCGTGGAGCCTCTTCGTCCTGGCGATCTCCAGCGGCGGCGTCTACATCATCGGACGTGCGGTGATCCTGCGTCGCCAGACCGGCAAGGGTCTCGCGCCGGTGTGGGGCTGGATCGCGGTGACGGTGATCTCGATCGTCGCCGTCTCGATCTGGTTCTTCGTGATCTTCAGCCAGGTGTTCGCGATCATCGAGCAGCTGCAGTACTACGGCTACTGAGCTGACGGCGACACGTCAGCTCGAGCGGGCCACCAGGACCGCGTCGAGCAGGGCGTGCGCGGTCTCGTCCTTCGAACCGGATGCCGTGGCCACGACGTCCCCGTCGCGCCCGACGATCGTGAGGGCGTTGTCGGCCGTCTCGAATCCGCGGGTCCACCCCACGGCGTTCGCGGCGAGGAGGTCGACGCCCTTACGCGCGACTTTGGCCCGTGCCCGCTCGACGAGCTCCTCCTTACCGTCGACGGTCTCGGCGGCGAACGCCACGATCGTCTGGTGCGGGCGACGTGCGGCGACGAGCCCCGCGACGACATCGCGGTTCTCCACCAGCTCCAGCGTCAGCGCGCCGGGGGCGTCCTGCTTGCGCAGCTTGTGCTCCGACACCGCGGCGACGGAGTAGTCGGCGACCGCAGCGGCCATGACGATGACGTCGGCGTCGGGGGCGGTGGCATCCATCGCCCGCCCCAGCTCATCGGCCGTGCCCACCGCGATCACCTCGACGCGCGGGTCGGGCCGCACGTCGGCGTCGAGGTGCGCGGCGACGAGCGTGACCTGCGCACCGCGGTCGGCGGCGGCGCGGGCGATCGCGACGCCCTGGCGGCCGCTCGAGCGATTGCCCAGGAAGCGGACCGGATCGATCGGCTCGCGGGTGCCGCCGGCGCTGACGAGCACCCGCAGACCCACGAGGTCTTTCGGGCGTGCGACGAGGGCGAGCGCGGCGGAGACGATCTCCTCGGGCTCCGACATGCGACCGGGGCCGCTGTCGCCGCCGGTGAGCGCCCCGTCGTCCGGCCCGACGACGTGCACGCCGCGCGCGCGGAGCACCTCGATGTTGTGGACGGTGGCGGGATGCCGCCACATCTCGGTGTGCATCGCGGGCGCCACGACCACGGGCGCGGTCGTGGCCAACAGCGTGGTGCCGAGCAGATCGGAGGCCAGACCCGCCGTCATCGATGCCAGCGTGTTGGCCGTGGCCGGTGCGACGATCACGAGATCGGCGGACTGGCCGAGCGACACGTGCCGCACTCGCGCGACGTCGTCGTGCACCGAGGTGGTGACGGGATTACGGCTGATGGCCTCCCACGTGGGCAGGCCCACGAAGCGCAGCGCGTCCTCGGTGGGGACGACGTGGACGTCGTGGCCCTCCTTCACGAGGAGCCGCACCAGGCCGACGGTCTTGTAGGCGGCAATGCCCCCGGTCACTCCCACGACGACGAACATGGCCCCAGTCTCCCAGGTAGATGCCGCCGGGGGCCGAAGCGATGACGAAAGACGGGGATGCCGCGGGCCCCGAGCCGCGATGAGAACAGGGGATGACGCCGGTCGCGCGTGCGATGCGGCTCGCCCCGCCATACCCGCGCGCGCGAGTACCGTGGGAGCAATGTGCACCGTCGTCGTCGAGGTCCCGCGCGAGAGCGGTCAGCCGGTCCGCGTGCTCGCCGTCCGCGACGAAGACCGGAATCGTCCGTGGCGGGGACTCGGGCGATGGTGGCCCGATCAGCCCGGGGTCGACGGCGTGCGCGATGACCGCGCCGGCGGTGCCTGGCTCGCCGTCGACACCGGCGCACGACGTCTTGCGGTGCTGCTCAACCGCGAGGACCTGTCGCAGCGTTCGGACGACGACGTCGTCAGCCGGGGCGGCATCCCTCTGCAGTCCGTCGCGGGGGTGCTTCCGCCGGAGCCGGCGACCCGCGGGTTCAACCTCGTCGAGGTGGATGCCGACGGCGCCACCGTCGTGCAATGGGATGGACTCGCGGCGGAGCGCACCCGCCTCGCGCCCGGAACGCACATGATCGCCCACCACAGCCCGGACGACCCGGCCACGCCGCGGATCGGACGGTGGCTCGAGGATTTCCGTCGTGCGGGGGTCGCAGAGGGCGAGGCCTGGTGGGAGCCGTGGCTTGCCGTCGTTGCGGCATCGACGGCCGACCCCGCCACGTCGGTGCTGCGTCGTGACGCGCACGACGGTCTCGTGCTCGAATCGCTGCTCGTGTGCGCGGCGTCGGTGGGCGCGGACGGTGTCGATATCCGCGAGGCCGCCCTGGCCGAGCCGGGGGAGTGGGACGACTCTCTCGTCGAGCGCCTGCGCACCGGCATCCCGGTTCGGCCGCAGTAGGCTGGAATGCAGCCCCGCCTCCGTAGCTCAGGGGATAGAGCGCCGCACTCCTAACGCGGGCGTCGCAGGTTCGAATCCTGTCGGGGGCACCACGATCCCGTCGTTCCCGCTCTGCCACACTGGCATCGTGAGCAGCAGACCCGCGCCGTCCCGTCGCCGCAGCGTCCTGTGGTCCGTCGTCTCCGTCGTGATCCTCGCCGCGCTCTACGCCACCGTCGTCGGCCTCTATGCCGGCAGCGGCGACGTCGTCGCCAGCGGCGAAGGCGAGACCACCGGAGATACCGTCGCGCTGGCGCTCACTCCCGAGAAGATGGATGCCACGACCAACCGCTTCTCGATGTCGGTCGTGCCCACGCAGGGAGACGACGGCACCGTGACGAACGGTCTGGTCGCGCTCCGCTCGTTCGGGGTGCTCATCTCGGCGGTCGCGGGCTCGAAAGCCACCCCCTTCGAGGACGGCGGCGTCATCGCGCCGATCGAGACCTCCCTGGTCATGGACGGCGAGATCGAGAACTGGCCGTTCGACCGCTACACGGTGCGGACGGTGATGACGGCGATCGAGGAGGAAGCGGACGGCGAGTCCGTGCCCCTCCCGACCACGGTTCAGCCAGCCAAACGCGGCATCCCGGGCTGGGACATCGCCGTCGCCGAGACTCCTCTCGGGGGCGGCATCCTCGCCGTCGACATCACGGTCACCCGATCGGGCTCGACGATCGCCTTCGGCATCGTCCTGCTCACGCTCATGGTGATCATCCCGATCCTCGTGGTGACGGTGGCGGTGATCGTGCTGCGCGGCAAGCGCAAGGTCGAGGTGACGGCGCTGGGCTGGATGGGCGCGATGCTGTTCGCGACGATTCCGCTACGCAACTTTTTGCCGGGCTCGCCCCCGATCGGGTCCTGGATCGACTACCTCATCGTGCTGTGGGTGCTCGCCGCACTCGTCGCCGGTCTCGTGCTGTTCGTCGTCGCGTGGGTGCGACGCGGCCCCGCCTGAGGTGCGGGACCTGGGCCCGGACACGACGATGCCCCGGCACGCGGCCGGGGCATCGTCGCATGGCGTCACGCCTGGGTGGTGACGGCGAACTGCACCGATCCCTGCCCGTCGACCTGCGCGTCCAGTACGCGGTCGTCGAGCACCTGGGCGGCGTCGGCGTCGAGGAAGACGCGGGCGCCGGAGTCCTCCACGACGGCGTCTTCGGGCTCGGGGCCGTCGACGACCGACAGGCGGAACTGCGACTCGGGGGAACCGGCGCCTTCGATGCGCACACCCCCCTGGGCGGCTTCCGGCAGCTGGGCGGTGATGGTCTTGACGGCGGTGGTGGCCTCGTGAGTGAGCGTCAGCATGTGGCTCTCCTTCTGTGTCGACGTCAGGGGCCAGCCACGATTCCGAGAATCGACGGCGGTCTCAACCTCACGGCGCCATTGCCAGGGGATTCTCACGGAGCGCTCAGCGCGTCCGGGACGTGTTCAGGGCAGCAGTCCCACCCGCCGCGCCCGAGCGACGGCGGCGTGCCGGGTCGAGGCATCCAGCTTGGACATCGCCGACGCCAGGTAGGACTTCACCGTCGTCTCGCGCAGGTTCAGGGATTCCGCGATCTCGCCGTTCGTGGAGCCGACGGCCGCGCACGCGAGCACGTCCAGTTCGCGACGGGACAGATGGATGCCGGCTCCCTCGGGTTCGGTCGGAGCGTCGCCCGAGAGTGCGGCCAGACGTGACTCGAGATCTTCCAAGCGACGACGGACCCCGTCGTCGCCGACGGTTGCGGCGATGCTGCGCAGCTGGGCATAGCTCTGCCGGATCTCTTCGCGCGCTCCGGTGCTGAGGCCGTCGTCGCCCGACGTCGCCGCGGCCAGACGCCGGTCGACCTCGTCGCGCACGCGCAGCTCGGTGCCGAGCTCTCCGGCGATGTCGAACGCGGGGCGCGCCTCACGCTCTCCGAGCGTGGCCTGCCCCCACGAGCCGCAGTAGAGCACGCCCCGGGCGCTGCCGCGGACCAGGACCGGCACGGCGAACAGCGTGGCGATGCCTTCCCCCAGGATCGCGCGATCGTAGTCGTGCGTGATCGAGCGGGCCGTGCGGTAGTCCAGCGCGAGGCGGGGGCGCCGTTCCACGAGAGCGCGCCCGCCGAGGCCGCGCTCGGCGTGCACGACGAGTCCCTCGATACTGCGGGTGCGCGCGCCCACGATCGTGGAGACGTGTACGGCGCCGTCGCGTTCGAGGCCGCCGAAGGCGACGGGGAAGTGCGTGCGGCGGGCGAGTTCGGTCACCGCGTGCGACACGAGCGTCGCGTCGTCACGGAGTGCGGCCGGTGCTCCCACGAACTACCTACTTCCGGGGGTGACGGCCTCGTCGCCGCCTTTCGTAGCGTCGACCCTACCATCGGGATCGCTCGCCGATCCGGTGTTTTTCCCCTTCCGATGCTGCGTGGCATCGGTCTCATGAGGCAAGGAGGCCACATGACGGATAGCAGGATCGACGGCGCCTCGAGCGGCGTCGACTACATCGCGGTCGAGGAGTCCGCCCCGTTCCGGGAACTGAAGAGGCGCCAGCGCAGCTTCGTGTTCCCCATGGCCGTGGCGTTCCTCGTCTGGTACTTCGTCTACGTGTTGCTGTCCTCGTTCGCTCCGGCCTTCATGGCGCAGCCGGTGTTCGGGGCCATCACGGTCGGGCTCGTCTTCGGGCTCGGGCAGTTCGTCACGACGTTCGCCCTCACGATGGGCTACGTCGCGTACGCCAATCGTCGTCTCGACCCGGGTGCGGAACATCTTCGTGTCGAACTCGAACGGGCTGAGCGGGGTGAGGCGTGAACGAGCTCTTCGGTACCGTGCACGCGGCCGTGCAGACGGTGGAGAACAACCCCGTCCTGAACATCTCGATCTTCGGGGCGTTCGTCGCGGTGACGCTGTTCATCGTCATCCGCGCCAGCCGCAACAGCAAGACCGCCGCTGACTACTACGCCGCGGGACGGTCGTTCACCGGGCCGCAGAACGGCTTCGCGATCGCCGGTGACTACCTCTCGGCGGCGTCGTTCCTCGGCATCGTCGGTGCGATCGCCATCAACGGGTACGACGGATTCCTGTATTCCATCGGATTCCTCGTGGCCTGGCTCGTGGCGCTGCTCCTCGTCGCGGAGCTCATGCGCAACACGGGCAAGTTCACGATGGCGGACGTCCTTTCGTTCCGCCTGAAGGAGCGGCCGGTCCGCATGGCCGCGGCGATCACGACGCTCGCGGTGTGCTTCTTCTATCTCTTGGCGCAGATGGCGGGAGCCGGCGGTCTGGTGTCGCTGCTCCTGGGCATCACCGAGCGCGTCGGGCAGTCGATCGTGGTGGCCGTGGTCGGCGTGCTCATGATCGTGTACGTGCTCATCGGTGGCATGAAGGGCACCACGTGGGTGCAGATCGTGAAGGCGTTCCTGCTCATCGGCGGTGCCGTGGTCATGACGATCTGGGTGCTCGCGATCAACGGATTCAGCCTCAACACGCTCCTGGAGAGCGCCGTGGCCGCCTCTCCGAAGGGGGAAGCGATCCTCGGACCGGGACTGCAGTACGGCGCCAACCCGTGGGACTTCATCTCGCTGGCTCTGGCCCTGGTCCTGGGAACCGCGGGGCTGCCGCACGTCCTGATGCGCTTCTACACGGTGCCCACGGCCAAGGAGGCGCGACGGTCGGTGGTGTGGGCGATCTGGCTCATCGGCCTGTTCTACATCCTGACGCTCGTCCTCGGGTACGGGGCCACGGCACTCGTCGGCTCGGAAGCGATCCTGGCCGCCCCGGGTGGCGTCAACGCCGCTGCACCCCTGCTTGCCCTCGCCCTGGGCGGACCGATCCTGCTCGGGTTCATCTCGGCCGTGGCCTTCGCGACGATCCTCGCGGTCGTGGCGGGGCTCACGATCACCGCGGCCGCATCGTTCGCTCACGACATCTACGCCAACGTCGTCAAGAAGGGCAATGTGCCGCCCGACGGCGAGGTCAAGGTCGCGCGGCGCACGGTCGTCGTCATCGGCGTGCTCGCGATCGCGGGCGGCATCGGCGTGCAGGGCCAGAACGTCGCGTTCCTGGTGGCGCTGGCGTTCGCGGTCGCCGCGTCGGCGAACCTGCCGACGATTCTGTACTCGCTCTTCTGGCGTCGCTTCAGCACGCGCGGTGCGGTGTGGAGCATGTACGGCGGACTCGGGTCGGCCCTCGTCCTGATCCTGCTCTCCCCGGTGTTCTGGGGCGGACCCACGAGCGTGTTCGCGAACACGGGCGTGGCGATCTGGCCGTTGAACAACCCCGGCATCGTGTCGATCCCGCTGGGCTTCCTGCTCGGATGGTTGGGGTCGATCACGTCGAGTCGCAAGGAGGACCCGCGCAAGGCCGCCGAGATGGACGTGCGATCCCTCACCGGGTTCGGCGCCGAGAAGGCCTCGAGTCACTGATCCGCGCAGCGTCGCCCGGTCCGGCTTCCGCCCGGGCCGGGCGACGGGCGCGTTGCCGACCCGGAGCCCACGCGCGCGCCGGGTCGTGGCTCACGCGGGGGCGCGCAGCCGATCCGCCCCGGCGACGCTGTTCTCGAGGTCGAGCAGGAAGTGCTTGACCTCGGGATGGCCGCCGTACTCCCCGATCGAGCCGTCGGCGCGCACGACCCGATGCACCGGCACGACGATCGAGAACGGCGTCCGGGCGCACGCCGTCCCCACCGCGCGGGCGGCACCGGGGGAGCCGGCCATGATCGCCACCTCTCCGTACGAGGCGACTTCGCCGTAGGGGATGCGTCTCGTGGCCTCGAGGGCCGCCCGCGGGAAACCGTCCACGAATCGCCAGTCCAACGGGATCTCGAAGGTCCGCCGGTGCCCGGCGAAGTACTCGTCCAATTGTGCGAGCGCTCCGTGGGGCGCGCCGGTGTCGGGCTCGGGCATCACCCCCAGGCGTTGCGCGATCGTCGCGCGTGCGATGTCGAGCCCGTCGTGGGCCACGTCGACGTGCACGAGGGCGTCGTCGACGAAGGTCAGCAGGATCGGGGCGAAGGGGCCGTCGTACACGGTGCTGGTCGCTGTGCTCATCCCGTCATCCTCTTCACGCGCGTTGTGCCCCGCTCGGCTCCAGAGCCGATCTGTGGACGCCCGACGAGATTCGCCCGCTCGGGAGGAAGAGCCGATCGGCGCGGCGTGTCGTGCAATACCGCGAAACTCGGGCTCACTGCATGCCTTCCCAGGGTGCCCCGCTTAGTCTGGCAGGTGTGTGGCGAGCTGAGGACGGCGTCGTGACGGGCGCCGAAGGCGACGTTCCGACGTCGATCGATCCGGGCGAGCTGCGACTGTCGGAGCCCGGCATCGTGGTTCGTCACGTCGCCGACCCCGAACGCGATCGCATCCGTTCCGAGGCGGCGGCGCTCGGCGGGCGCTCGACGCTCCTACGTTTCGACGATGCGCTCGACGCCGGCATCGACATCACCAAGGCCCACCCGGGCTCGCTCCCGCAGTTCATCACCGGCCGGGCGACTCTCCTCTCCAACCTCTTCCGCGACGAGGTGGCGCTGCGCACCGCACGGATCGCGGCCGAGCGCATCACCGCCAAGAACGTCGAACTGCGCACCGCGCGGGGGCTCGAGCCGGTGCACCTGGCGGTCGGGCTGGCGGCGTGGAAGATCGGGGGAGTCGAGTGGTCGGCTCCGGTGCTGCTGCGCCCGCTCGCCATCCGACGCCACAACGGCGACTTCGAACTCAAGCTCCACGGCGCGTTCATCATGAACCCCGAACTGGCCCGCGCGTTTCGAACGCACCTCGGCATCCCGATCGACAGCACCGCTCTCGCGGGCCTGGCGTACGACCAGGGCGTGTTCAAGCCGCAGCCGGTGATCGACCACCTGCGCCGACTCACCACGCACGTGCCCACCTTCGTGGTGCACCCGCGCCTGATCATCTCGTCGTTCGCCGACGTCGGATCGGGCATGGCGCGCGACACGCAGCACCTCGACGATCCGCTGCTGAACGCGCTCGCCGGGCACCCCGACGACCGCGCCCGCATCACCGTCCGCCGCGCCGACCCGGTCGTCTCGAGCCCGGACGAGCGCGCGCCCGCCGCCGACACCCTGCTTCTGGACGCCGACGCCGAGCAGGAGCGCGTCCTGGCCCGCATCTCCGCCGGGCACTCCCTCGCCGTGCACACCCTCCCCGGCACGGGCGGCACGCAGACGGTGATCAACGCGATTGGGCAGAGCGTCCACGCGGGCAAGCGCGTCCTCGTCGTCAGTGCGCGGCGGTCCACCCTCGACGGCATCCGTCATCGCCTGGCCGGCGTCGGTCTGACCGGGCTCGCCGTCTCACCGACTCACGTCCGTCGCGACCTCATCCGCGCGATCGGCCGGAACGAGAAGACCGAACAGCCCAAGGTCTCCGAGATCGACGATGCGCTCGTGCGGCTGCGGACCGTCTTGCGCGATTACCGTTCGGCCGTCACCGAGCCGCATCTCGCGCTGGGGGTCTCGGCTCTCGACGTCCTGCGGGCACTGACGGCGCTGGCATCCGTCTCCCCGGCGCCCTCGACGTCGGCGCGATTCGATCTCGCGACGCTGGAGCGCCTCGCCGGGCGTCGCGACGCGGCGGCCAAGGCACTGGCGACAGCCGCGCGTCTGGGCGAATTCCGTTTCGGTCCCGACGACTCGCCCTGGTACGGCGTGAGCTTCACCCGCACCGAGGACGCCCGTGCGGCGCACGACCTGGCGGGGAAGCTCCACGCCCAGGACGTTCCGCGACTGCTCGAGCGCGGCTACGAGCTCATCGCCCAGACGCGCATGCGCCCGTTCCAGACGGTGTCCGAGCTGGGCGCGTACCTGAAGCTCCTGCAGGGCATCCGCGAGTCGCTCGACCGCTTCAGCCCCACGGTGTTCGAGCGTCCGCTCGGCGAACTCATCGACGCGCATTCACCGCGCCGGGACTCGTCGGCGATGAGCGGTCCGAACCGTCGGCGTCTGCGTCGGCTGTCGAAGGAATACGTACGGCCCGGCGTGCACGTCCCCGACATGTACGAAGCGCTCGTCCGCATCCAGCAGCAGCGCACCGAATGGCAGCGTGTGGTGGAGGCGGGCGTCACCCCCGAGGTTCCGCTCGGGCTCGCCGACGTCCACGTCGCCTGGCAGCGGACCGATGCTCTGCTGGGGGAGCTCGACCACATCCTCGGCCGTCAGGGCTCGGAGCGGTTGGCGACCTTGCCGGTCCAGGTGCTCGTGCGCACTCTCGCGGGGCTGGCCGCCGAGTCGACGTTCTTCGACAACCTCGTCGAGCGCGCGCAGTTGCGCGGCGAGCTCGCGCGCCTCGGGCTCGAACAGCTCCTGGTCGAGCTGTCGGTGCGGCACGTCCCCGAGGACCGCGTGGGCGACGAGCTGGAGTTCGCCTGGTGGCAGTCCGCCCTCGAGCATCTGCTGCGCACCGACCGGGCGCTCCTCGGAGCCAACACCAGCGTCGTGGACCGTCTCGAACGGGACTTCCGCCTCGTCGACGAGGCGCACGCCGCCGCGGCGGGTCCGCTGCTCGCGGCCCAGCTCGCCACGCAGTGGCGCATCGGCATCGTGGACCACCCCGACGAAGCTGCGGCGCTGAAGACCGCGCTGAAGGACGGCCTGCACACCGCGCAAGAGATCTCGGATGCCGCGCCCACGCTGTTGCGCACCCTCGCGCCGGTGTGGCTGGCCTCGCCGTACGAAGTGCCCGACGTCCCGAGCGATCTCGCGTTCGATGTCGTCGTCATCGCCGACGCCGCAGCGCTGTGCCTGGCCGAAGCGGCGCCCGCTCTCCGCCGGGCGCGCCAGGTCGTGCTGTTCGGCGACCCGGTGGTTCAGAAGCCGACGCCGTTCCGGGTGAGCGCGACCCTGACGCCACTCGCCGACGACGAAGCCGATGACGTCCCCTTCGACGAGGTGTCGGTGTTCGAGCGCATCGCCGAACTCCTCCCGGTCGAGACGCTCACCCGCAGCTACCGCGCCGGCGGCGAGGACCTCGCGCAGCTCGTGAACGACGCGTTCTACGGCGGCGAGATCGTGTCGCTGCCCTGGGCCGGGTCGTACCTCGGCCGCGGCAGCCTGAGTGTCGATTACGTCGAGAATGGCGTCGGCGCCCCCGATCCGGTCAGCGGTGCCGTCGAGAGTCCGGATGCCGAGGTGGCGCGCGTGGTCACCCTCGTCGTCGAGCACGCCGTGAACCGCGCCGCCGAGTCGCTCATGGTCGTCACGGCCAGCCGCAAGCACGCCGAGCGCGTGCGGGCCGCCGTCGAGGCCGCACTCGCGGGCCGCTCCGACGTGGCGGCGTTCGTCGCGCGGGATGCCGCGGAGCCCTTCGCCGTCCTCACCCTCGAGGAGTCCGTGGCCGAGAGCCGCGACCGCGTGGTCTTCTCGCTCGGGTTCGGGCTCACGCGCCACGGGCGCGTGCTCAGCGACTTCGGCGATCTCTCGACCCCCGACGGCGAGCGTCTGCTCACGGTCGGCATGACCCGCGCGCGACGCTCCATGGTGATCGTGTCGTCGATCCGCCCGTCGGCCTTCGACGACGGCCGTCTCGAACACGGCGCGGCGACCCTCATGGGCATCCTCGGCAACCTCGCCGGACGGGGGCGCGACTCGCGGCTCGAAGAACTCGCCGACCCGCTGACCCGCGCTCTGGCGCGGGAGCTGCGCCGGTTGGGAGTCGAGGTCGACCTCGACTACCGCGGACTCCTCCCGCTCGTGGCCCGGTCGGGCGGCAAGGCGGTCGTGGCCGAGAGCGACCCCGAGACGATCGGCGAATCGTTGCGCGAGACGCTCCGCCTTCGGCCGCAGATCCTGCGCCGCCTGGGCTGGCACTACGTGCGCGTGCACGCCTTCGATCTCTACAGCGACCCCGCGGGCGTGGCATCCCGGATCGCGGAGCTGCTCGGCGTCGCGCCCGACGACGCGGCGACCCCCGGCACCACCACCGAGCCCCTCGACCTCCCCGGGTGAGCGGCGTGGCGGAGGATGCCGAGGCGTCAGCCCACGCCGACGAGGTCCGGCAACCCATCGTCCGGATGCCGGGAGCCCGGCGTGCACGCTTGCTCGCGGCGCCCGGGACCAGCGCGGAGCCCGCGCCGGCGGACGACCCCTCGCGGGGGGAAACGGCCGGGCCCGTGGCATCCGGGCCGAATGACGCGCAACTGCTGCGCGACGTCCCGCCGCACTACTGAGCCGGGGTCTGGCTTTCGAGCCCGCGGCTCCGTCGCTCCGGGCGCCACGAGAAACGCGATCCGTGTCGAGAAACGCGAAGAGAGAGCGTTTCTGGACACGGATCGCGTTGATGGATGCCGTGCGGCCCGTGCAGGCCGTGGTCAGGCGCGGGGCTGACGCTCCAGCAGATCGCGGATCTGCACGAGCAGCTCCTGCTCGGTGGGGAGCTTCGGCTCCTCGGTCTGCTCGACGACGCCGGCGCGGGCCGCGGCGCGGGCCTTCCACCGGTTCATCGGGAAGACGAAGACGAAGTAGACCACCAGGGCGACCGCGAGGAAGCTGATGACCGCGCTCAGGAGCGTCCCGAGCGGGAACGTGACCGTCTGGCCGTAGATCCCCGTGATGCTCGGACCGAACTCGCCGTTCTCGTTGGCCACATAGAACACTTCGATCAGCGGATTGATGACCGCGCTGACGATGGCGTTGACCACCGCGGTGAACGCCGCTCCGATGACCACCGCGACCGCGAGATCGATGACATTGCCGCGGAGGATGAACTCCTTGAAACCTTGGATCATGACGTGGCTCCCGTTCTGCCGCGTCGCGCGAGAGTCAGGATGCGGGGGCGGACGCGGTCTTCGTCGATTCCGAAGTCGATGATGTCGAAGATCCGCCGGTCGACTCGGATGCCGCGCCGGAGGACGCCCCATTCGATCCGCGAGAGTCGGTGCGGTAGAACCCCGAGCCGTTGAAGGTCACACCGATGGAGCCGTACTGCTTGCGGAGCTCGCCGCCGCACTCGGGGCACTCGGTGAGGGCGGCGTCCGAGAAGGACTGCACCGCGTCGAAACGGTGACCGCACTGCTTGCAGGCGTAGGCGTAGGTGGGCATTCGGGTTCCTTCGGGTGTTCAGGCGGCTGAGCCGTCGATGGCGACGGTGCGCGTGGGGGTCACGATGCCCGAGACGGGCTGGTCGTGCACGTCGCGCGGGACCTCGTCGACGAACTCGGAGTCGAAGATGACGGCGTAGACGGGCGGGCACTTCTCCATCGATCCGATGGTCTTGTCGAAGTAGCCGCGGCCCCAGCCCAGTCGCATCCCGCGGCGGTCGACGGCGGCCGCGGGGATGACGAGCAGGTCCACGTCGTTGACGGCGATCGGGCCGAGCACGTCGCCCACGGGCTCGGGGAGTCCGAAGAGGCCTTCAGCGATCTCGGCATCCGGTGTCGCGACCGTCCAGTCCAGCAGGCCGTCGTCGCGCGTGATGGGAAGGAGGACCCGGATGCCGCGAGCCACCGCGTCTTCGACGAAGGTGTGCGTGCCGGGCTCGGTGGTCGTGGAGAGGAAGCAGGAGATGCTTCGGGCACCGAGGCGATCGACGAGCGCGTCGAGCTGTGCCTTCACACCGGCCTCGGCGACCTCGCGCCCGGGCGCCGAGACGTTCTGGCGTCGTTCGCGCAGGTCGGCGCGTAGCGCGCGTTTGGCCTGCTCGATGCTGTCGGGCATGCAGTCAGTGTACGTGGGCGAACGATCGCGACGTGCGCAATCGGTAACAGCGGGGTTGCATGACACCAGTAGGGTATGCGCATGCCTCATAAGCCCTTCAAGGCCGTCATTCCGGCCGCAGGACTCGGTACTCGCTTCCTTCCGGCCACCAAGGCCATGCCCAAAGAGATGCTGCCGGTCGTCGACAAGCCCGCGATCCAGTACGTCGTCGAGGAGGCGACCGCGGCCGGGATCCAGGACGTCCTGATCATCATCGGCCGCAACAAGAACAACATCGCGAACCATTTCGACTCGATGCCCGAGCTCGAGACGAAGCTGCGTGAGAAGGGCGACCACGACAAGCTCGCCAAGGTCGAGCACTCGTCCGACCTCGCCGACGTGCACATGGTCCGCCAGGGCGAGCCGAAGGGTCTCGGTCACGCAGTGCTCCGCGCGCGCAGCCACGTCGGCGACCACCCCTTCGCCGTGCTCCTCGGCGACGACCTCATCGACGAGCGCGACCCGCTCCTCACCCGGATGATGGACGAGTACGACAAGCGCAGCGCCACGATCATCGCCCTCATGGAGGTCGACCCCGAGCACATCCACCTCTACGGTGTCGCTGCGGTCGAGCCGACCGAAGACGAGGGCGTGGTCAAGGTCACGAAGCTCGTCGAGAAGCCCAAGGCCGAGGACGCGCCCTCGAACCTCGCCATCATCGGCCGCTACGTGCTGGGTCCCGACGTGTTCGGCATCCTGGAGCACACCGAACCCGGCAAGGGCGGCGAGATCCAGCTGACCGACGCGCTCGAGGAGCTCGCGAACGGCGGCGGCGACGGTGGCGGTGTGTACGGCGTCGTGTTCCGCGGACGTCGCTACGACACCGGTGACCGGGTGGACTACATCAAGGCCATCGTGCAGCTCGCGTCCGACCGCGAAGATCTCGGCCCCGCGCTCCGCCCCTGGTTCAAGGAGTTCGCGGCGGGTCTGTGACCCGACGGGATGCCATGGATCTCTCCGTCCCACGACGGCACGGTGAGGTGTCGATCCGACTCATCCGCAATCGTGACGCGCGCGTTCTCCAGCAGCAGCTGATCGACAACCGGTCATGGTTGCGGCCGTGGGAGGCGACGAGCCCCGACGGTCCCGTGTCGTTCGACATGCGCCTGGGGATCCGGCGTCTGCTCCAGCAGTACCGCGACGGCGTCGGCGTCCCCTTCGTCATGGAGTGGGCCGACGAGGTCGCCGGGCAGTTGAACGTCTGGGGTGTCTCGCGCGGGTCGCTGGCGTCCGCGACGATCGGGTACTGGGTCGCCGAGGGCTTCGCCGGTCGGAACATCACGACGATCAGCGTCGCGATGGCCACCGACGTCTGCTTCACCGCGCTGAACCTGCACCGCGTCGAGATCTGCATCAGGCCCGAGAACCATGCCAGCCTGCGAGTGGTCGAGAAGCTGGGCTTCCGCTACGAGGGTCTGCGTCGCCGCTACATCCACATCGACGGCGACTGGCGTGACCACTACGCGTTCGCGCTCGTGCGCGAAGATGTGCCGTACGGCGTCCTCGACCGCTGGGAGCGGGGTCAGGTCCCTCCGGATGCCGCGCGCGTGCCGCCGGCCGACCGGTTGTAGCGCGGGGGTGCCTCGGCGTTGCGGGGTGTTCTGCGGGCGAGGGTTACGCCGAGACTGCATCCCGCTGACGTGTCGGCTGCAGGCTGCGGGCGAATCGTCGGCTGAATGACGTCTCGCGACCTCCATATCAGAGGGCGCGACACGCGGGGGGATGCCGAGGTGTGACCTCGGCGTGACCTACCGTGGTGCCATGGGTGGACAGGTTCTCGGCGGCGGGGTGATCGTCTTCGTCGCGGTCGCGCTGTGGTTGGTGTACTTGCTGCCCTCGTGGCAGAGCCGTCACCGCTTCACCTCCGCCGAGCGCAACGCCGTGCGGCTCAACCAGGCGCTGCGCGTCCTGGCCGAGACCGCCGAGACCCCCCGCGAAGTGCGTCTGGAACTCACGGCGCGTACGGCGCACCAGCAGCAGAAGATCGCGCGTCAGGTGCAGGCGCACCAGGCCCAGACCGAATTGGCCGAAGCCAAGGCCCGTCTCGACGTGGCTCGCCTGGAAGCCGCCCGCGACCGCGACCTTGTCAAGGAGCAGCGCGCCGCCGCCCTCGAGCTCGCTCGCGCAGAGCGAGCTGCCGCCGTCGAGGTGGCCAAGGCCGAGAGGGCCGCGGCGCTGGAGAAGGCGCGCGCCGAACGGGCCGCCGCTGTCGAACGCGCGCACGCCGAACGTGCGGTCGCCGTGGCTCGGCCCGAACTGCGCCGTGCGCGTGCGCGGCGTCGGTTCCGTCTGGCGACGACGTCGTTCGCGGCCCTCGGTCTGGTGGCGGCCGTAGCGGGTGGCATCCAGGTGTTCTTCGGTGCCGCGCCCGTGCTGCTTGCGATCGGGGGCGTGGCCGTCCTTCTCTCTCTCACCGTGCTGCAGCGCCTGTCCCGCGTCGCGGCTCGCGCCGTCGCGCGTCCGATCGAGGCGGATGCCGTCCGCCCGGCCGCCGAGGTGCAGGACTTCGTGGCTGCGGCCCCCGCGCCTCGACCGACCTGGACTCCGCGCGAGCTCCCGCGCCCGCTGGTCGCCTCGGCCGGTTCCCGCGCCGCCGCAGTCGTCGACGAGCAGCTGGCCCGCGAGGCGTTGCGCGCCGCGGCACGCGAACAGGTCGCCCGCGACATCGCCGCCACCGAGGCTCCCACGCCGATCGAGACCGCGCGCCCGGCGGCATCCCGTCCCGCACCGTCGCCCTACGCCGCGATGGGCTACGTCGACGACACCGAGATCGAAGACCACGTGCGCCGTCTGCTCGAGCGCCGCGCGTCGGGGCAGTAACGCTCGTCCGCACGGCACGCCCGGGTGTCCGCCCAGGTCAGGAGCGGCGAACGTTGCGTGATAGTGTTGTCGAGGTTTCCGGGCCTGTGGCGCAGTTGGTAGCGCGCCTCGTTCGCATCGAGGAGGTCAGGGGTTCGAATCCCCTCAGGTCCACCATTACAACGAAGCGGCGCACCCACACGGGGTGCGCCGCTTCGTCGTTCCCGGCCGCCGATCGCCCGGGTCACGCTCCCTTGAACGAGCGCAGCTGTGCCAGTAGCGCGGGCGCGCCGGCGTCGAAGCGCCGGCCACCCACGAGCACCCCGGCCGTGAAGACGAGAACGCCCCACAGCGGGCCGATCGCCAGCGCAAGCCATCCGGCCACGCTCGATCCGCCGAACGCGGCCATGGCTGCCGGGATGACGGCAGGCACGGCGATGATCGCGGCGAGGATCCAGCACAGGAAGAACAACAGTGTCATCACGAAGGACGTCCCCGGAACCCGCTTGAACGGTGAGTCGCCCGGCGCGGGCGTCGGGATGACGAGGATGGCCGAGCTGACCGCGCTCACGCCGTAGCCCACCAGCACGACGCCCAGCGAGGCCCCGAGGACGGCGGGGAACAGATCCCAGCGTCCGGCGATCGCGATCGTCACGGCGTCGGCGAGCACGACCAGCGGGATGCCGATGCTCGCGGCGCCGACCATCCTGCCCAGGCGATCGGCGCGCCCCCGGATGCCGGTCTGCATCACGGTCGCGAAGGCGGTGCCGTCGTACGAGACGTCGGTGTAGGGGAGCGTCCCGGCGAAGAAGGCCGCCAGCAGACCCGAGAGCGCGAAGAACGGCCCGGTGGTGTCGCCGCCCGAGTAGATGAGCACGATCACCGGGGCGAACGGGAGCAGGATCAACTGCCGCAGATAGCGCATGTCACGCGTCCACGAAGTCAGCGAGCGCGCCCACGTTGCGCCGGCGGGGGTGGACGGCATCCGACCGAACCAGCCGAGCGAGCCGGCGCTGCGGCGAGCGCGGGAGCGGGCCGGGGGAGCGACGACCGAGGCCGCGAGGCTCCGCTGCCACAGCCCCCACAGCGCCGCGAACGTGGCGACGGCGATGGCGAACTTCGCGAGCGCGGGGAGCCACGATCCGGTGGCGAGGTCGCCCGGCACCGCCCACACCGCGCCGATCGGGGTCCACGAGATGGCGGTGGTGATGGTCTGCAGCTGCGCGCCCTGGCCACTCATGGCGATCACGCCGTTCGTGATCCCGATGAACAACGGGCTGGCGAAGATCAGCAGCGTGAAGCCGACGAGTCCGATGACCTCGCGTGTGCGTCGCCCGCCGCCGAATCCGCCGGCGAGGGCCGCGACGGCGCGCGAGGCGACGACGCAGATGAGCACGCCGAGGGGCACGCACACCACCGCGGCGATCGCGGCGACGGGTTCGCGAGCCCACACGAGGAACGTCGCGAGCGCTCCGAGCGCCGTGGCGATACCGGGGACACCCGTGAGTCCACCGGCGGTGATGGCGATCATCATCTGGCGCGTCGTCATCGGGAACGGCGCGAGCTTGGCCGGATCGAGGGTCGTGTCGATGCCGGCGGCGAACACCGGCCCCACGACCCATCCGAGGGTCAAGACGGCGCCCGCCGCGGTCACGGCGGCGCGCGCGATGTCGAAGTCGAGCGCGCCGACGAAGAACAGCGCCACCCCGGCCAGCACCAGCATCCACACCGCACCGAGGAGACCGAAGATGAAGCCGACGAGCTGCATCGGGCTCCGCGCGAGGGTGTTGCCCAGGACGCGGAACCGGATCTTCAGGACTGTCGCAACCACTGCGGCCCCTCCGAGTGGTGCCGGCCGCCGACGAGATCCACGAACCGGTCCTGCAGCGTCTGGGTGCCGCGCACCTCGTCGACGGTCCCGGATGCCAGAAGGCGGCCCTGCGCGATGATCGCGACGTGGTCGCACATACGCTGGACCAGGTCCATCGAATGGCTCGAGACGATGACCGTGCCGCCCGAGGCGGTGTAGCCGCGGAGGATGTCCTCGATGTTGGCGGCGGAGACCGGGTCGACCGACTCGAACGGCTCGTCGAGGACGAGGAGGCGCGGCGCGTGGACGAGAGCGCACGCGAGGGCGACCTTCTTCGTCATCCCCGCGGAGTAGTCGACGACGGGTGTTCCGGCGGCCTCGCCGAGATCCATGATGCGCAGGAGGTCTCCGGTTCGTGCGGCGACCTCGTCGCGCGGGAGCCCGAACATCATGCCGGTGTACGTGACGAGCTGCTCGCCCGTGAGCCGATCGAACAGGCGTACCCCGTCGGCGAGGTTTCCGATGAGCTTCTTCGCCTCGACCGGGTGGGCCCACACGTCGACCCCGTGGATCTGCGCCGTGCCGGCATCCGGACGCAGGAGCCCGGTCGCCATCGACAGGGTCGTCGTCTTGCCCGCGCCGTTCGGCCCGACGAGACCGTAGAACGATCCCGCAGGGACGGTCAGATCGAGGCCGGCCACGGCCGTCTTCTCGCCGAAGCGTTTGACGAGACCGTCCAGCTGCATCGCGGGCAGCGAATCGGCCGCTGTCGGTGGGGCGACGGCTTCGGGCAACACGGACGTCGGTGGTACCTCACGCGAATTGTCGGTCACTTTTCGAACCTATCCAGCGATCGACGGTGATCCCAGCCCCGGATCGGATATTGCGTTCTCGGGACAGGACCCGGCCGATTCGTCAGCGCACCGACAGCGCACCCCGAAAGACGGAGGGGAACCGCGGCATTCGGTCCGGTAGGGCGGACTCAGGGGCGCGATGGTACCGGTGGCACGAGGTTCTCGCTCGCCCACGCTCCGAGCTGATCCAGGAGGGGCAAGAGTCGGTGCCCGGCATCCGTGAGTTCGTAGGACACCGATACGGGCGGCCCGGCGTCCACCGTGCGGACCGCGAGCCCCGCCCCGGCCAGTTCGGCCAGGCGGTCCGAGAGGACGGCGTCGCTGATGCCGGTCACCGCCCTCCGGAGTCCGACGAAGGTCGTGGCGCCGGCGCCGAGCGAAGACAGGATCATGCCGTTCCACCGCTTGCCGAGCACCGAGAAGGCGAGCGTCACCGCGGCGTCGCAGGCGCCATGCTCGGCATCCGGATTCGTCTCGGGCATCACTCCATGGTACGCGTGCTACAGTCGCGCTAGTCGCTCTTATTTACAGAGCGACTCTCGTTTCCTGATTGGAGCCGCATGTCCCTGTTCCGCCTGGATGCCAGCATCCTCCCCGCCTCGAGCGCCAGCCGGTCGCTCGCCGACCTCGTCGAGCAGGAGTGGGTCGCCGCCCACCCCGACTCCACCGTCACTCGGCGCGACCTCGCGGTCGAGCCGGTGCCCGCCACCGCGTGGGCGGATGCCGTCACGGCGAACTTCGTGGGGGAGGGTGAGCGCACCGACCGTCAGCGCGAGGCCCAGGCGCTCGCGACGACGTTCGCCGACGAACTCACCGTCGCCGACGCGCTGCTGTTCGCGGTTCCGCTGTACAACTACGGCGTCTCTCAGCACTTCAAGACGTGGTTCGATCTGGCGTACACCGACCCTCGCATCGACCCGCAGGGCACGGCGCTGCGCGGAAAGCCCGCGACGCTGGTCACGGTGCTCGGTGGCAACTACGCGCCCGGGACGCCGAAGGAGGGCTGGGATCACTCCACCGGGTGGCTCCGTCGGGTGCTCGAAGACGTCTGGGGGCTGGACCTGCGCGTCGTCGAGCGTCCGTTCACGCTCGTCGGTGTGAACCCGGCGCTGGATGCGTTCTCGGACGCCGCTGCGGCGCTCAAGCTCAAGGCCGAAGGCGAGGCCGTGATCTACGGCCGCGAGGTCGCGGCCATGCGGGGGAGCTCGGCGGTCTGAAACCGATCGTGGACCCGGCGCGCGTGAAGACACCACCGCGCCGGGTCCCGAGCGAAGACGCCGCGCCGCGGGCGGGTCTCACGCCCGGCCGCGCAGGCCGTCGCCCATCTCGGCCAGCTGCGCGACGATCTCGCCGGGAGTGCGCTCGCCCACCTGCTTCTGCAGCAGCGGCGTGTGGTCGAGCACGAAGTCCCGAAGCGGGCGGAGCGGTGCCGGGGCGTGGTGGAACACCTGTCCGAGAACGTACGCCTGCTGCACCTGGGCGGTGGTGTGCGCGACACGGCGGTCGTCGTAGCGAGAAAGCGCCGCGTGCACGCCGGCGGTGTCGGTGAGGTCGAGGCCGGCGAGTTCTTGACCGATCGTGTAGCCGTCGCCGATCGACATCCCGGCGCCGTATGCCGCGTAGGGCGACGTCGCGTGGGCGGCATCACCCGCGAGAGTGATGCGGCCGCGCGACCAGCGGGGGATCGGCTTGCGATCGCGGATCATCCACCGCTGGCACGCGTCGTCGGCGGTCGCCTCGACGAGGCCGGCGAGCGGTCCGGGGAAGCGCCGCGCGAGTCCGAGCGCGTGCGCGCGGAGGTCGGCCGGCGCAGGAGCCTCCGGGTCCCACGCTTGCAGCACCCACCACTGGAACCCGTCGCGTCCGCCGTCTCGGATCGACGAATAGGTTCCCTGGACCGTCCGGTCGTGGCGGAGCACGACCTCGTTGCGCTCGGCGCCGGGCACGTCGGCGAACGTGTAGCCGCCGACGATCTGCAGCCGGTGCTCGCGCTTGTCGCTCGCGCCCCACAGGTGCGTGCGCACCATGGAGTCGATGCCGTCGGCACCCACGACGACGCCGGCATCGATCACCTCGCCGTCCCCGAGAGTCACGCGCACGTCGTCCCCGCGGTCTTCGAGCGAGACGACCGTCGTGCCGAACCGGATCACGTCGGCGGGCATGGCCGCGAGCATGCGGCGGTAGAGCTCGGGCCGCAGCAGGCCGATGAAGCCGCCGCCGTAGTCGCGCACGACATCGTCGGGGATCCGGACGTCCGCCCGGACGTTGCCGTGGACACCCCGGAACGTGGTGTGGCAGGGAGCCCCGAGGTCGGTGATGTCGACGCCCATCTCACGCAGCGCCTTGATGGGCGGCGGCCACAGGTTCAAGATGTTGCCCGCGGGGCGCGCCTCGCGATACCGCTCCAGCACGATGGGCGTGTGCCCGACCTTGTGCAGGGCGAGGGCCGTCGCCATTCCGGCCGGCCCCGATCCGATGACGACGACCGGCGAACGGCCTTCGGAGGTGGATGACATTGCGGTGTTCTCCTGTCTTCGTTGACGGCGAGAGAGAAAGGGGATCAGGCGGGCACGGCGGACGGGACGTCGACCCATTCGCCCGCGACGGCGGAATCGAGCACGAGGTCGGTCAGGAGCGCGGCGCGAGCTCCGTCCGCGAAGGTCGGCACCTCGGGGCGCAGGGAGCCGGTGATCACTCCGTCGTACGTGTCGCGGACGAATGCCGTGAAGGCATCTTGATAGCCCATGGGGTGCCCGGCCGGCACGATCGAGAGGCGGGCCGCATCCGCGCTCAGCGCAGCCGGGTCGCGCGAGACGACGGCCGTGTGCGCGCGTCGGCCGAGCAAGAGCCGGTCGGGGTGCTCCTGATCGAAGCCGATGCTCGCGTCGCTGCCGTACAGTTCCAGGCGCAGGGCGTTCTTCCGTCCCGCCGCGACCTGCGATACGGTCAGCGACCCGTGGCATCCGGATGCCAGACGCACGAGCACGTGCACCATGTCCTCGGTCGCCACGGGGCGCCCACCCCGGGCGGCGTGGGCCACCGAGGTGATCGCGGTCAGCGCTACGATGCGGTCGCCCGTGACGAACTCGAGCAGATCGACCACGTGTGATCCGATGTCGGCGAAGGCCCGCGAGCGTCCACCCGCACCCGCGTCGACGCGCCAGTCGACGTCGTCGGCTCCCAGGAGCCAGTCCTGGAGGTAGCGACCGTCGACGTGCAGCACGCGTCCGATCGATCCGGATGCCGTGAGCGCGCGCGCTTCGCGGACCATCGGGTGGAAGCGGTACACGAAGGGCACGGTGGCCACACGGCCCGCAGATGCGGCGCGGGCCGCCAGGCCGGCGGCGGCGGGGCGGGAGAGCGCGAGGGGCTTCTCGCACACGACGTGCTTCCCGGCATCCAGAGCACGGAGGGCGAGCCTCTCGTGCGAGTCGTTCGGTGTGCAGATGTGGACGACCTCGATTTCGGGATCGGCGATGAGCGCATCCGCGTCGTCGACCGGCCGACGGGCACCCAACGCTGTCGCGGCGGCGCGTCCGCGTTCGGGGGAGGAGGACGCCACGGCTACGAGATCGGCCCCGGCGGCCCGTGCCGCACGGCTGTGCACCGCGGCCATGAAGCCGCCGCCGATGATCCCGACGCGCACCGCTCTGTCCTCAGCCACGGATCCGAGCTTCGGCGCGGCGCAGGAGCGCGTGCTGGCGTCTCACCTGCTCGATCGACCGGTAGGGGCTGCGTTCGCCCTCGTACTCGCTGGAAAGGTATCCGCTCCAGCCGTTCTCGATGAGGGTTCGGAGGATCTCCTCCCACGGGATCTGCTGGTCTACGAGCGCATCGTCGATGTCGAAGAACTTCGTCTGGATGAAGTGCGTGTAGGGCAGAACCTCCACGAGGTCGCTCATCGGCAGGGCGAGGGGTTTGCGCCATCCCTCTTCTTGCGCCTCGTCGCTCAGTCCGTCCTGATGGGCGGTCGAGACGGCGCGTTGGAAGATCCCCGTGTCGATCAGCAGGCGGAAGTGCGCGCTCCCGGTGCGCTGGATGAACCGCACGTACTCGTCCACGACGGGGTGGCGGATCGGGGTCGGCGCATGGATCTCGGGGCAGATGACGATGTCGAGCTCTGCGGCGAGGTCGAGATTGCGCTCGATGACCCCGGTCCAGATCGGGTGCGGGGTCAGATCCATCGCCACGACGCCGATCTTGGGGCGCACCGAGGTGAACCCGAGCGTGGATGCCAGGCGCAGATCGCGCGCGAGCATGTCGGTCCCCTCGTCGACGGTGAGGTCGCGGTGGCGCCACATCCGGGAGTCGATCCACGAGCCGTAGTTCGTCGGCTCGAGGCCGTACTGCGCGCACAGAGCGTGCCAGCGGTCTATCCACGCGGGCTCGGGCGTCGGGTAGTGCGAGATGTTCCCCTCACCGAGGATCTCGATGCCTGTCGCACCGAGATCGGCGATCTCGGCGAACGCGTCCTCGAGGGTCAGCACCGTGTTCATGTCGCCGGTGTAGCTGTAGAGGGAGACACCGTACTCGAGCGTGCTCATGAGACGACCGTGACCTTTCGTTCTGCGTGGAAGAGCGAGGGCTGGAACTCTGCCGGGATGTAGGGGGCGTGGAGCGCGATGTCCACGGCGAGGGTGTGCACGCCGACGGCGAGACCTCCGGAATGAGGGACGGTGATGATCGCCGCCTCGTCGAGCTGCCAGCGGACATCGGTCGACATCCGCAGCTCGGCGATGGTGAAGTCTCGGCCCTGCAGGGTCCATCGCGGCACCTCGCGGTCCCACGAGAGGCTGTCGACGCTCACGTCGACTCCGTCGATGAGGCTGCCCCAGACGCCGCGGTAGTTCGGCATCCGGAGCCGGAACTGGAAGCCGGTCGTGACGCCGTTCTCGGTGACGTTGCGCACGCCGATGGATTGGATGAGATCTCTTTCGAGCATGGTCGGGTCCTTTACTTCGAGGTGAGCGCGTCGAGGGTGCGCGCGACGCGCCGTGCGCCGGCGACGGCCAGCGCGACCCCGGTGAGCGTGGGGTTGCAGGCGGTCGCGGTGGGGATGACGCCGTTGCCGGCGACGAAGAGCCCCCGGGTTCCCCACACTTCGCCGTGGGGGTCGCACACGCTCGTCCCGTCGTCGACCGCGCCCATCCGGACCGTGCCCTGGTAGTGCAGTGACGCGCCCGGGGGGAACGTGATCGGGTCGCCTCCGACGGGGTCGCCCAAGAGCTCGCCCGCGGCGATGATCGCCTCGGCGGCGTCGGCGAGAGTGCGGTGATCACGCTCGGTGAGCGTGTAGTGGATGCGCATCGCGGGCATGCCGTACTCGTCGACATCGTCGGGGGAGAACTCGACGCGATCGCTCTCTTGCAGGTCCTTGGCGCAGAACCACCCCAATCCGACGATCGAGCCGGGAATGACATCGCCCTCCAGCGGAACGGGTGAGGCGTCCAGCTGCATCACCTGACCGTGGTAGGGGTAGTCGTCGGTGAACGGTACCCACGACACTCCGCTCTGGGCGGTGATGGCGCTGTTCGCGGCCGATCCGGTGGGGGCGTCCTCGACATCCCGCAGGCGCACGGCGTGCACGATCTGCGGCTGGTCGTTGAGATACCGCCCCAGCGCGGGAGGAGTGACTCCCGAGGCGAAGAGGAGCTGAGGCGTCCGCAGGCTGTCGGCCGCGACCACCACCACGGGGGAGGAGAGGCGGTGGATCTCGCCGGAGCGGCGGTCCTCGACGTCGATACCGCGGACGACGCCGTCCTCGACGATCACCCGTCGGCCGAGAGCCTCTGGAACGAGGGTGAAGAGGGGGTTCGCCCGGGTCTCTTCGCCGAAGACGACATCCGCGCCCGACCACACCAGGTTTCCCTCGGCGGTGCGGTGGACCGCCAGCGGCATCGGCTGCACGTGACGGTCGGAGGGACGATCGGCGTCGAAACCGCGGGCGAGGCGCGCCTGCACCTCGTCGGCGAGCGGAGCGCCGGCGAGCGCGGTCGCGCTGACACCGAGCAGCCGCTCGCCCTCATCCAGCAGCTCGTCGAGATCGGCGAGGAAGTCGATGCGCTCGCTCTGCCCGGGGCGCGGGCACGCGCCGGTCCAGTGCGCCGCCATGCCACCGACGTTGCTCGAGAAGGCCGCGGCGGGCAGACCGTCCTCGCCCGGCTGTCGGTATCCGGATGCCAGGAGGTACGTGCCCGGTCGCCAGAGCCGCGCGGCGTCGCTGGCGTAGCCGTCCATCGTGTTCGTGGACGCCGCGTCGTCCTGGGGTCGCGGGCCCTCCGAGGCCCGCTGTGCGCGGGCCCGTTCGGCGTTGTCGGCGATGTTCTTCACATGGGATCCGGGAGGGTCGCTGACGATCGGACCGACCTCGATCATGACGATCCGGGCGGCCGGGGAGGTCTCGCTGAGGATCCGCGCGTACGCGGCACCCGCGGGGCCGCTGCCGACGATGACGACATCCGCGGAATCGGGGAGACGGCGCTCGGGCGCGGCATCCGAGAGGGACGACATGAAACCTCCATGGGTTCGAGACGTGACGGCCACTTAAGCGCGGCAAGTACAAAAGTAACGTTCGGGGTGGAAATTCCCGCATAGGCGTCGCTAATGCGCACCATCAGCTCAGAGAGCGTTGACTTATGTTCCTAGGGATCACAAGATGCTCACGTCTACGATGACCATTTGACCGAAGGACTCGACGATGAGTGATAGGCAAGGCCCCACGCTGGCTTCGACCGCCGCTGTGCGCACGAGCATTCCCCGATCCGTGACGGACCGGAGCGATCCCGACAACCCGCGGGCCGTGCGCACGCGTGAGAAGGCCGCGTTCGCGTTGGGCGACATCGCGTCCAACCTCACCTGGACCACGATCTCCAGCTACCTGCTCTTCTTCTATACGGACGTCGCCCTGATCAGCGCCGGCATCGCCGGTGTCATCCTCTTGGTCGCCCGAGTGCTGGACGCGTTCTTCGATCCGATGGTCGGCATCCTGCTCGACCGCACCACGACCCGCTGGGGTCGGGCGCGTCCCTACCTGATCTTCGGCGCCCCGGCACTGGCGGCGCTGACATTCCTCACGTTCCTCACCCCGGGCGGGGGCGACGATGTGCCCACCATCGCGTGGGCTGCCGTGACCTTCCTGCTGGTCGGACTCGCCTACTCGGTGGTGAATGTGCCCTACGGGGCGCTGATGGCCATGACCACACGCGACTCCGGCGCGCGCATGAAGCTCGCCGGATGGCGTTCGTTCGGCGTGGGCATCGGGATCATCATCGTGTCCAGCTTCACGCAGCCCCTGATCATCGCGTTCGGCGGCTCGCCCACATCGCCCGTGGGCTTCGGGATCACGGTGGGTCTCTACGCGATCGTCGGAATGCTGCTGTTCTGGGTCGTCGTGGCCTCGGTGAAAGAGCGGGTACCGCTCACGCCCGTTCTTCGGGCCCGAGGCAACCTCGGCCGCTCCCTCAAGGCGCTCGCGGGCAACGGCCCGTGGATCTCGGTCTTCGTGTTCTCGGTCCTGGCGTTCACCCGTCTGGGTGTCATCACCGGCGGCACGATCTACTACGCCATCTACGTGTTGGGGAACCCCGGGGCGATCCCCATCATCCTCCTCGCCTTCTCGCTGTCGGCCGTCGTGGGCTCGTTGCTGACGGCACCCTTCCTCCGTCTGCTCGGTCAGCGGCGTGGCATCCTCGTGGGTCTGCTCATCGCGATCGCCATGACGACCGTGCTGTTCTTCGTGCAGGACAACGTCTGGGTGTTCTCGATCGTGTTCTTCGTTCTGAACGTCTTCGGCGGCTTCGGTTTCGTCGCCGCGCCCGCGTTGACGGCCGACACGGTGGAACAGCAGGAGTGGCGCAGTGGCCGTCGCGACGAAGGCCTGCTCTTCGCCGGGTACAGCATGAGCACCAAGATCGGCGCCGCGCTCGGCGGTGCGGCCCTCGCGTGGGGTCTCGCCGCTATCGCGTACGACCCGGCGAACCCCACCCCCGAGGTCGTCAACGGCATCATGTGGATCTACTTGCTGCTGCCCGCCGTCATCGCGGCCCTGCAGGTCATCGCCATCGCGACGTACGGCCTCGAGAAGCGACTGCCCCAGATCAAGGAGGACATCCGCCTCCGCCGGGAAGAGACCTCCGCACGCTGAGTCGTGAGATCATGGCCACCCGTCACCGAGTCGAGGGAGCGCCCGAGTGAGCATCACGGTGCCGTTCTCCGCGACCGGGGCGGGTGGCCCGGGTCTGCCGCGCCAGCGCCCGCCAGGGGGCCCCGAGATCGCCGTCGCGCCCCTGGTGAGCGTGGTCAGTGCGATCCGTGAGGGCACAGCGCGGACGCGACCCGAACTCCTGGATGCCACGGGTCTCAGCCGCAAGATCGTCACCCAGCGCGTCGACCAGGCGATCGACCTCGGTCTTCTCGAAGAGGGGGAGCTCGCTCCCTCTGGAGGGGGACGGCAGGCGCGGATCGTGCGTTTCCGCGCCCGGTCCGGTGTCGTGGCCGCGGCGCTGCTGGGTGCGTCCGAGTTCACCGTCGGTCTCGCTGATCTGAACGGACGGTTGCTGGACAGCTCCCACGAGGACTGGGCGATCGACGCCGGTCCCCACGCCACGTTGGATCGCGTTCGCGCGCACATCGACGCCCTCCTCCGTCGCCACCGCGTGACGCGTCCGTGGGGTATTGCGCTGGGGCTCCCCGGGCCGGTCGAGTTCGCCACGGGAACCGTGACGTTGCCGCCGATCATGCCGGGGTGGGACGGATTCGCGCCGCGCCACTGGCTCCGCGAACACTTCGACGCCCCCGTCTGGGTCGACAACGACGTCAACCTCATGGCATTGGGCGAGTGGACCCGCGGCGACGACGTTCGCGGGCGTGACCTGCTGTTCATCAAGGTCGGTACCGGCATCGGCGCGGGGCAGATCGCGCACGGCCGCCTGATACACGGTCAGACGGGCGCGGCGGGCGACATCGGCCACATCCACGTGAGCGATCGCTCCCGCGCCTGCCGATGCGGCAGGACGGGATGCCTCGAGGCCGTCGCGGGAGGGTGGGCGCTCCTTCTGGATGCCGCTGAGCGTCGGGCCGAGAGCCCCTTCCTCGCGGAGCGCTATGCGCGGCGGGGACACCTCGTGCTCGGTGACATCGGCGAGGCCGTCACGGCCGGGGATCCGGTGGCCACCGCGCTGACCACACGCAGCGCAGACCACGTGGCGGACGTGGTGGCCAACCTCGTCAACTTCACGAACCCGGGCATCGTCGTGCTCGGCGGCGGGGTCTTGCGGGCCGGTGATGTGCTCGTGGATCGCGTGCGTGCGATCGTGGCCGAACGGTGCACCGAGCCGGTCCTGCGGAGCCTCGAGATCCGCTCCGCCTCACTGGATCATCAGGAGGGCGTGATCGGTGCCGCGCTGATGGCGGCCGAGAACCTCTTCTCATCCTCTGCACTGTTGCGCTGGGTCGAGGGCGGGACGCCCTTCGGGCGGGCGACGGAGATCCAGCGCGCCGCCGACGCCTTCGTCTGAGCACCGCCTTCGTCTGAGCGGTGGCGCGATCCGCGCGTCGGCCGACGCCGCTGTGCCGACTGCGGTCGCCCACGTCGCCGGCCTCCGGTTCCGGCCGGACGGTCCGCCCTCAGTACCGGATCGCGTCGATCACCTTCACCCGCACCGCGACCAGCGCCGGCAGGAGTCCCGCGAGCGCGCCGACGGCCGTGGCCGCGGCAAGGCCGGTGAGGGCGGCATCGACGGGGAACGGGGGGAAGTCGCTCACCATGCCCTGGCCGATGAGCTCGCGCAGCCACGGCGACTGGACGATGAGGATGGATGCCATCACCCCGGCGGCGCCCGCGACGACCGTCGCGACGACGCTCTCCATCATCACGGCGAAGAACACCCGGCTCGCCGTCGCTCCGAAGCTGCGTCGGATGCCGATCTCGCGGACCCGCTGCTTCACCGTGACCAGGGCGATGTTGACCAGGCCCAGGGCACCGAGCATCAGCACGAGCACGGCGATCCCGATCACCACCATCTTCGTCACCAGGAACGGATCGTCGCCCCACGCCGCCCAGTCCTGCCGGTTGACGTTCACTTGCGCTCCGTCGCCGAGCGCGGCGGTGAGGTCGCGCGTGACGAGGGTCGTCAGCTGCTCGGCCAGCTCGGGCGGAACCCACATCTCGTACTGGGACTGCGGCGCACCGCCGTAGGAGGAGTCGGCCGCGGCGGCGGTGCCGCTCCGGCCGATCGCGGCATCCTGAACGGCCTGAGCCTGCGCGGCGAGCATGAACATCGACGGCTCGGTCTCCCACGTCGAGGACGGGGTGACGCCCACGACGACCGCCCGGGTGCCGCCGGGGGCGATCCCCGAGGCGGCACCGGGCACGGCCTGCCCGCCCAGTGCCACGACCGGATGGGTCGACAGCGCCGGCCGCCCCATGCGGTCCCAGAACACCTCGTTGACGATGAGCCGCGGCGCGAGCTGCTCGGCATCCGCCGCGGTGAACCACTCGCCCTCGAGCATCCGCACGCGGTGCATCTCGCCGTACGGCTGGTCCACCGCCCGCGTGCCGACCTGGACCGTCCCACTGGCGAAGGGCACCAGCTGCGTCGTCTGCTGGGCACGCGTGGCGTACGAGATGCCGTAGCGCTTCACGACCTCGGCCCACGCGGTATCCATCCGTGCCGGGTCGATCTCGCCGTCGGTGCCGAACGCCGAGACGCTGAGGCTCGCGGGACGACCGCTGGAGCGCTCGCTCATCTCTTGATTCGCCTGCTGCACGATCGCACCCAGGGCGACGACGGTCGTGAGCGAACAGACGGCGACCGCCACGCCGATGAGGGACAGCAGTACCCGCGTGCGGTGGACCCGCACTTCTTGCCACGCTTCGACCAGCGAGCCCACGAGGCTCGACAGCGCGCGCATCAGCGCGTCTCCTCGACGGCGGTGGCCGGATCGAGAGCAGCCCACGCGCCGTCCGCATCGGAGCCCGGTGCCATCTCGCGCACCTCGCGACGAGTGCGCGGTTCGAACGTCGGATCGTCGACCGGGGTCAGGATGCCGCGATCCAGACGGAAATGCCGGCGGGCGCGGCGGGCGATCATCGGGTCGTGCGTGATGATCACCTGCGCGGCACCGGTGCGCTCGGCGACCTCGTCGATGAGCTCCATCACGCTCTGTCCGGTGTCGAGGTCGAGGGCCCCGGTCGGCTCGTCCGCGAGGATCAGTCGCGGTCCGCGCACGAGTGAGCGGGCGATCGCGACCCGCTGCTGTTCGCCGCCGGAGAGCCGGTCGGGCATGCTGTGCAGCCGGTGCCCGAGCCCGACGAGATCGAGCATTTCGGCCGCGATCCTCGTGCGGCGCCAGAAGGTCGTCCCGCTGGAGTACAGCAGCGGCATGGTGACGTTCTCGAGAGCCGTGCGGCCCTGCAGCAGGTTGAACTGCTGGAACACGAAGCCGATCGCCGCCCCGCGCAGGCGATCGCGTCGTGCCGCTGACAGTCCGCGCACGGGATCGCCGTCGAAGGTGATCTCGCCGCTCGTGGGCAGATCGAGCAGTCCCAGGAGATTCAGGAGGGTGGACTTGCCCGAGCCGGAACGCCCGACGATCGAGACGTGATCGCGCGGTTCGATCACGATGTCGACACCCGACAGGATCGTCAGCGCGGGCTGATCGGGAGGGATGACCGTGCGAGTGACATCGCGCAGCTCGAGCAGACTCACGACTGCGCGGCCGGTTCGCAGAACATCGAGCCGTCGGGATACGTCGTGCATCCATCGGGCGACCCGGCCATCGCCCCGGGAGCGAATTCGAGGATCTCCTCGCCCTCGGTGAGACCCTCGGTGATCTGCACCTGCGTGCCGTCGGTGAGGCCGAGGGCGACCGGCCGCTCCTCGGTGGCGCCGTCCGCCGTCGACACCCACACGGTGCCGCTCTGCGCCGCACCGCGCACCGCCGTCGTGGGGACCACGATCACGTTCTCGGCACGCCCTCCGGCGATCGTCATCTCGGCGGCGAGTCCGGCGAAGACGGTGACGTCGCCCGGCACCGCGCACGTGGCCGTCGTCCCCGATCCCGACGTGCCGGCGGAGCCCGCGGACCCGGCGGGACCGGTGGTCGCGTCGTCGGGCGAGCTCCCGGACAGGGGAGTGGTGATCCGGAGGTTCGTGCACGTGAATCCGGCCGGCCCGCCCGTAATGGTCACGGTGGCGTCTCCGGGGCGGTTGAGCAGGCGGTACTGCTGCGCGGGCTCCAGCGTTCCCGACACCGAGAACGTCGGGGGCGCGACGTTGCCCGCGGTCGCTCCGACCGCCAGCTCCTGACCCGCGATGACCGACAGTGCGCTGAGCGTGCCGGCGGCGGGCGCCGTGACGTCTTCGTACCGGAAGATCGCGGGCTTGGGCTTACCCTCGGCATCCACGCTGTCGGCGGGGTCGCGCTCGATCGGCACCTTGACGTTGAAGACGACATCGCCCTCGGCGACGGGCGAGCCCTGGGTGACGAAGATCTTGTTGACCGTGCCGGCGGCCGTCGACCGCAACGGCACCGCCGGGTCCGCCGACACGGTCGCCTTGATCACGACGTCGTTCGTGATGGTCCCCGCGGTCGCGATCACGCGCGGCTCGGACACCGTCCCCGTCGGCTGCGCCGGATCGGCATCGAGTGGTCTGTCCGGAAAGAACGCCAGTTTGATCAGGGCGGCGGCGATGATCGCCACCAGTAACGTGCGCAGAATCGGAAAGACCCACGTGCGTGCGATCCCCATGAAACCCCCCGGAGAGGTGATCGTCGTCGTCGAAACGCGACCAGCCTAGGGGATGCCTCGGACACGGCCCCCGGGCGGAGGGCGGTGGATGCCGACATCCCCGGGGTGAAGTGCCGGCGCGTCGCTCATTCCCCCGGCGGGCCGACCACGCGCGGCTTCGACGGGTCGAGCATCGCTCCCGTGCTCACCCGGGCGTGCCGCCGGGAGTAGGCGATGTAGACGGCGAAGCCCAGGGCCAGCCAGATGAGAAGCCGCAGCCACGTCTCGACCGAGAGGTTCAGCATCAGGGAGGTGCAGATGAGCGCCGACAGGATCGGCAGCACCGGATTCAGCGGGACGCGGAAGCCGCGCGCGAGGTCGGGGCGCGTGCGGCGCAGAACGATCACGGCGGGGGTCAGACCTGCCACGGCACCGGCGGAGATGACCGTGGCCACCCAGCCCTGACCGTGATCGGTATCGTCGATGGATTGCTCCACCGACTTCGTGCGGAAAAGACTCACACGCTACTTCCTCGGTCCGGGGCGTTCCGGGGGTGAACGCCACCTCGGGAGGATAGTGCCTTCCTCGGCGCATTCCTATCGCGGGCTCTCATACAGGCCCCGCGTCAGCACCTCCGAAGAGGCGGAAGCAAAAGGGCATCGGGTGTATTCTTATTCCACCATGGCAATCAAACACATCACGCATCTGGTCGACGATCTTGACGGGACCGTCCTCGAAGAGGGCGACGGAAAGCAGATCACTTTCTCGATCGAGGGGCGTTCCTACGAGATCGATCTCTCCGACCGGAATGCCGACAAGTTCTATGCCGCCGTCGCGCCGTTCGTGGATGCCGCGCGTCCGGTCGGTCGTTCCACCTCGGCGTCGCGTCGCACGCGTTCGTCGCGCCGATCGAGCGATATCGATCTCGCCGCGGTGCGTGAATGGGCGCGTGCCAACGGGCACACCGTGAGCGACCGGGGCCGTGTTCCGGCTTCCGTGCTCGAGGCATACGGCGCCGCAAACTCCTGAGCCGATGATTCCGCTGTCGAGCGACGGCAGAAAGACCGTGAATTCCGGCGCGGTGACGCAGTTCGCCGTCCTCGACGCCCTCATGGGCGGAATGTACACCGCCGGAATCCCGGTTTCCGAGGTTCACGGCTGGGGCGACACCGGAATCGGGTGCTGCGATCGTCTCGGTGGGGAGGTCCTCTTCGTCGACGGTGAGGCATTCGAATGCTCCGTGGATGCCGCGCCGCGGCTTCTGCGGGAGGACGAGACTTTGCCGTTCGTCGACGTCTGCTCCTTCGGGCAGAGCGAGGGCGAGCATCTCGAAGGGCTGGATCTCGGCGGCTTCACCGCTGCTGTCGAGGACCGGCTCGTCAGCCGCAACCTGTTCCATGCGGTTCGGGTCGACGGTGTCGTGCGTCGCGTGCGCACACGCGTCACCGCGCGCCAAGAGGCCCCTTTCCGTCCCTTGGCCGACGTCGCCGCCGAGCAGGTGGAGACCGTGACTCGTGATCGGTCCGGGGTCATCGTCGGCTTTTGGATGCCCCGGATCTATCAGGGCATATCGGTGGCGGGATTGCACGTGCACTTCCTCAGCGAGGATCGTCTGATCGGCGGGCACGTTCTCGATGTGGACATCGACCGGGCCGTCCTGCGCGTCTCGGCCTTCGCGCAGTTCTCATTACGGCTTCCGCTCGATGAAGAGTTTTTGGCGACGGAACTCACCCACGGTGAGGATCATCGCATCACGGCGATCGAAGGCGGCGCGCCTGGTTCCCCCCAGAATGATTGATGACGGCTCGGTGGGGTTATATCCCGGGTGAACTCGCGTGCTTCTCACTGAATTCATCCAAGGTGGGGTCATAGGATCAGCCACATGGCGAAAAAGCAGATTACGCAGCTCATCGACGATCTCGACGGCGCTGTCATCGACGGGGGGGACGACGATTCACTTCTCGCTCGAGGGACGCGCATACGAGATCGACCTTTCCGACGAGAACGCGAAGAAGCTCCGCAACGCGTTCGAACCCTTCATCTCTTCGGCACGGCCGCTCGGTTCCGTTCCGGCCAATGCGCGTCGCGCGACCAAGTCGCGCACCGGTTCGTCGCGCGATCTCGGCGACGTGCGCGCATGGGCGGAAGAGAACGGTTACTCCATCAATTCCCGCGGGCGAATCTCGGCGAACGTGCTCGAAGCGTACGACGCCGCTCACTGACGCACGAAAAGAACCCCGGATGCCATTCACCTGGCATCCGGGGTTCTTCGTCGTTCAGACGAGGGCGGTCGATTCCGCGCCCACCCGCAGACGGTCCGCGGCGAGTCCCTCGGCGGCGGCGAGGGGAGTGACGCCGCGCGTCTCCGCCTCGTCGAACACGCGGCGAACGGTGTCGCCGATTCCGGCGACGCGACTCATGATCGTCTCGCGCGAACCGATCTGCTTGGCCTCGAGGTCGAGGTAGATCACACCACCGGCATTCACCACGAAGTCGGGCGCGTAGAGCACGCCGCGTGCGGCGAGACGGTCGGCGCCGGAGCGGTCGGCGAGCGGGTTGTTCGCCGGCCCGCACACGGCGCGGGCGTCGAGGGCGTCGATGACCTCGTCGGTGAGCACGCCGCCGATACCGGCCGGAACGAAAAGGTCGGCCGGGATCAGGTGCGCTTCGCCCGGCTCGACCCACGCGGCGCCCAGAGTGGCGGCGAGACCGCGCTTGGCGGGGTTGACGTCGGTGACGGTGAGAATGGCGCCTTCGGAGGCGAGACGTTCGGCCAGGCGACCGCCCACTTGTCCCAGGCCGGCGACGGTGATGCGGCGTCCGCGGACGTCGCCCGAACCGACGGCCCGCTCAAGCGTGGCCACGAGCGACGCGTAGACGCCCAGGCTCGTGGGGCCGGCCGGCTCGCCCGAGCCGCCCACGGCGTCGGGGAGGCCGACGACGTGGGCCGTCCGCTCGCTCACCACGAGCATGTCGTCGGTGGTGGAACCCACATCCTCGGCCGTCCGGTAGAGGCCGCCGAGGCTCTCGACCGCGTCACCGAGGTCGAGGAACGCGGCGCGGCGACGATCGGGTTCGAGGACCGTGCCCTCGGGGAGGCCGATGACCGACTTGCCGCCGCCGGCGTCGAGCCCCGCGGCGGCGTTCTTGAGGGTCATCGCCGCAGAGAGCCGCAGGGCATCGCCGAGGGCGTCGCTCCAGTGCGGGTAGGTCCACAGGCGCGCGCCGCCGAGGGCGGAGCCCAGCACCGAGGAGTGCAGGGCGACGGCGATGAACAGGCCGCTCCGCCGTCCCGTCACCACCTCCACGCGTTCGTGGGCGAAATCGGGCAGGGGGAGGGCGTGGGTCATCGCGGTCCTTTTCGTCGGCCGCCTTGTGGGCGGCACTGTCGCGGATGCCGCGGCTGTGCGGCATCCATCTTCCATTCTGACGCGTCGAGCGACGCGGGGCGAACGCTTAGGCTGGCGCGATGAGCGAGTCCCTTCCCGCCCGCAGCCGTCTCGTCGCCGCCGCGCTGGAGCGCGCGGGGATCGCGGGCGAGATCGTCGTGCTCCCCGACGCGGCGCACACGGCGGCCCTCGCCGCCGCGGCGCTGGGGATCGAGGTCGGGGCGATCGCGAACAGTCTGGTCTTCTGGAGCGACGACGAACCGCTCCTGGTGATGACCAGCGGCGCGCACCGGGTCGACACGGCGGCGCTGGCCGCCCGGCTGGGGCGGGGCGGCATCCGGCGGGCCACGCCCGATCAGGTGCTCGCGGCGACGGGGCAGCCCATCGGCGGTGTCGCGCCGACGGGGCACCCGGCGCCGCTGGCGACCATCGTCGACGAGGACCTCGCGGGGTTCGACGAGATCTGGGCCGCCGGTGGGACGCCGCACACGGTCTTCCCCCTGACCTTCGACGAACTGGTGCGCCTCACCGGCGGCACGGTGGCGAAGGTCGACTGAGCGTCCCGGCACGCGACCGGGCGGTGCGGGCCCGCCGCCTCAGGACTGGGCCGTGAGGCACACGACCGCCGCAGCGGCGGACCACGCCTGGGGGCGGCACGCCGCGGGATACGGCGTGGGTACCGAGGATGCCGCGCGCGGGTCGCCGGAGTGCAGTTCGGGCACGCGATATGCGAAGCCCTCGGCGGCGTCGAGGAGCTCGGCCACGACGGCGCGGGCGTCCTCGGTCAGGCCCGCCCGCAGCATCCCGTGCACGGCGATCGCGGTGTCGTGCACCCAGACGCTGCCCCCGTGGTACGACAGCGGCCAATAGCCGGCGGCGCCGGTGGACATCGTGCGGATGCCGTAGCCGCTCGACATCGACTCCCCGCGCAGCAGGGCCGCGACGTGCGCTTCGTCCGCGGCATCCAGGATGCCCGTGCCCAGAAGATGCCCGATGTTGCTCGTGAGGGTGTCGACCGGTCGCTTCTCGCGGTCGAGGGCCACGGCGGGGTACCGCCCCTCGGGCGTCTCGATCCAGTAGGCGTCTGCGAAGCGCGCCTTGAGGTCGGCCGCCCATTCGCGCCAGAACGTCGCGTCCGCGGCATCCCGGTCGTCGCCGAACGCGTCCAGCAGGTCGGCCCCGGCGAGGGCGGCCTCGTACGCGTACCCCTGCACCTCGCACAGCGCGATCGGTCCGTCGGCGAGGGTGCCGTCGCGCCACTGGATGGAGTCGCCGGAGTCCTTCCAGCCCTGGTTCGCCAGGCCGGTACCGAGCCGGTCGATGTAGTCGAGGAAGCCGTCGCCGTCGCTGTCGCCGCTCTCGCGGATCCAGCCGAGCGCCGCGCGCAGCGCCGGCAGCAGCGCGCGCACCTCGTCGGCGGGGAGGCCTGCGCGGTGGGCGTCGGCGAGCAGGCAGATCCACAGGGGAGTGGAGTCGACGCTGCCGTAGTACCGCGGCGGGAGCGAGATCCCTTCACCGGGGATCTCCAGCGCCGACGAGCGGAGCTCGTGCAGGATCTTGCCCGGCTCCTGCGCGGTCTCGGGGTCGTCGACCGTGCCCTGCAGGCGCGCCAGGACCCGGAGGGTGGATGCCGCGATGTCGCCGTCCAGGGGGAGGGCGAGCCGTGCGGCCCAGAGCGAGTCGCGACCGAAGAGCGTGAAGAACCACGGGGCGCCGGCGGCGAAGAACTCGTCCTCGGGGTCGTCGGGCAGGACGAGTCGCAGCGCGTCGAGGTCGC
The DNA here is from genome assembly GCF_005774735.1 of Microbacterium sp. 5K110. GTDB lineage: Bacteria > Actinomycetota > Actinomycetes > Actinomycetales > Microbacteriaceae > Microbacterium. The sequence continues at coordinate 11,906 of NZ_VBUM01000015.1, read as the reverse complement.
CGAGCGCCGTGGCCAGCCACCGGGCCAGCCGCGGATCGGTCGCCCGAGCCGCCACCGCGGCAGCGTCCCAGCGCGCGGGTGCGTCGGCGCCACCGACGACGAGGGTGTCGTCCCGCAGCGTGAGCGACCACGACACGACCGTCTCGCCGAGAGGGGGCACCTCGATGTCCCACGACGCCTCGACCCCCTCGGGCCCGGATGCCGCCTGCGCCCCGGGGCTCTGCAGCTCGAGGCCCTGCGGGCCCGCCGAGATCCGCACGAAGCCGTCGCCGGTCTCGACCTCGACGTCGCGTGCGTGCGCGTGCCCCGACTTCACCTCGTGCAGAAGCGCGAATTCGGGCTGCAGGCGGAGACGGAGCGTCGTGCGGATCGGTGCGTCGACGCGGGAACGCACCGTCCACGTCTCGGACACGTGTCCATCGGCGACCGTGCGCTCGCGCAGCAGGCGCACCTTCGGGTCGGGGGTGGTGTCGTCCAGGCCCCGCAGGATCGCGCCGAACACGATCCGCGACGGGCCGTCGGGGGCCGTCGAGATCGCCTCGATCTTCGACTGGTCGCACGAGACGGTCAGCGTGCGCACGTGCCGGACGTCGCCGTGGTAGATCCCGTGCACGGCCGCCGTGCCCACGGTGCCGTCGCGGTCCGACCACGCCTGCGTCGGGGCCCGCAGCACGATCAGGGCGTCGCTGAGCAGGGGCTGCAGGGGCGCGGTGTCGTGCGGGGCGGCGGCGAGAGGTGCCGCGGGCGAGGCGGCGGGGGCGGTGGTCATTCTTTGACGGCTCCTTCACTGGCGTTCATGATGCGGCGCTGGAACACGAAGAACACCACGGCGACCGGAATCGTCATGATGGCCGCGGCCGCGAGTTTGAGCGGGAATTGGCTTCCCTGACTGAGCTGCCCGCTCGCGAGCGAGGCGACGCCCTTGGTCAGGGTGGTGAGCTCGGGGGACTGGGTGGAGATGACGAAGTGGCTGAGCTCGTTCCACGATCCCTGGAACGACAGGATCACGATCGTGATGAGCGCCGGCCTCGCCATGGGGAGCACGACGGACCAGAAGATGCGGAACGTGCTCGCTCCGTCGATGCGGGCCTGCTCCTCGACGGACGGCGGGATCGACTCGAAGAAGTTCTTCATGATGAACACGCCCGCGGCATCCACCAGCAGCGGGAGGATCATGCCCGCGTACGAGTCGTACATGCCGAGCTGGTTGATCACGAGGAACTTCGGGATGAGCAGCACCACGGCCGGGACCGCCATCACCGCGACGAGCGCGGCGAACACGATTCCGCGGCCACGGAACTGCAGCCGCGCGAGCGCGTAGCCGGCGAGGGAGTTGAAGAACACCCGGCCGAGGGTCACGAACACCGTGACGACCGCGGAGTTGGCGAACCAGACGGGGAAGTCGGAGCGGAGGAAGAGCCTCTCGTACGCGGCCCACGTGAAGGGCTGCGGCACGAGCGAGATCGGATCGGCAGCCGCGACGGCATCCGTCTTGAACGACGTCGCCACCTGGACGAGGAACGGATAGATGTAGATCAGGGCCAGCACGCACAGCAGCGCGTACAGGGCGATCTGCCACCGCAGCGTCTTACCCGACATGCGGTGCTTCGCCGGCTTCCGGCGAGGGCCGCCGACGACCTGCTCGGCCAGGACGTTGGTCTCGGGGGATGCCGTGGCGGTCACCGCGTGCCTCCCTTCGGTGCGCGCACCTCGTACTGCCGTGCGCGGCGGCGCGAGACGGGACGCTCGCGCAGGACCCATCGCTGCAGGATCGTGAGGACGACGATGATGACGAAGAGGACGAACGCGATCGCGGCACCCTGACCCCACTGCTGCGACAAAAAGGCCGAGGAGTAGCTCAGGTAGGCGGGGGTCAGCGTGGTCTTTCCGGGGCCGCCCTGGGTGCCGGTGTAGATCTGGTCGAACACCTGCCAGGTGCCGATGAGCCCGAGGGTCAGCACGGTGAACAGCACCGGCCGCAGCTGGGGGAGCGTGACGCGCCAGAATCGCTGCCAGCCGTTCGCGCCGTCCATCATGGCGGCCTCCTGCACGTCGCCGCCGATGTTCTGCAGGCCCGCGATGAACAGGAGCATGAAGGTGCCCGAGGTCGTGAAGACGGCCATGAGGATGAACGCCGACATCGCCACCGACGGGCCGGCCAGCCAGTCCCACCATGAGACGCCGAGGAAGGTGCTGCCGGTGAGGGCTGCGGGACCGCTCGTCACGCCGATTGCGGCCAGGGCGTTGTGCACGATGCCGGACGGGTCGCTGAACCAGTTGGGGCCGTTGATCCCCAGCCACGACAGCACCTCGTTGATCGCGCCCGAGGTCGAGAACAGGAACAGCCACAGCACCGTGATCGCGACGGAACTCGTGACGGAGGGGAAGTAGAACGCCGTGCGGAAGAACCCGCGGCCGCGCAGCACCGCGCGGTTGACGAGGACGGCGAGGAAGAGCGAGAGCGCGGTCTGCAGCGGCACGACGAGCAGCACGTACCAGGCGTTGTTGCGGAGGGCCGTTCCGAAGTCGCGCTCGGCGAGACCGCCGCCGGTGGTGACCGCGGCGTAGTTGTCGAGCCCGACGAAGTTCACGTTCGACGAGAAGGGGCTGCCGCGCCCGCTCCAGTCCGAGAAGCTCACCCACAGCGCCATGAGCACCGGGACGAGGAGGAACACGCCGAGGATGATCAGCACCGGGGCGGTGAAGAGCCAGCCGGCGGGGGCCTCGCCGCGCCGGATCCCCGAGGAGGAGGACCCGGCGCGACGAGGCGCGGTGGTGAGAGCGGTCATGGACTGGCGCCTACTTGGCGATCGCCTCGAGGTTGCCCTGGACCGTCCCGAGGATCGCCTGCGGGTCGCCGGTCTTCAGCGACTCCAGCTGCGCGTTGAAGTCGGTGATCACGTCGGCGGCTCCGGCGATGTTCGGCGGGAACTGGGCGTACTCGGCTCCGGCGAGGAACGCCGTCAGGTCCGGGTTCGCGCTCGACCACGCGTCGGCGGCGGACTGGATGGACGGCATCGGGCCGAACGCCTTCGAGAACGCCAGCTGCTGGTCGGTTCCTGTGAGGTACTCGGCGAGGGCGCGCGCGTTGTCCTGGTTCTTGCTGTCGGCGGCCATGCCCCAGCAGTTGGTGAACTGCAGCGTGCCCTTGCCTCCGGGGCCCGCGGGGAGCTCGGCGACGGTGTACTTCACGGTGGGGTAGTCGGCGGTGAGGGCACCGGTGATCCAGTTGCCCTCGATGGTCATCGCGGCCTTCTGCGTGCCGAAGGCCTCGCCGCCCCAGCCGGCGCCCACGTCGGATGCGAACGCGAAGGAGCCGTCGTTGAGGTGGGTCTTGACGTACTGCAGTGCTTCGACGTTCGCGCTGCTGTCGGCGTCGGCCTTGCCGTCGGTCAGCAGGCCGCCGCCGGCTTGCGCCATGAAGGCGCCGACGCGCTGGTACTCGGCTCCGAAGGCGAGACCGACCCGGCCGTCGACCGTGAGCTTCTGGGCGACGGATGCCAACTGGTCCCAGGTCTGGGGGATGTCCGTGTCGGTGAGGCCCGCTGCCGTCCACAGGTCGGTGTTGATGACGAGAGCGAGGGTCGAGAAGTCCTTCGGGGCGCAGGAGAACTTGCCGTCGACGGTGAAGTTCTCCACGAGCGAGGGGTAGAAGTCGGCCTTGTTCGCCAGGTCGTCGCCGTACGCGGCGATCGATCCGTTCGCGGCGTAACCGGCGAGGGCGTCGGGTGCGAGGTAGAAGAGGTCCGGCGGCGATCCTGCCGCGAAACCCTGGGACAGCTGCTGGGGGAGGTCGTTGGCGACCTGCACCTGCGCGTCGACGCCGGACTCCTTCGACCAGGCGGCGACGGCGGACTCGACGGCCTGGGTCTCGGCGTCGCCCGAGGAGCCGATGAGGATCGACAGCGAGCCGCCGGAGGACTGCTCGGCGCTGCCGGAATCGTTGAAGCCCGAACCGCAGGCGGTGAGCGTCAGGGCCCCGGTGGCCAGGAGCGCTCCTGCTCCGAGCCAGGTGCGGGCGATGTGCCGTGTCATGTGTCTCTCTCCTTCGATGAGGCATGCGACCCCTCCGTGTGGGACCGGAGGGCCCGAAAGTTTGAACGTTCAAACTCTGGTGCGACTAACGTACGGAGCGGCGGGCCGTGCTGTCAAGCGCTCCGGCTCGCCCTACGATGACCGTCTACCCGGGGAGGGAAGGGATGACGAAAGCCCCTACCGTCGAAGACGTGGCTCGTGTGGCCGGGGTGTCGCGACAGACGGTCTCGAACGTCGTCAACACCCCCGGGATCGTGCGCGATTCCACGCGCCTGCGCGTCGAGGCGGCCATCGCCGAGCTGGGTTACCGTCCGCACGCGGCCGCGCGGCGCCTGCGCACCCGACGCAGCTCGACGATCGGCATCCATCTGGATCCCTACGCCGGTGGCATCGCGGGCGTCGTGCTCGACCGGTTCGTCCACGCCCTGACCGAACGCGCGAGCGAGCGCGACATGCGCGTGCTGCTGTACGCCGCGCGCACGGCCGAGGAGGAGATCGAGCGGCTCAGCGATCTGCTCGAGGGGGGAGAGGTGGATGCCGTCGTGGTCACCGGGACCTTCTACGGCGACCCCCGCACCGGATGGCTCAGTGAGCGCGGGCTGCCCTTCGTCTCGTTCGGGCGCCCGTGGGGGAAGGACGACGTCGAGGCTCCCGCCCACCTGTGGGTCGACGTCGACGGGGCCGCCGGGACCCGTGCCGCGACCGAACACCTGCTCGACGGCGGTGGGGGTCGCATCGCGTTTCTCGGCTGGCCAGCCGGCTCGGGCACCGGGGACGAACGCGAGCGCGGCTGGCGAGAGAGCGTCGGATCCGCCGCCGGACCGCGGTGGGTGGTGGAGGACAGCGTGGCCCTCGCGCGCGACGTCGTTGCCGAGGGGCTCGCCGCCGATCCGGGTGTGACCGGCATCGTGTGCGCGAGCGACTCGCTCGCCATCGGCGCCCACCTGGCCACGACCCTGGCCGGTCACCCCGAGATCACCGTGATCGGCTTCGACAACACCCCCGCCGCCGAGGCGCTCGGACTCTCCAGCGTCGAGCAGCTCCCCGAGCGGGTGGCATCCGGTGCCCTGGACCTGCTGATGGGGGAGGAGGGCACCGTGGTGGCGCCCCGCCCCGCGACCGCCGGTGCAGCGCACGTGCTGGTGAAGCCACGGCTCGTCGTTCGCTGAGCGCCGCCCGCGCGATTCAAGCCCCGGGGCGGATGCGCCGCGCGAGCTCACGGGCGCAGGCGCGTGCCGCGTCCGCGAGCTCAGCGGCCTCCCGCTCCGTCTCAGCGGGCCACGTGACGGCCACCGCGGCGATCGGCCAGTCCGCGTGGTCGAGGACCGCGGATGCCACCGAGCGGAAGCCGGGAGTGACCTCGCCGTCTTCGCGGGCGAAGCCGTCGGTTCGCACACGCCGCAGCGCATCGCGCAGGTCGGCGCGCGTGCGCGGGCCGCGCGCCGTGCGCTGCGTCAGCGCCGCGGCATCCGGGTACAGCGCGCGCACCTGCGCGGGCGGGAGCGCGGCGAGCATCGCCTGACCGCTCGCCGCCAGGTGCGCCGGGAGGCGCACGCCGACGTCGGTCACGAGCGTCGGTCGACGCGGCGCGCGCTCCTCGACGATGTACAGCACGTCGCGCCCGACGAGGACGGCGAGGTGCGTGCTCTCGCCGAGCCGGTCGGTGAGTGCGGCCAGAAGAGGGCGTCCGAGCCGGGCGAGCGGCTGCTGACGGGCGTATCCGCCGCCGAGTTCGAAGGCCGCGGTGCCGAGCCCCCAGCGGTGGTCGTCCGCCAGGTGGACGACGTAGCCGTGCTGCGCGAGCGTCGTCAGCAGGTGATAGGTCGTGGAACGGGGGAGGCCGAGTGCGGTCGCGATCGACTGCGCCGCCATCGGCGCGGGCTGGCGGGCCAACAGCGACAGGATCCGCAGCGTCTGATCGGCCGCGGGGACCTGCGGACGCGAAGTGTCTGGAATCACAGACACAGGATGCCAGAACGGTGGCGTGGGCGGGAGGCGGAAGCGGTGGGATCGAGGCATGAGCATCACCGTCACCGTCGGATCCATCCCCCTCGCCCCGCGCGACGTCGTCGCCGTCGCGCGCCACGGCGCGCCGGTCGCGCTCGATCCCGCGGCGCTGTCCCGCGTCGCCGAGACGCGCGCGCTGATCGAGGGGCTGGCCGACGACCCGCAGCCGCACTACGGGATCTCCACGGGATTCGGCGCGCTGGCCACGACCTTCATCGCCCCCGATCGTCGCGCGCAGCTGCAGGAGAGCCTCATCCGGTCCCACGCCGCCGGGACGGGTGCCGAGGTCGAACGCGAGGTCACGCGCGCCCTGATGCTGCTGCGGCTGCAGACGCTCGCCACGGCGCGCACGGGCGTCCGGCCCGTGGTCGTCGAGACGTACGCCGCCCTGCTGAACGCCGGGATCACCCCGATCGTGCGCGAGTACGGGTCCCTCGGCTGCTCCGGCGACCTCGCGCCGCTCTCGCACGTCGCGCTGGCGGTCATGGGTGAGGGCGACGTCCGCGATGCGGAGGACCGCGCGATGCCCGCCGCCGAAGCGCTCGCGGCCGCCGGGATCTCGCCCGTCGTGCTGCGCGAGAAGGAGGGGCTGGCGCTCATCAACGGCACCGACGGCATGCTCGGGATGCTGCTGCTGGCCCTGCACGACCTGGAGATGCTGTGGACCACGGCCGACGTCGCCGCCGCCCTGTCGGTGGAGTCGCAGCTCGGCAGCGACGCCGTGTTCGCGGCCGACCTGATGGCGCTGCGTCCCCAGGCCGGCCAGGCGACGTCGGCCGCTCACCTGCGGGCCTTCCTCGCGGGCTCGCCGATCGTGGCGAGCCACCGGGGGCCGGAATGCACCCGCGTGCAGGACGCGTACTCGCTGCGCTGCGCGCCACAGGTCCACGGCGCGGCGCGCGACACGGCCGCGCACGCGCGGACCGTCGCCGAGCGCGAGCTCGGATCCGCCGTCGACAATCCCGTCGTCACGCTCGACGGTCGGGTGGAGTCCAACGGGAACTTCCACGGTGCGCCGGTGGCGTACGTGCTCGACTTCCTCGCGATCGCCGTGGCGGACGTGGCATCCATGTCGGAGCGGCGAACGGATCGGGCTCTCGACGTCGCCCGCAGCCACGGGCTTCCGCCGTTCCTCGCCGCGGAGGCGGGCGTCGACTCGGGTCTCATGATCGCCCAGTACGCCGCGGCCGGGATCGTGTCCGAGCTGAAGCGGCTCGCGGTTCCTGCCTCGGTCGACTCGATCCCCTCGAGCGCGATGCAGGAGGATCACGTGTCGATGGGATGGGCCGCCGGCCGCAAGCTCCGCCGGGCGGTCGACGGTCTCGCCCGGGTGCTCGCGATCGAGGTGCTCACCGGATGCCGCGCGCTCGACCTGCGCGCCCCGCTCCCGCCCGCGGCGGCGACCGGGGCCGTGCGCGACCTCGTCCGCACGCGCGTCGACGGCCCGGGGCGCGACCGCTTCGTCTCGCCCGAGATCGAGGCGGTCACCGAACTGGTGCTCTCGGGGGCGGTGGCGCGCGCCGCCGTCGAGCACTCGGGCCTGGCGGCGTAGGTCCGCACGGCCGGCCCGTTCGGGCGGCGGCTCAGGGAGCGAGCAGCTCGAACTCGTCGGGTGGGACGACGCCGACGTCGGGCCACTCGCCCTCGTGCCACGTGAAGATCGCCACGGCGGCGGTGACCATCCGCACGTCGCTGTCGGCCAGACGCGACACGAGCGCGCTCAAGCCCGGATCGTGTGCGACGACCATGACCTCGGCCGCCCCGCTCGTGCGGGCCGCCTCCAGCAGCGTGTCGGGCGCGGCGAGGTACAGCTCGGCGCGTTCGGTCACCTCGACCTCGAACTCGTCTCCGAAGGCCTCGGCGGTCGTCCGGGCGCGCAGTGCCGTGCTCGACAGCAGCACCTCGGGGCGCACGCCACGTCGCAGAACCGAACGCGCCATGGCGGGGGCGTCGCGACGGCCTCGATCGTTGAGCGGTCGATCGTGGTCGTCGAGACTCTCGTCGACCCAGTCCGATTTGGCATGCCGGGCCAGGACAAGTTGGATCATCGTCTCTCCGCTTCACGGACCCGGCGCGCGCGCTGCGCTGGTCGATCCGGCATCCGAGTCGAGGATAGCGGCGGTGATCCAGCGCTGACGAGCCTGGCGCGACCGGAGTGTTCTGTGGCAGGGCGTGTCTCAGTGGCCGACGTACACCCACGCGCGGATGCCGCTGGCCAGCCGCACCGAGACCCGTCGGTACAGCGAGACCTCGTACTCGTCCGCGGCATCCAGTTCTTCGGGCGTGAGCTCGAGCACGCGCCCGAAGACGCGGTCTCGCGGATCATCGGTCCGACGCAGGATCGGGTGCGCGTCGAGTCCCGAGAGCTGGGCCACCCGCTCGTCGTCGATGTCCGTCCACTCGAGCCGGTATCCGGGCAGCACGTCGTCCTCGCCGGGGATGAGCCGACCGAAGGTGTCCAGCTGGACGTCCGGCAGCTGCAGCGTTCCGTAGGTGAAGAGGGGCTCTGCCCCCGAACCGAAGCTCACGCGCTCAGGCTACTCACCGTCGTGTGCCCCGGGTGAGGTGTGTCCGCGCGAGTCCTCCGGTCACGACCCCCAGGCGAGGTGGGCGACCGTGAAGATCGCGAGGCCCGCGAGGGCCCCCACGATCGTGCCGTTCAGACGGATGTACTGGAGATCGCGCCCCACCATGAGCTCGATCTTCTCGGTGGTCTCTTCGGCATCCCAGCGTTCCACCGTGTCGGTGATGATCGAGGCGATGTCGTGACGGTACCGCTCGACGAGGAAGACCGCTGCATCGGTGACCCAGCCGTCGACGCGACGCTGCAGGAACTCCTCGCTCTGCAGCCGCCGCCCCACGTCCGCCAGCGCCGCCGACGCGCGGCGGCGCAGAGCGCTGTCGGGATCGGCGAGCGAGGCCAGCAGCCCCGTCTTGGCGGTGTTCCACGCGTCGGCGGCCAGGCCGCGTACGCGGGGGCTGTCGAAGATCGAGGCCTTGGCCTCTTCGAGGCGCACCATCGTCGCCGGGTCGTGCTGCAGGTTGTCGGCCAGGCGTCCCAGGTATTGGTCGATCGCGGCCCGCGCCTGGTGGCGCGGATCGGCGCGGACGGCATCGACGAAGCCCACGGCTTCGCGGTACACCGTGTCGTCGACGAACCGGTGCGCCAGACTCGGCACCCACGACGGCAGCCGTCGCGACACCAGGCCCTGGAACATCTCGTGGTTGTTCGCCAGCCACACCGCGATGTTGTCGAGGGCGAGGTCGACCGCGCCGTGATGGGCGCCGGATCCGACGACGCGTTCGAGCCAACCGCCCACGGAGGGGCCCCAGTCGGGTGCGAGCAGATGATCGCGGGCCAGGTCTTCGAGGAGACCCTGCACGTCGTCGTCGCTGAGCGCGCGCAGCACGCTCGTCGCGATGGTCGCGCCCTCGGCGGCGAGCCGATCGGCGTGCGCGGGTTCGGCCAGCCAGGCGCCGGCGCGGGCCGCGAGCGGCGTCCCCTCGAGCTTGGTGCGCACGACGTGTCCCTCGAGGAAGTTGGTCTCGACGAACTCCCCGAGCTGCTGCCCGATCTCGTCCTTGCGGCGGGGGATGATCGCGGTGTGGGGGATGGGGAGCCCCAGCGGATGCCGGAACAGCGCCGTCACCGCGAACCAGTCGGCCAGCGCTCCAACCATGCCGCCCTCGGCGGCCGCGCGGACGTACTGCAGCCACTCGACGTCGCGTTGCAGCGCGAAGGCGACCGCGAAGACCACCGCCATCCCGATCAGGGCACCGAGGGCGACGCCCTTCATTCGACGCAGGTCGCGGCGGCGCTGCTGATCGGCGGGGCTCAGCAGGGCCGTGGGCGTGCGGGCCATCACGCGTCGACCGGTCCGAGCCAGGCCGTGGCCAGCGCCGAGTGCGCCGATTCGGGGTCGGACGGGTGGAACTGCCCCGCCAGCACGTCGCGGTAGAGGCGGCTGAGCTCGGTGTGCGCGAAGTAGGAAGAGCCGCCGCCGACGAGCATGGCATCGTCGACGACCGCTTTGGCCGCCGTCACGGCGCGGTGCTTGAGACCGGCGAGCAGCGAGAACCAGCGTCCGCCGTGGTCGACCCGGGCATCGACGTCGGCGCTGAGCGCCGCGATCTGCGGCGGCAGGGCGTCGTAGGCGAGGGCCATGTCCGCGATGCGCCACCGGATGTCGGGGTCGGCCGCGTAGCTGGCGCCCGTCTTCTTCGACCGCCGCGACCGCGCCGCCTCGACCGACAGATCGAGCGCGCGCCGGGCGATACCGGTGTAGACCGACGCCAGCAGGATCTCGAAGAACGCGAAGATGCCGAACACCAACGGGTCGGGCTGCGGTCCCGGATCGAGCCGACGCACCACGCGGTCGGCCGGCGCGTGGGCGCCGTGCAGTTCGGTCGTGCGGCTCTGCGTGCCGCGCATGCCCAGGGTGTTCCAGTCGTCACGGCTCACGACGTCCTCGTCGCGGTCGAGGAACGCGAACACCATCTTTGGTGCGTCGGGGGACGTCGTGTCGAGCCCGTGGACGCCGAGGTGGTCCCACACCGGCGAGAGGGAGGTGAAGATCTTCGTCCCGGTGAAGCGGTACCCGCCCTTCCCGTCGGGCGCGGCCCGGGTGTCGCTGCCGAAGAGCACGAGGTCGTTCCCGGCCTCGCTGATGCCGAAGGCGAAGACCTCGCCGGCTGCCGCGCCGCGCAGCACGAAGGCCAGATCGTCGAGGCCGCGGTCGTGCAGGACCTTCGCCACGCCGGTCCACACGAGATGCATGTTCACCGCGAGCGCGGTGGCCGGGGCGGCCCCGGCGAGACGCTGCTGGAGTTCGGCGGCCTCGGCGAGCGAGAGACCCGCTCCGCCGAGCGCGGTCGGTACCAGGATGCCGAGGTAACCGGCCGCTCGCAGATCGTCGAGATCGTCCTGCGGGAAGGTGTTCTCGCGGTCGTGCACCGGTGCGCGTTCGCGCAACCGCGCGAGCAGGTCTTCGGAGAGGAACCGAGCGGGATCGAACGCGGAGGCCATGGCATCCATTCTGGTCCTCGCTCCCGACATCGCGGCCGCGGAGACGCTGCCGTCGCTCAGTCGAGCGCCGCGAGCAGCGCCGCCACTGTCTCGTCAGGACGATCGCGGTGCGGCGAGTGCCCGGCGTCGGACACCACTGACATCGTGACGAGGGGGTTCTGGAGCACCTCGTCGGCCAGCGCCCCCGTGAAGATCGAGTACACGGCGGGGTCGGCGCCGATGACGTGGGTCGGGACGGAGAGGGCGGCGGCCTCGGCGCGGACATCCCACACCGTGTTCTGAGCGCTGGTCTGCTCCACCGCCCATCGGCTCGCGCGCTGCGTGGCTCGTGCCTTCAACTCCACATCGACCGGATGCCAGTCCGGGTGGGCGGCGCGCACCGCGGCGATGCTCGGGTCGGCGAACGACTGCTCCTGGCTCGCGCGGACGGTGTCGCGATCGCGGTCGGACAGGTGGATCGCGGGGTCCACGAGCACGAGGCGGCGGGTCCAGGCGGAATCCGCGGCGGCGGCGATCGTCGCGGCGGCACCCCCGAGCGAGTGACCCACGACCGCGTCCCACGCGCCCCCGCCGTCCGGTCGCGTCGCGGCGAGGTCGGCGGCGTACGCGGCGAGGGAGTAGTCGAGCGTCCGAGGGGCATCGCCGTGTCCGCGGAGATCCACGGCGACGGCATGCCATCCCGCGTCGGCCAACGCCGTACCGAGGCGCCACATCAGGGCGGCGTCGGAGCCGAGACCGTGCGCGAGCAGCACGGCCGGTCCGCGGGCGTCGCCCCACGAGAGGCGGGGGAGAGTCACGGGAGCAGACATGTCTCCATTGTGTCCCGTCCCGTCCCGGC
>NZ_VBUM01000159.1 GCF_005774735.1 Microbacterium sp. 5K110 | reverse complement strand
AGCCATAGCCCCATCATCGGTGCCGACGTCAGCAACCGTCATCGTCATCTCAGTATTGGTCCGTTCTCGCCCCGTGCAGTGCGAAGGTCAGCAGTGCTGGTGTCTCACCCCATCCTGACGCACAGGGGGCAGCGCTCGCGGCGCGAGCAACGCTCTCCAGGAGCCTGCGACCAACCTCCCGCTGGGTCGGCGCATCCGTGATGTACTCGTCCACCCATGTGCTGCAGAGACGATCTCCACCGGCGTGCTCAAGGAAGGCGTCGCTGACCGTCGCTCGCCTCTCAGACTCGTAGCTCCTGGGGTCGCGTACCGCGCGAGCCAGTGGGAGCAACAACTCACCCAAGGCCCCCCAGGTGCGTACCCAACCACGATCCACCGGAAACTGCGAGGCTCCCGGCCCGAATAGAGCGTTACAAAGTCGGCCGCGGCCCAGGTCGAACTGCCCCCGGATGAACGTCTCAATATCAGCGTCCAGATCATCGCGTCGTTCGCGTGAGTACGGCGTGACTATAGCCATCAACTTCCTCCCCAGTCATCCGAACACGTGGGTGAACCGGATGATTGCCACGCAACCGTCGCCAGCATCGGCGCGCATGACCACTTAGGACATTAGCTGGTGGCGCTGACACCACGGAGTGCGGCTCGCGACTCACTTAGACGGGGCGCAATCTCCCTCGGGAGTCGCACTCCTGCGCATCGCGGGTTCCTCGGGTTGACGGCTTCGTGGACGGCGTTTTCCGCGGAATCCCGGGAGTTCCCATGGGGTGTTCCCACGACGGGGAGGCCTTCGCAAGCGGTGGGAAGGCCGTCGGGCGATCCTTCATCTGCATCCACCACGGATGCCGACCACAAGGAGCTGAAATGTCCATGACCCGCATCAACTCGGAGCTCGGCCGTCGTAGCGCCCTCAAGGGTGCTTCGCTCCGCCGGCACAAGCTCTCACTCTGCAAGACCACGGGACTCGCCCGTTACCGTGACCGCCATCAGGCCCGTGACGGTGCGCGAGCCCGGATGATCCACTCCCGAAACGAGGTCCACACCTTTGCGTGCCCTGACTGCCGTGGATTTCATCTGGAGACCGTCAACCTTCGCGAACACGGCGTGGCGAACGTAACCCCTGCGACGCCCGTCGCAGCGTTCACCGACAGCCTCAGCTCCCGCAAGCGCCGCTACTTCCTTATCGACGTCGAGAATGCGACCCATGGCGCCAAGGCGACGCGTCAGGAACTCGCGGAGTTGTGGAAAGTCCTTACCGAGCAAGCCCCTGGTGTCGCGCCTCACGACCACGTCGTCGTAGGGGCAGCCCGTGACGTCGCGCGCAAGTACCGCGACGTCATCGGAGCCCACAATGTCAAGTGGGTCCTCGGCGCAGACGCACCGGATGGTGCCGACGAAGCACTTCTTGCGGCCATCGACCTGAACCGGGTCTCCCGTCGATACGACGAACTCGTCATCTTCTCCGGAGATCACGCGTTCGCAGGGCTGGCCCGAGCTGCGAAAGCAGCAGGGCTCGCGGTCCATGTCATCACCACTGAGCACCCGGAGCAGCGGACGATGCTCTCCCGCGAACTCTCCGCCATCGCCGACACGAAGACCCTTGTCCGGCTCACGCCCCGCAACGCCAGTGCCGAGATCGTGGCGCTGCCTGGGCATCCCGCGCGAGGCGACGGCCAACCTCTCAGCGCGATCGCCGCATGACCACTCAGAAGAACCCAGCTCGAAGGGAGGTGATCACATGACACATCGCAAGATCTCAGGAAAGCCGGCGACGCCGTCGGCCCCCCATAGCGGGGTCGCCCCTGCCCGCCTGCACCAGCGAACCGGCGCGGAACACGCGTTCGGCGGCTACACGAAGGTGAACCACGGAAACGGCACCTTCAGCATGCGCAAGTCCCAGAAGTAGACCCTCCGCGTCCTCCCGGCCTCGGCCGCGTCCGTTTGAGTGGTGGTCTTTCGCTTCGTTGCGATGATCAGCTGTCGTTAGTTTAGGCGGCGGTGATCTCGGGGAGTATCACCGCCTCGTCGATGGTGGGGGTGGTCGCGGTGAGCTCGG
>NZ_VBUM01000158.1 GCF_005774735.1 Microbacterium sp. 5K110 | reverse complement strand
CGGCCGGGCGGGGCGGGCACGCCGCGCGATCGGCGGCACTGCGCGCCCTGCTGCGCGGTCCGGGCGGGGCGGTGTTCGCCCGCGCGTATGCGATGCGGTTCGACCGGGCGGCGCGGTAGGCGTCGAGTTGTGCGTTGGGGTGGTCTCGGCATCCGGCCGCCCACGGTTTGTAGAGTGAGGCGATGCGTGGACGACGGATGGTGCTCCCGATCGCTGTTCTCGTGCTCGCGGGCGCACTGAGCTCCTGCGGTGTGGTGCGTCCCGCCGAGGTCGATCGCGTCGATGAGATCACGGTCACCGGAGGCACATGTCGTGTCGAGTGGTGGCTCGCGGGGGTGACGGACGGAGCGACCGACGAGGCATGGGGTGTCGCCCGAGCCGCCCTCGCGCAGTCGACTGTCGACAGCGAGGAAGCCCACGAGTGGTACCGGACCCTCACCGAGCTGGACGACACGCAATGGCCCTCCGCCGCCGTGCTCGAGGGCGCGGTGCATCGCGAAGTCGTCCGCGCGGACGTTCGGGAAGCCCTCGCGGACGCGGGCTTCCCCGATCATGAACGGGTCATCGAGACGTACTCGTCACTGCACTGCTCGGCCTGACCTGGGCAACCGGGTGCGGGGCCTCGCCCGGCTCCGAACGCGCATCTACGGTCGAGCCATGATGCTCCGCGCTTACCGTCGCTCTCTGTGGCTCCCCGTTCCGCTGGGGGCGGCGCTGGGCACGGTGACGAGATTCGCGTTCTCGGTGACGGGAAACCCGGACTATCTGGCGACCCAGGGCAGTGGCGGGCGCCCTCCTTTGCGCTTCTCGGTGCGGTCGTCGGTGTGGGCACCGCAGTGCTGGCGCAGGTCGGCGGCATCGTCGCCTTCCGTCTTCTCCCCGACGCAGACCAAGCCGTCGAGCGGGCGAGAACCGGCGCCGCCCTCGCGGTCGTGGGGAGTTGGCTCGCTCTCGGGATCGTTGCCGCGCCCTACCTCGGCGTCGGCTTCGTCACGGTGGGCGCGTCGATCGGCATCGTCCTGGGCTTCGTCGCTTCTCTCCTCGCGACGCTCCTCCTGCGAGCCGACGAGCGACACGCCGACATCGGGCCAGCCTGAGGCGCGCGCTCAGGTCGCGACGAGCTGGGCGGCCAAGAGCAGCGCCGCGAGCATGGTGAGCTGGAACACCGCACGACCGGGCGGACGCGAGAGGGCGAGCGCCATCGTGGCGACCGCGACGAGCACGACCGCAGCGAAGAACAGGGTGCCGACCAGGCCGCCGCCGGAACCGACGAGCACCGCCACCGCCCCGACGACGATCCCCGCCGCGGCGAGCACGACCGACGCACGCGCGCCCAGCCGGTGCGGCAGTCCGCGCACGCCGGTGGCCCGGTCGTCGTCGAGGTCGCGGACGACGTTGGTGAGGTGCACGGCGGCGCCGAGGGCCGCACCCGCGAGCGACGCCCAGACGGGCGCGAAGGCGGGATCGGGCAGCGACAGCGTCGCGAACGAGGGGAAGAGCCCGAAGCTCAGCAGGAACGGCACGATCGAGACGGGCGTCGATTTCAGCCCGGCGTTGTACGCCCATGCCGAGGCCAGGGCCACCGCATGGGCGGCGACGAGCCCGGGCCCCAGTGGCGCCGAGAGCGCGACGGCGACGACCACGGATGCCACGGCCACCGCCAGTGCCCGCTGCGGGGTGAGCGCTCCCCCGGCGACGGGCTTGTCGGTGCGTCCGACGGCGATGTCACGGGCCGCGTCGATCGCGTCGTTGGACAGTCCCACCGAGACCTGCCCCGCGAACACCGACACCACCAGCAGTACCAGGCGCCACGGCTCGAGCCCCGTGGCGATGCCGAGGGCGAGCGACAGTGCGGTGACGACGAGCGTGGGGCCGGGGTGGGTCGCGCCCCACAGCGCCCCGATGAGGGGCGGCTTCGCGGGGGCTTCAGGCACGTGACGACGGTACCGCGTCGCGCCGCGCCACGGCCGGAGACGCCGCAGCTCGGCCGTGCGTGGTCTCCGCACAACGGCGGCAACGGGTGAGCCACCCCGCCGAAAGGAATCCGCATCAGAACGGGGCATCGTCGAGCCCTTGTC
>NZ_VBUM01000157.1 GCF_005774735.1 Microbacterium sp. 5K110 | reverse complement strand
ACCCACCAGCGTCACCCGGAGACACCCATGACCGACACCGCCACCCGTGTCCTCTCCCTCGAGGACGAGCTGCTCGACCTGCTGGGTCCCGCCGCCGTCAGCACCGAACCGCGTGTGCGCGAGCGCGCCAGCACCGACGGCTCGCCGATGTCGCCGATCATCGCGGCCAAGCTCCCCCTCGGCCTCGCGGACCTCGTCGTGTTCCCGGCGGATGCCGAGCAGATCGCGATCGCCGTCGCTGCCGCCGCGCGCCACGGCGTTCCCGTCACCGTGCGCGGCAAGGGCACCGGCAACTACGGCCAGGGCATCCCGATGCACGGCGGACTGGTCATCGACACCACCCGCGCGAAGGCCATCGTCGAGGTCGGCGACGGCTACATCACCGCCGAGGCGGGCACCCCGATGGTGCTGCTCGAGCAGGCCGCGTGGGCCGCCGGCCAGGCCCTCTGGATGTACCCCTCGACCGCGCAGTCCACTCTCGCCGGCTTCCTGTCGGGCGGTTCCGGCGGCACCGGCTCGATCGAGCACGGCTCGAACGACCGCGGCTTCGTCGCCGCGCTCGACGTCGTGCACGCCGACGGCAGCGCCGACATCATCCACGTCGAGGGCGACGAGGCGCAGAAGTACGTGCACAACTACGGCACCGCGGGCGTCATCGTGCGCGCGACCGTACGCCTGGAGCCGCTGCGCGAATGGCGCGGGCTGTGGGCGAGCTTCCCCGACTACGCCGGCACCCTCTCGGTGCTGCAGACCATCGGCAACCTCGAGCCCGCTCCGCGCCTGGTCTCGGGCGACGGGCCCGAGATCTCGGCATCCCTCCCCGCCGACGAGGCGATCCCCGCGGGCCGCTCGAGCCTGCGCACGATCATCGACGCGTCGCTCATCGACACCGTCACCGCGATCATCGAGGGCGCGGGCGGCCGCGTCGAGGCGGTGCGCGAGGGGCCGCAGGCGAGCATCCGCCTGTCGATGCTCAGCTACAACCACCCGATCGAGTGGTACCAGAAAAGCCAGCCGCACGAGGTGTTCCACCTCGAGGTGGCCGGGATGCCGCTGACCGAGGCCGTCGACGCCGTCGAGGCGGTGTTCCCCGGGGGGAAGCTGCACGTCGAGTCCACGCGCGAGCACCCGATCGGCATGCTCGCCGCGCCCTACGTGAGCGAAGACGAGGTGTACGCCGGCATCGCCGCGCTCAACGCGATCGGCGTGGGCGTGCACAACCCGCACCAGTGGAACGTCGACTTCAACGTCGAGCAGACCGCCGAGACCGCCCGCGTGACCGACCCGCACGGGCTGCTGAACCCGGGAAAGCTCGACCCGACGTACGCGGGCCCGCGCAAGGGAGCGATCCGATGAGCCGGCTGCTCGCCGAGCTCAGCGGCCCCGCCGCCGCCGAGGCCCTCACCTCTGAGTCGATCCTCGTGCTGCCCACGGGCGCGATCGAACACCACGGTCCCCACCTGCCCCTGGCGACGGATGCCATCGTCGCCGAGGCCTCGGCCACGGCCGCCGTCGCGCGGGCCGCGGCGATGGGCCTCGACGTCTGGCAGCTGCCGACCCTGTCGATCACGAAGTCGGACGAGCACTCGTGGGCGCCGGGCACGCTGTGGCTCACGCCCGAGACGATGATGCAGACGGTCGTCGACATCGGCCGATCGCTGATGACGACGCGAGCCCGGACGCTCGTGTTCCTCAACGGCCACGGCGGTAACGTCGCGCTGCTGAACGTCGCGAACCGCGAGCTGCGCCGCCGCTTCGGGCTGCGCACGTTCTTCATGCCCGCCGCGCGCGTGCCCTCGTTCGACGGCACCGACGGCGGCCCGGACGAGCACGGCACCGGCATCCACGCCGGGCACGGCGAGACGAGCATGATCATGCACTTGCGGCCCGAGCTCGTCGACGCCTCGCAGTTCGAAGCGACCGTGCCCGCGCACATCGGCGACTTCCGGCACATCGGCTTCAACGGCAAGCCCGTCACCTTCGGGTGGCTCTCGAATGACTTCGGCCCCACCGGCGTGCTCGGCGACCCGACCGGCGCGAACGCCGCCCACGGCGCCGAGCTGTTCGAGCAGAGCGTCTCGTTCGTCGTCGAGGCGCTCGAGGAGATCAGCCGATTCGACTACACCGCGTGAGCGGGCTGCGCGCCCGGCCCGCACAACTCCTGCACATCCGACGCCTCGGCACGCCGGGACCGTCGTCGGCGCGAAGGTGCAGGAGTTGTGCAC
>NZ_VBUM01000156.1 GCF_005774735.1 Microbacterium sp. 5K110 | reverse complement strand
GCAGCGGGTTCGTGGTCACCAACAGCCTCCGGCTGCGCCGCTTCCGCCCCCTGTCCGTCCCGACCCCCAGCGCAGCCCCGGTCTCGCGGGAGCCCGCCCCGATCCGGGCCTGACCCATCGCTCAAGAAGGAGAAGACATCATGTCCCACGACCACGATCACTCGGGGCGCGACCACACGGATGACCACGCTCACGAGCATGCTCACGGAGCGCAGAATCACAGCGCGCACGAGCATCACCATCACGAGCCTCCGGCGGGGGTAACGAACCTGGTGACCTGTCCGGTGATGCCCGGCAACCGGGTCGATCCGGCGTGGGCCGAGCAACGCGGCCTGTTCCGGGACTACGAGGGCGCCCGCTACTGGTTCTGCTGCCCCGAGTGCGGTCCGCTGTTCGACGCCGACCCGGCCCGCTACGCCCACGCCGACTGACTGACGACGGCGACAGAACGGAGCGCACGGTGGACACGGCGGTTGGATTGGTGCAAGCGTACTTGCGGGTAAACGGATACTTCACCGTCGCCGAGTACCCGGTGCTGGACGCGGCCGGTGCCGACAGGCCCCGCACCGTCACCGACCTGGACATCCTCGCGATCCGGCTCAACCGCGCACCCGGCGACGATCCGGACCCTGCGCTCGGCGCCCGGCCGGGCATGCCGGACATGATCGTGGGCGAGGTCAAGGAAGGCGCCCCTAAACTCAACCCGGCTATGCGCGACCCCGCTGTGCTGGAAGCCGCCTTCGCGCGGTTCGGCTGCTGCTCACCCGCCGACGCGCCCGCCCTCGTGCAAGAGCTGCTCACGGTCGGGCAGGTCACCGCCCCGGAAGGTCACCTGATTCGCGCCGTCGCGTTCGGCAATACCGCGAATCCAGCCCAATCGGCCTCGTGGCACACCGTCGCCCTCGCGCACGTCCTCGACTACCTCCGTCGCCACCTGGACCGCAACTGGGCGGCCGTCGGACGCACCCAGATCAAAGACGACACCCTCGGGCTGCTCGCACTGATCGAGAAGTCCCATCGCAGCGGGGCCGGCCTACGATGACCGAGCGCCCGACACGTGCCATCCAGGATCTTCGCCCGCACCGCGGCCCGGTTCAGTCGACTCGGCTGGTCACGACGCTCGCGCGTCGCCTCAGGTGCGCGCCGATCAGAATCCGGCGCGCCCGGAGTAACCTGGATGCGGGAAGGAGGTCGGCGGTGAACCACATCCGAGCTCTCGTGCACGCCCGGTCCGGGCTGCACCGGCTCCTGCTGACCTTCACCACCGCCCTTCTGCTGATCGCCGGCCTGCTGGCCATGCATACACTCACCGGCACCCTCTTGGGCGGGCATTCCGACACGACGGCGACCGCGTTCGAATCCGCCCATGTGGACGCCGGCACCGACATGAGCGCCGTCACCGCGACCGAGACCACGCCCGGCATGAACTCCGAAGCTGCTGCCGGTCATTGCGCAGGCGACTGTGGCGGCTCGGGCGGAGTGCCGGATCACTCGATGCTGACGATGGTGTGCGCGCTAGCACTGCTAGCCGCCGCCATCGTGCTGCTGGCGCCGGTCCTGCTGGCTCGCCTCGGCGTCGCCCTCGCCCTGCTGCGACTCCACGGACGCATTGTCCTGGCCGCGCTGCCGCACCCGCGACCACCCTCTCTCCTCGTCCTGTCCATCAGTCGAACCTGATTCCCCGCCCGTGCCGGCGCGACCGCGTGCCGGACGGTTCTCTCGCCGTGCCCACCCCGGGCGGGCGGAATCAGCTCACCCGTTTCGACTGACAGATAAGGACCCCTCTCATGCGTTTCCGTACCCTCGCGCTGACCACCGGCGCTCTCGCCATCGCGCTCGTGCTCGCCGGCTGCGCCCCCACGGGCAGCTCTATGCCCGGCATGGATCACGGCCCCGGCGGCATGACCAGCACGACACCCGACACCACCGAGGAAGCGTCGTTCAACTCGGCGGACGAGATGTTCGTGACGATGATGATCCCCCACCACGAGCAGGCCATCCAGATGGCCGATCAGATCCTGGCCAAGGACGGCATCGACGAGCGGGTCGTGGCCCTCGCCGAGCAGATCAAGGCCGCTCAGGATCCCGAGATCCAGACCATGAAGGGCTGGCTCGAGGACTGGGGCATCCCCTACGACGACTCCATGTCCGGCATCGGCGGCATGGAGGGCATGGACCACGGCGACGGGATGATGTCCGAGGAGGACATGGCGGCCCTCGATGCCGCTACCGGTGTCGTGGCGACCCGCCTGTTTCTGGAGGGCATGATCACCCACCACCAGGGCGCGGTCATGATGGCCGAGATGGTGCTCGACAACGGGCAGAACCCGGATGTCGCCGCGCTGGCGCAGCAGATCATCGACGGGCAGACCGACGAGATCACCACGATGCAGGACATCCTCGCCACCCTCTGACCCCCCCGGCCCCTCGGGCGGAGCCGACACCAAGCCGGCTC
>NZ_VBUM01000155.1 GCF_005774735.1 Microbacterium sp. 5K110 | reverse complement strand
GTCGTCGGGGGATCGGAATACCCACCGCTCGCCGCAGGTTGACGTCGGGGTGAGCGATGCCTTCCCCTCCTTCTCGGTCCTCGACCTCGTCCCGGTGCGCGCCGGCCAGACCAGCGCCCAGGCCGTGGCAGCTTCCCTCGACCTGGTCGAGCGGGCCGATCGCCTCGGCTACCGCCGCTACTGGTTCGCCGAGCACCACAACATGCCCGCCGTCGCGTCGACGACTCCGCCGGTGCTCATCGCGGCGGCCGCGGCCCGGACCGCGCGCATCCGGGTCGGTTCCGGCGGCGTCATGCTGCCCAACCACTCTCCGCTCATCGTGTCCGAGCAGTTCGCCGCCCTCGAAGCCCTGGCCCCGGGCCGCATCGACCTCGGCATCGGACGCGCCCCGGGCAGCGACCCGGTGATCACTCAGTTGCTGAACCGTTCGGGCACGACGAGCGACGTCTCGCGGTTCCCCGACCACGTCACCGACATCATGGCGCTCACCTCGCCCGAGGGGGCGACGGTGCGTTTCACCTCCGGCACCGAGTATCAGGTGAAGGCGACGCCGCTGGCATCCGGGATGCCGCAGGTGTGGCTGCTGGGATCGAGCGACTACTCGGCGCAGCTCGCCGCGAGCTTCGGCCTGCCGTACGTCTTCGCCAACCATTTCGCCGGCGAAGGCCTCGAGCACGCCCTGCGGCTGTACCGCGACCAGTTCCAGCCGAACGAGTCGGGCGATGGTCCGCGCACCTTCGTGACGGCCAACGTCGTCGCGGCGCCGACGGCGGCCGAGGCCGAGGACCGCGCACTGCCGCAACTGCGCATGATGGCGCGGCTGCGGACGAACCGGCCCCTCGTCCCCCTCGAGACGGTGGAGCAGGCGAAGGCCGAGCCGTTCGACGCGATGGCGGAGTCGATCATGGCCTCGACGCGGCAGAAGTGGTTCGTCGGCACGGGCGACGACGTGCGCGCACAGCTCACGGCGTTCGCCGCGCGCTACGACGTCGACGAGATCATGCTCTCGCCCGTCGCCGGCGCGTACGACAACGAGCCTCTGGACTCCGCCGACGGCCGCGCGCAGACGCTCGAGCTCGTGGCGGCCGCGGCTCCCGTCACCGCCTGAGTCGGGACCGAGCGCCGGTCGGTCGCCGGTGCGGGGGCCGCGCTGTCGCCGAGACTGCATCCGCGTGACATCTGCGTCGCAGCCTGCAGTGGAGATGTCAGGCGGATGCAGTCTCGCGATCTTCGCAGGGCGCGGAGCCGGGATTACGCCTCGGGCGCGCCACTCAACAGGCCGCGCAGCCAATCGCGGGCCTCGACGAACACGTCGTCGGAGTACCGCTGCGGGTACCGCACGATCGCGCGATCGGCGCGCGCGTACGACCCGAGGAAGATCACCTTGGGGCTGAACCGGCGAAGGCCGAGCAGCGCGTCGGCCATGCGCTCGTCGTGCACGTGCCCGTCGGCGTCGATCACGAAGCGGTAGCGCCCGAGCGCGTCGCCGATGGGGCGGGATGCCAGCAGGCTCAGGTTGATGCCCCGGGTGGCGAACTGCTCGAGCAGCTCCAGCAGGGCACCGGGGTGGTCCTCGGGGAGTTCGACGATGAGCGAAGTCTTGTCCGCCCCGGTCGGCGGCGCGGGGGCCACGGTGCGGCTCACGAGCACGAATCGGGTGACGGCGTTGGCGTTGTCGCCGATGCTCTCGGCGAGGACCTCGACGTCGTGATGGGCGACGATCCCGGGCGCCGCGATCGCGGCATCCGCTCCGCTCGTGCCGTCGAGCACGCCCAGGGCGCTGGCGACGTTGCTGGCGGCGGGCAGGTGCGCGTGCGCGGGGACGTGATCGCGGAGCCACCCGAGGCACTGGCCGTAAGCCACGGGGTGCGCGGCCACGAGCGAGACGTCGGCGAGAGTCATCCCCGGCCGGCCGACGAGCACGAAGTTGACCGGGACGAGGTACTCGCCCACGATCCGGAGCCCGGGGACGGTGGCCAGCGCGTCCTGCGCGGTGGAGACGCCCCCGTCGACGGAGTTCTCGATCGCGATCATCGCGGCATCCGAACGTCCCTCGACGACGTCGGCGAGCGCCTCGCCGACGTTGCGGACCGGCCGCCAGATCTGGTCGCGCGCTTCGGGAACCTGCGCCAGGGCCGCCTCGGTGAACGTTCCCGCCGGGCCGAGATAGCTGTAGGTACGGCGGACGGACGCGGTCTCGGTGTCGGGCAGCACCGGCTCAGCCTAGTCCCGTCCGCCGCACGGGCCCCGTCGGCCATCGGAGAGAACCACCGGAATAGGGGGCCGATGCAGCGACGCACCGCGAGCGCCGACCGGGACAATGAACGCACCCGCCGACCCGAGGCGGGCAGTGCACGACCCGCGCGCTTCAGCACCGCGCGGGTGAGGAGGCCTGATCAACGATGAGCCGTGCCCGCACGACACCCCGGCGTCGACACCCGCGATCCGTCCCCGTCGACCCC
>NZ_VBUM01000154.1 GCF_005774735.1 Microbacterium sp. 5K110 | reverse complement strand
ATGGTGGGGAACCGGGGCCGCGCGCTAGTATGACGATGTCGAATCGATTCGAGGTTCGACGATCCCCCCACATTTCCTCAGCCCGGTCTCGACCGGGCCGTCCGTGTTGCGAAACGAACTGACTGACGTGCTCGATACCGCCTCCCAGCCCGTGATCCCCCCGACCGCCCGCGCCGAAGCACCGGCGACGGGAGCCATCCGCGCGCTCGGCAGCAACCCGGCGACGGCGCCGATCGTGCTGCATCCGGGCGACAGCATCCCTGCCCGTCGTCGTGTGCTGTACATCGTGCTGCTCGGAGCGCTCACCGCGCTCGGGCCGTTCACGATCGACCTCTACCTGCCCGCGTTCCCCGTGCTCGAGGCGGATTTCCAGACCTCGGCCGCGGCCATCCAGCTGACGCTGACGGGCACGATGATCGGTTTCGCCCTCGGACAGCTCATCGTCGGCCCGCTGAGCGACAAGGTCGGCCGTCGCATCCCGCTGCTGTCCGTCACCGCGCTCCACGTCGCCGCGAGCATCTTCGCGGCGCTGGCTCCGACGCTCGGGACGCTGTCGATCGCGCGCGTCCTCATGGGCGCCGGGGCGGCCGCCGGCGGTGTCGTGGCGGCGGCGATCGTGCGCGACCTCTTCGGGGGTCGACGTCTGGTCGTCATGCTGTCGCGCCTCGCGCTGGTGTCCGGCGTCGCGCCGGTGCTCGCGCCGCTCGCGGGCTCTCTGCTGCTCTCGGTCATGCCGTGGCGCGGGATCTTCTGGGTACTCGCGGCCTACGGCACGGTCATGCTCGTCTCCGCCATCGTCTTCCTCCCCGAGACGCTGCCCGCCGCTCGACGCGGCGGCAAGGGGGCCACCACGGTGTGGCAGCGGTACGCGAGCGTCTTCCGTGACCGCGTGTTCATCGGCGTGCTCGTGATCGGCGCGATGACGTTCAGCGGGCTGTTCTCGTACCTCTCGGCCTCGTCGTTCCTGTTCCAGCAGAGCTACGGCTTCGACGCGCAGCAGTACGGCGTGCTGTTCGCCGCCAACTCCGTCGGGCTGGTCATCGGCGTCCAGGTCGCCTCGCGTCTGGCCGCGCGGTTCGGACCGCAGTGGGTTCTGGCGTTCTCGACGGCCTCCCTCGTGCTCTGGGCGACGGTGATCGTCGTCTTCGATCAGCTCGGCTTCGGGCTGTGGGGAACCGTCATCCCGCTCTTCCTGTTCATGACCTCGTGCGGGTTCACGTTCCCGTGCGCGCAGGTGCTCGCCCTCGACCGCCACGGCAAGGCGGCGGGCACGGCGCAGTCGATCATCGGTGCCGCGAACTTCGGCATCGCCGGTGTCATCTCTCCCGTCGTCGGGCTCCTGGCCACCGGCTCGGGGATCACGGCGACCACGATGGCATCCGTCATGGTGGGCTGCGCCGTCATCGGTGTGCTGGCGCTGTGGCTGCTGGTGCGCCCGCGCACCGTCGAGCGTCTGGCTCCGTGACGGCGGAACAGTAGCAGAGGGGCCCCGGCCGACTCGGGCGCTCCCCCTCGCCGCCGTGAGCAGGCATCATGGGTCGATGGACCTGGATGCCGCACCCCCGCCGTTCGTCACGGTGCGCTCGGAGCGCGTGCGGGCGGTCGCGGGCCTCGTCATGATCGCCCTGGCCTGCGGACTCGGTGCCTGGGTGTACTTCCGGGGCCCGAGCCCGTTCGCGATCGACGTGTGGTGGAACCAGCTGTTCGCGTCCGCCCCCGTGCAGCCGGTGCTCACTTTCGCATACGTCATGAACGAGATCGGCGGGTACGTCACCGCGATCCTCATCGTTCCGCTCGGCGGGGCGCTCGCCCTGTTCCTCTCCGGGCGCCGGTGGATGGTGCTGTACTTCCTCGCCGCGTCCGCGGGGAGCGCCGCGCTCGTCCAGGTCCTGAAACAGACCTTCGGTCGCGCGCGACCCGAGGACATCCTCGTACTGGCCGATTTCGGGTCCTTCCCCTCGGGTCATACCGCGAACGCGGCGACCATCGCGGTCGTCGCCGCGATCGTCTTCCCCACGCTGTGGGTGCGCATCGCCGGCGCCGCGTGGGTCGTTCTGATGGCCTTCAGCCGTACGTACCTGCACGCCCACTGGCTCTCGGACACCGTCGGGGGCGCCCTCGTGGGGGCGGGGGCGGCATTCGTCCTGGCTGTCGCCTTCTCGCGGCTCCGTGCGCGGGACGACGACCGTGCGACGCTCCGGCGGAGCCGACGAGTCCCGGACGCCTCCTCCTCCGCCCCGTCCTAGGCTGACGACATGAGCGACACCGCGCCGTCCGTTCCGGGTTCCGCCGACGACCCGGAGGTCGTCCGGCTGCGTGCCGAGGCAGAGGCCGCGGAGGCCGAGCTGCGTCTGGCCCGCGCACGCGCCGATCTCGCGGCCGCCGAGGCCGCGGCGGCGAAGGCCCGCGCCGCGGCGGGCGACGTCGCTCCACCGACGGCGGCCCCCGAACCCCCTCCCGCGCCCAC
>NZ_VBUM01000153.1 GCF_005774735.1 Microbacterium sp. 5K110 | reverse complement strand
GTCGTCGGGCGGGGCGAACAGATCGGGATCCCAGTCCGCCCCCGCGTACGGATCGTCGTATCCGTCGAACGCCTCGGGAGGCGCATCCGCGTACGGCTCGGGGGCGGCGCCGGGGAAAGTCACCCCACCACGGTAACCCGGGGCACGGACACGCATCCGGCGAGCGGCTCTGTTCGGGGGAGGAATCGTCAGGAATCGGGGGTGTGGAGGATCAGTGCAACGCGCGGGTCAGCGGCGTCGGCGGGAGGTCGGATGCCTCGAGCTCGACACGTCGCGCGGTGCAGCCGACGCAGCGGACGTACCGCACCCGCCCTTCGCTCGTCGCGTGCACCGAGTCGGTGATCCACGCGTGTTCGTGGACGGGGGCGACGGACGGGGCGAGGGTGTCGGCGGCGGTCATGAGGCCAGCGTGCTGTAATGCCGTTATGCATCTCAACCCTTACGGGGAGTACGCCGTGCTGCTGGCGGCGTCGCTCGCGAACGACTGGCCCGCCGACCGCGCGGGCATCGAGGAGCGCACGCGCGAGCTCGGCATGACGATGGCGTTCCCGGTGGGATCCGACGACCACGCGCGCACGCGCGACGTGATCGACCGGTGGCTGCGGGTCGTCGATGAGCCCGACCCCGCGGCGCGCGCGGCGCTGCTGAACCTCGAGATGGCCGGGGCGGCGGCGTATCCGCGACTCACCGACCACGACGGCGAGGGCTGGCACCTCCACTACCGGGACACCGATGACGCACTCCCCCGAGTGCTGGCGGCGGTGATCTCGGTGGGCACCGCGCTGCACCTCGTCACCCGCGGCACCCACCGCCTGGGCCGGTGCGGCGCCGCCCCCTGCGACCGCGTCGTCGTCGACGTCACCCGCAACGGCCGCCAGCGCTACTGCTCGGTGCGCTGCGCGAACCGCGCCGCCGTGCGCCGGCACCGCGCGCGCGGCTGAACCACCGACCCCGAACCACCAACGCCCACCGGCGCTGGCACAGCATGCCGCGCGGCACCGGGGATGGCGGAACACGGCGGTCCCTGCGAACGTTGACCCGATCGACCGAAACCGGAGGCGACATGACCGACGCAGTGACCGTGACCCGCAACGACGACGACCGCCGCTACGAAGTGCACATCGACGGTGCGCTCGGCGGATTCCTGGAGTTCCGCCCCGCCGGGGAGGGACGGGTCGTCCTGCCCCACACGGAGGTGGACCCCGCGTTCAAAGGCAAGGGTCTGGGCTCGACCCTCGCGAGCGAGGCGCTGTCCGACCTCGCCCGCCGCGGCGACGCCGTGATCCCCTCGTGCCCGTTCGTCGCGCACTACCTGCAGGACCACGACGTCCCCGGCCTCGTCATCGACTGGCCGAACCGCGACGACGCGGCCGACTCCGCCGATCCGAGCGAACCGGCATGACCCGGCTGGACGTCGCCCCGCCGGCATCCGAGGGTCCCGTCGAGTGCGACGGGCCGCGCGCTCTCGTGGTCGAGGCCCGCGAGGTGCCCCTCGGCGGCGTCCGAGGCATGGAGGTGCACCGCACCCTCCCGCACCGTGCGCTGCCGATGGTGGGGGCGTGGTGCTTCCTCGACCGCTTCGGCCCGCAGGAGACGCTCATGCGCGTCGAGCCGCACCCGCACATCGGACTCCAGACGGTGACCTGGCCGATCGTCGGCGAAGTGCGCCATCGGGATGCCGTGGGCAGCGACGTCGTGGTCCGGCCCGGGGCACTCAACCTGATGACGAGTGGCGAAGGCATCGCGCACTCGGAGTACTCGGTCGGCGACGACCCGATCCCGCTCGATGCGCTCCAGCTCTGGGTCGCGCTGCCGGAAGACCGCCGCCACGGCGCGCCGGCGTTCGAGCGGCACGAGAACCTGCCCGTGCTCGACCTCGGCGACGGTGCGGACGCCGTCGTCGTCATGGGCTCGCTCGGCGCGGTGGATTCACCGGCGACCGTGCACACCCCGATCGTGGGCGCCGAGGTGCGCCTCCCGCCCGGGGTCACCGTCCGCATCCCTCTGCGCCGGGACTGGGAATATGCCCTCTACGGCATGATCGGCTCCGCGGAGGTCGAGACGGGGGTGGATGCCGTCGACGCCGACGCCGCGCGACGCACCTCGCCCCTGCCGAGCATGGGAGGAACGGCATCCGTCGACGGCTCCCGACTGCTGTACCTCGGGACCGGGCGCGATCATGTGGAGATCAGCTCCGCGGAGGGGGCGCGGGTGTTCCTGCTCGGCGGGGAGCCGTTCGAAGCGGACATCGTGATGTGGTGGAACTTCGTGGGCCGCTCGCACGACGAGATCGTCGAGGCACGCGAGGCGTGGGAGGCTCAGGCCCCGCGCTTCGGCGCGGTCATCGACCACGGCCCCGAGCGCATCCCCGCGCCGCCCCTCCCCGCGGTCCGCCTGACGCCGCGACGGCGCCGCGTCTAGTCGGGACCGCGGCGGTCCGGGCCGCGCCTCCCCGGTCCGCGCGTCCCGGGTCCGCGCATCCTGCGAGACTGCATCCGCCTGACATCTCCCCTGCAGCGTGCAGTGGGTTTGTCACGCAGTTGCAGTC
>NZ_VBUM01000152.1 GCF_005774735.1 Microbacterium sp. 5K110 | reverse complement strand
AACGAGCCCCGCCCCCGCTCCCTGAAGAGCCGGCCGGTGCAAGCGGACCGGGTCTTCCGCTCCGTCTCGTACGCCGCCGGCGGCGTGACGGTGGCGATCATGCTCGCCGTGGGCATCTTCCTCACCGCGCGAGCCGGCGATGCGCTGAGCGTCACGGGCGTCAGCTTCCTCACGACGCAGGAGTGGTCGCCCGAGACGGGCGCGTTCGGCGTCGCGGCGGTGCTGTTCGGTACCGTCACGATCGCGATCATCGCGATGGCGATCTCGGTGCCGCTGGCGATGGGGACGGCGCTGCTGATCAGCGAGATCGTGTCGCCGAAGATCCGGTCGCTGCTCATCACGCTCGTCGACCTGATGGCGGCCGTGCCGAGCGTCGTGTTCGGACTCTGGGGCGTGTTCTTCCTGCAGGCCAACATCATCCCCGTCTCGCAGTGGATCTCGGTCTACTTCGGGTGGATCCCGATCTTCCGCGTCACCGATGAGGCGGGTCAGCGTCTGACGGATGCGGGCGCGTTCACCTCGTCGGCGTTCATCGCCGGCATCGTCGTGGCCCTGATGGTCGTGCCCACGCAGACCTCGGTCATGCGCGAGGCGTTCTCCCAGGCGCCCCTCGGGGAGCGCGAGGGTGCACTCGCCCTCGGATCCACGCGCTGGGGGATGATCCGCGCAGTGGTGCTGCCCTTCGGTCGCGGCGGCATCATCGGCGGGACGATGCTGGGCCTGGGGCGCGCGCTCGGCGAGACGATCGCGGTCGTCATGATCATCTCGCCGATCTTCACGATCAACCCCGAGGTCCTCAAGACGGGCACGAACTCGGTGTCGGCCCTCATCGCGCTGCGGTACGGCGAGGCGAGCCAGTTCGGCCTGTCCGCGCTCATGGCCGCGGGACTCGTGCTGTTCATCATCACCCTCATCGTCAACTTCACCGCGTCGACGATCGTCGCGCGCAGTCGTTCCGGAGCGGAGAGCAACTGATGGCGATCCTCGCCCCCGATGCCCCGGTGGTCGACGCGGACGACGCCGCACGGCCGTCCCTGCGCACCGCGATCCCCGAACGCACGGGTCACGTCGGCGAACGTCGTGACCTGCGCACGGTGCCCTTCGGCGACACCTTCAACGTCGTGGGCAGCGCTGCGGCCGGCATCGCGCTGGCCACCCTCCTCTTCGGCTGGCTGACCCCGATGACGGGGATCATCGGATGGCTCATCGTCTCGTTCCTCTGCTTCCTCGGGATCTACGCGGTCCTGTCCTCGCTGCGGGCCGATCGGCTGGCCGTGAGCGAGCGCATCATGACGGCGCTGTTCTACTCCGCCGGTGTCCTGCTCTTGAGCGCCCTGGTCTTCGTCATCCTGTTCACGGTCGTACGGGGCTTTCCCGCGATCACGAACCTGAATTTCTTCGTCGAGACGATGAAGCTCGCCGGTCCGCTCGATCCCCTCACGATGGGCGGTATCGCGCACGCGATCGTCGGAACGCTCATCCAGATCGGCATCGCCCTGGTGATCACGATCCCCCTGGGCATCACGACGGCCGTCTTCCTCAACGAGATCGGCGGACCGTTCGCGCGCTTCGTGCGGACGATCTCGGATGCCATGACGGCGCTGCCCTCGATCGTCGCCGGTCTGTTCGTCTACGCCGCCGTGGTCACCCTCATCACGAACCAGCGCTCGGGGTTCGCGGCATCCCTGGCGATCAGCGTCATGATGCTCCCGATCATCATCCGCGCCTCCGACGTCGTGCTCCGTCTGGTTCCGCACAACCTCCGCGAGGCCTCGTACGCCCTCGGCACGAGCCGGTGGCGGACGGTGTGGAGCGTGGTGCTGCCGACTTCGCGTTCGGGACTGGTCACCGCGGTGATCCTCGGGACCGCGCGCGGTATCGGCGAGACCTCGCCGGTGCTCCTGACTTCGGGCGTGACCGCCGGGTGGAACCTCAACCCGTTCTCGGGGCCGATGATCTCTCTGCCGCTGCAGGTCTTCGACTTCGTCAAGTCGCCCGAGCCCAACATGGTCGCCCGTGGCTTCGGCGCCGCCGCGACCCTCGTGCTGCTCGTGCTGACGCTCTTCATCGTCGCGCGCCTGATCGGCGGCAAGGGCCCCGGGCAGCTGTCCGACCGTCAGCGCCGCGCCGCCGCGTCGGCGTCGGCACGTGACCTGCAGCGCATTCTGGCGTCCCAGGGGCGCTCACCGGGCAGCCCCGTCACGCGCGCGGAACGTCGCGCGCAGCCGCCCAAGGGAAAGCCTCCCCGCGACCTCCAGTGGCGCCTCGCTCAGCGCGCTCTGGCACCCCGCCCCGATCGACCCACCGAGGAGAACCCGTCGTGAATGTCCGTACCCGCCTGGCCCGACTGGGGGCGCTCGTCGTCGTCGCGGCCCTCGCGAGCGTGGGCGTCGCGCCCGCGCACGCGGCCGACGTCTACGTGACGATCACCGGCTCCGGCTCCACGTGGTCGCAGAACGCCCTCGACCAGTGGCGCACGAACGTCGCCAGCAACTACGGCATGACGGTGAACTACAACGGCACCGGGTCGTCGGCGGGCCGCAACGACTTCATCAATCAGA
>NZ_VBUM01000151.1 GCF_005774735.1 Microbacterium sp. 5K110 | reverse complement strand
ACCAAAGGGACGGGACGCCGGATACCCTGCCCTCATGCCGCCCCGCACTCCCGCCGCCCCCGTGACCCTGGATGCCATCGAGCTGCGGGTCCTGCAGATTCCCCTGGTCTCGCCGTTCACGACGTCGTTCGGCACCGAGACGGTGCGCGAGGTGATCGTCGTCCGTGCCGAGACCGCCGACGGCGTCGGGTGGGGCGAGGTCGTGACGCAGGCCGAGCCGTTCTACTCCAGCGAGTACACGCAGGGCGCGTGGGACGTGCTCACCCGCTTCCTCGCGCCCGCCCTGCTCGAGCGCCGCACGGTCGCACCCGAGGAGGTCGCCGGCATCCTCGCCCCCGTCGTTGGGCACCGCATGGCCAAGGCCGGGCTCGAGCTCGCCGTGATCGACGTCGCGCTGCGCGCAGAGGGCCGCAGCTTCTCCGCGTACCTCGGCGCAGAGAAGGACCGCGTGCCCTCGGGCGTCTCGGTCGGGATCCAGCGCGACCCCGCCGCTCTCGTCGACACCGTCGGTGGCTACCTCGACGAGGGGTACGTCCGCATCAAGATCAAGATCAAGCCCGGACGCGACATCGACGACACCGCCGCGGTCCGCGCGGCCTTCGGTGGCATCCCTCTGCAAGTGGATGCCAACTCCGCCTACACCCTCGCGGATGCCGACACGCTCCAGGGGCTCGACGCCTTCGACCTGCTCCTCATCGAGCAGCCGCTGCAGGAGGACGACCTCGTCGACCACGCGACGCTCGCGAAGCGCCTGCGTACCCCCGTGTGCCTGGACGAGTCGATCGTGTCGGACAAGGCCGCCGCCGACGCGCTGCAGCTCGGCGCCGCGGCGATCATCAACATCAAGGCCGGCCGCGTCGGCGGGTACCTCGAAGCCCTCGCGATCCACGACCGGTGCCGCGCGGCCGGGATCCCCGTGTGGTGCGGCGGCATGCTCGAGACCGGCATCGGGCGGGCGGCCAACGCCGCGCTCGCGGCGCTCCCGGGGTTCACGCTGCCCGGCGACATCTCGGCATCCGCCCGCTTCTACGACCGCGACATCGTGACGGCGCCCGCCGTCCTCGAGGACGGACACGTGCGCGTCCCGACCGGGCCCGGGCTCGGCGTCGAGATCGACGATGCGGCGCTGGAGGCCTTCACGGTGCAGCGGGAACGCCTCACACGATGAGGGGCGGCTTCGCTCGATAAACTGGATGCCGCGCACTCGCGCTCGCACCCACAACTTTCCCGACCATTGGAGCCACCGTGGCCGAACAATCCCGCCTCGACAAGGTCATCTCGCTCGCGCGTCATCGCGGGTTCGTGTTCCAGGCCGGTGAGATCTACGGCGGTTCGCGTTCGGCGTGGGACTACGGCCCCCTCGGCACCGAGCTCAAGGAGAACATCCGGCGCCAGTGGTGGCAAACGTTCGTGCGCGGCCGCGGCGACATGGTGGGCCTCGACTCGAGCATCATCCTGCCCAAGCGCGTGTGGGAGGCCTCGGGCCACGTCGCGACGTTCACCGACCCGCTCGTGGAGTGCCTGCACTGCCACAAGCGCTTCCGCTCCGACAACCTCATCGAGGACTTCGAGGCCCGCAAGGGGCGCACGGCCGAGAACGGCCTCGCCGACATCCCGTGCCCCAACTGCGGCACCAAGGGCCAGTACACCGAGCCCAAGGCCTTCTCCGGCCTGGTGAAGACGTACCTCGGCGTCGTCGACGACGAGTCGGGCCTGTACTTCCTGCGCCCCGAGACCGCGCAGGGCATCTTCGTGAACTTCTCCAATGTGCTCACGGCATCCCGTCGCAAGCCCCCGTTCGGCGTCGGTCAGGTCGGCAAGGCGTTCCGCAACGAGATCACCCCCGGCAACTTCATTTTCCGCACGCGCGAGTTCGAGCAGATGGAGATCGAGTACTTCACGCCCCCGGCCGAGGCGCAGGAGTGGTTCGAGCACTGGGTCGAGGCGTGCTGGAACTGGTTCGTCGACCTGGGCATCGACCCCGACAACATGAAGCGGTTCGACGTCCCGGAAGACGACCGCGCGCACTACTCCGCCGGCACGATCGACGTCGAGTATCGCTTCGGCTTCCCGGGCAAGGAGTGGGGCGAGCTCATGGGCGTCGCCAACCGCACCGATTACGACCTCAAGAGCCACTCGGATGCCTCGGGCTCGAGCCTCACCTACTTCGACCAGGCCTCGGGTGAGAAGTACACCCCGTACGTCATCGAGCCGTCGTTCGGTCTGACGCGCGCGATGATGGCGTTCCTCGTCGACGCGTACGTCGAAGAAGAAGTGCCCAACGCCAAGGGCGGCACCGACACCCGCACGGTGCTCAAGCTCGACCCGCGCCTCGCGCCGGTGAAGGCCGCCGTGCTGCCGCTCTCGCGCAACGAGCGCCTGTCGCCGCTCGCCCGAGAGGTCGCGGACACCCTGCGCTCTGCCGGCTGGAACGTCGACTTCGACGACGCCGGCGCGATCGGCCGCCGCTACCGCCGTCAGGACGAGATCGGCACGCCGTACTGCGTCACCATCGACTTCGACTCGCTCGACGACAACGCCGTGACCGTCCGCGACCGCGACACGATGGGCCAGGAGCGCATCCCGCTCGACGCACTGCACGGGTACCTCGCCGAGCGGCTTCGCGGCGCCTGACGTCCGCCGCGCGTCGCACGACGCGGTGGCGCTGTAGCGCTGGGCGATCTCGCAAGACTGCATCTGCCTGACATCTCCACTGCAGCCTGCAGCGGTTTTGTCAGCAGGATGCAGTCTCGCGGATTCCGGAGGCGACGGGCCGGTAGTCGCGGCATCCGGGCGTGGAGCGCCGCACCGGCCGTGACGGCACCGGCCGCGAGACTGCATCTGTCTGACATCTCCACTGCAGTCTGCAGCGGTTTCGTCAGCAGGGTGCAGTCTCGGCGAATCGGACTGGATTATGG